>NZ_LT629792.1:607548-911322 GCF_900106055.1 Schaalia radingae | reverse complement strand
GCGTGACGGTTTTGCGCTGGAGCTCATGGATGTTCTGGCGCGCCGACTGGCTGCCGATGAACGTGATCGCCGTTCGCGCGAAGGGGTGCATGACGTGGACGGCAACGACGTGGAGATGTGGCGTCAGGAGATCCGTGATTCGGTGGATGCTCGTCGCGCCATCAACCTGGCGTGGATGCCGACTTCTCCACTCACGTTGCTGGAGAGGATTTTTGCTCGCCCGGGCTATCTGGAACAGCTCAACGCTTCGGTTCCCAATCGCCTCACTTTCGATGAGATTGCTGGGCTTCGGCGCCCGAAAGGTTCCCCGCTGACAGTCAGTGATATTCCTCTGCTTGATGAGTGTGCGGAGCTGCTGGGGACATCCTCGGCCCTGCGTGAACGTGAGAATAATGAGCGCGCCGAGCGTCTGGCATATGCGCGCGAAGCCATTGAGCGCCAAAACCTGGGCGACGGTATCGTTACGGCTCAGATGCTGGCTGATGCGACACGTGAAGGGGAATCTCATTCCTCACTGGCTGAGCGTGCGCGACGCGACCGGTCGTGGACATATGGGCATATCGTCGTGGATGAGGCTCAGGAGCTCTCCCCTATGGCGTGGCGCGCTCTGTTGCGCCGCTGCCCGTCCCGCTCGTTTACTGTCGTCGGTGATCTGGATCAGCGTCGCGGACATGATCGCCCGTCCACGTGGCACGAGGCTCTTGGGCCAGCTGCGCGCGCCTTGAGTGAGGAGTATGTGCTGACGATCTCGTATCGCACGCCTCGCCAGCTCATTGACCGTGCTCAGCGCGTTATGGCGGCGGTAGGCGAACCCATGTCCGGTGAGCTTCAGGCTGTGCGTGATGTGACCGATGCCTATGAGCTCACGCATCTCGCGCAGGAGCACCAGCCACCCTCGTCACCTGAAACAGACGACATGTGGGAGCCGACGCGTGAGGCGATCCGGCGAGAATTGTCCGTACTTGACCACACGGTTGGGAATGGACGAGGGCGCCTGGCCATCATCATGGGATCGGAGCGCGCCGACCAGTGGAACGCTGACGCAGATGGGCACACCACTCTCAGTGAGCGGGTCGCAGTGCTGAGTGCGACGGCTGCGAAGGGGCTGGAGTTTGACTCAGTTATCGTGGTGGAGCCGTCTGAGATTCTGGGCGACGGGCCGGGTGATCTTTTTGTGGCGCTGACGCGGTCCACTCAGCGCCTGCATATCGTCTCCAGCGGACAGGTTCTGTCCGGACTTGAACAGAACTGACTTTCAGGTCACCTTTGTGAGAATATGAGCTTATGACTCGTGTTCTCTTGCTTGAAAATCCTCACGCTGACGCTGATCAAATCTTCGCAGATCACAATGTCGAGGTTGAACGCGTGAGCGGTGCCCTGGACGAAAATGAGTTGATTGAGGCGCTTCACGGTTTTGACATGGTGGGCGTGCGGTCCAAGACCCGTGTCACACAGCGTGCCATTGAAGCGAACCCTCAGCTTCAAGCAATTGGTGCTTTCTGTATTGGGACGAACCAGATTGATCTTTCCACGGCCACCAAGCACGGTATCGCCGTGTTCAACGCTCCGTATTCCAACACCCGTTCAGTTGTGGAACTGGCGATCGGTTTGATCATTGACTTGACGCGTCGTGTCACGGTCAAGAACTCGCGTCTGCACCGCGGCGTGTGGGAGAAGAGTTCGGACGGATCGCACGAAGTGCGCGGACGCACCCTGGGCATTATCGGCTACGGCAACATCGGCACGCAGTTGTCAGTGCTGGCCGAGGCGATGGGGCTGAACGTTATTTTTTACGACATTGCGGAGCGACTCGCCCTGGGCAACGCCACGCAGATGCCGACGATGGAATCGGTGTTGCGTGAGGCGGATATTGTGTCGATCCATGTTGACGGCGCACCGCAGAACCGGAATCTGTTTGGCGAAAAAGAATTCGACATGATGAAGAGCGGGGCGGTTTTCATCAACCTGTCGCGCGGGTTCGTGGTGGATATTGACGCGCTGCGCTCACACTTGTTGTCTCGTCATCTGGCGGGCGCCGCTATCGACGTGTTCCCGCAGGAGCCGAAGAAGAATGGCCAGCCGTTCTCCTCGCCGCTGGTGGGGATGGATAACGTGATTTTGACGCCGCACGTGGGTGGCTCCACCGAAGAGGCTCAGCTGGACATCGGACACTTTGTGTCAACAAAGCTGTGCGATTATCTGACGACAGGGTCGACGGATATGAGTGTGAATCTGCCGAATCTGCAGCTTGCGGCTTCGGCACAGTCGCGTTACCGGATTGCGCTCATTCACCGCAATACGCCCGGCGTTTTGGCTTTGATCAACCAGACATTTGCTGAGTCCGGGGCCAACATTGACGGCCAGATTCTGTCGACGCAGGGGTTTGTGGGCTACGCCCTGACCGACATTTCTTCGGAATTGCCGCGTGAGGCTCTTCATGCCATTGAGTCGATGGACGATACGATTCGTCTGACCGTGACCAGTTTGTAGTGTGATACGCGTTTCTCCTGGCCTGCCAACCTACGCTACCGTAGGGCAGGTAAATTCTAGTGGCACGATCCAGGAGGAACAATGACACTGATGCATCAGCTTCAGGCTGGGTACGCCCCTGGCATTCCTTACTCTGTTGACATCAAGGAC
Organism: Schaalia radingae; assembly: GCF_900106055.1. NCBI lineage: Bacteria > Bacillati > Actinomycetota > Actinomycetes > Actinomycetales > Actinomycetaceae > Schaalia > Schaalia radingae. The sequence goes on along the minus strand of NZ_LT629792.1, from coordinate 908,682 downwards.
CACCGCATAACCGACGTTCTTGAGGATGTCGCTTCGCGTTATCCGAACCGCGTGGCGCTAGATTTCTTCTCACGCCCGACCACTTATCAGGAGTTGGTGAAGCAGGCTCGGCAGGGTGCGACGGTGCTGAAGAGAGCCGGTGTGCGGCCAGGCGATCGCGTGGCAATTCTGATGCCGAACTGCCCACAGCACATTGTGGCGGTGTACGCAGCGCTGTACGTGGGTGCTGTTGTGGTGGAGCACAATCCGCTGGCACCTGAGCGCGAAATTCACGAATCTTTTGACCGTCATGGTGCGCGCGTCGCTATCGCGTGGGAAAAAGTGGTGGACAAGCTGGCTTTTCTGCGCGGAACCGGCAGGGTTTTCGCAATGGATTTGACGCACGCCATGCCGAAGGTGACGCGTTTCCTGCTGAGCTTGCCGGTTAAGGCTGCGCGGGAAAAACGTCAGGAGATCTCCGCTCCAGTTCCCGCCTATGTACCCTCGTGGGACACGTTGGTTGAGCATGCCGAGCCGATGTCCGGTGACAGTCCTGCTCGCCCCGACGATGCTGCGCTGTTGCTGCATACAGGCGGCACGACAGGCACTCCGAAAGCTGCGACGATTACGCACCGCAACATCATGGCGAATGTGGCGCAGGATATTGCCTGGGTTCCAGATCTACACGAGGGCTCTGAGGTTGTGTACTGCGTGCTCCCTCTCTTCCACGCCTTTGGCTTCGGTGTTTCGTTTATGGCAGGTATCCGCCTGGGCGCAACGTTGGCGCTTTTCCCGAAGTTCGACACCGCGATGTTGCTGACTGCACAAAAGCGTTTGCCGTGTACCTTCTTCGTCGGCGTTCCGCCGATGTATGAGCGCATCCTGGATGCGGCAGAAGAACTTGATTCCGATCTCACGTCAGTCCGATTTGCGATCTCGGGCGCGATGCCGCTGGATGGTGAGCTTGCGGCCCGCTGGGAAGAAACCAGCAGGGGCCTGATCGTGGAGGGCTACGGCATGACGGAAGCAAGCCCGATTATCTTGGGTTCGCCGCTTTCCCCCGCGCGCCGCCCCGGCACGCTGGGTCTGCCCTTCCCGTCCACCGAGGTGCGAATTGTCAATCCTGACAACATTGACGAGGATGTTCCCGACGGTCAGATCGGTGAATTGATCGTCAAAGGTCCCCAGGTGTTTGCCGGTTATTGGAACCGTGAGGATGAAACCGAACAGACACTGATTGACGGGTGGCTGCGCACGGGCGATCTGGTGGTCCTTGATGACGGTTTCATCACGATGGCCGACCGCCGCAAGGAGATGATCAATTCGTCGGGCTTCAAGGTGTTCCCGAGCCAGGTTGAAGATGCGGTGCGCTCAATGCCAGGTGTTCGCGATGTTGCCGTGGTGGGATTGCCTGACAAGAAGTCGGGCGAGTCGGTTGCTGCAGCGATTGTGCTGGAGGCGGGCGCCTCTGTCACGTTGGATGACATTCGCACGTGGGCTGAAAAGTCACTGTCGCACTATGCGCTGCCACGACAACTCGTTGTCCTCAATGAGTTGCCGCGCTCTCAGATCGGCAAGGTGATGCGCCGCAGGGTGCGTGAGGATATTTTGTCGATGCAGTCGCGTGCCGCTGACCTTGCCCAGCAGGCCCAGGAGGTTGTCGACCAGGCTCAGTCTGCCGTGTCTGCTGCAGTGGAGCGTCTGCGTGATAAACGGCAGGGAGATTCGCACCGCGATCAGGATTCGAGCCGCAGCGACAAGTAGGCCGCTCGGTTGTAGGAACCCACGCTGGCGATTAGGAGTCGAGCAGTGTGGGCTCTTCTTCTCTGATCTGCTTCTTGCGAGGCTTTCGGGCGTGCTGCTTGCGCACTCCAGTGTGCTGCGGTACCCCAGCCGCACTGTCGCGGGTGTTGCCGGGGGTAGACACCGTTGCTTCCTTGTCATCGGCCGTCTTGTCAGCATCGTCATTTTCCTGGCGCTGCAGGCGCAGCTGCGCAATCGCATCTTCGAAGTCTTCGAGCGAGTTATACGAGCGGTAGACAGATGCGAACCGCAGGAATGCGATCTCATCGAGTTGAGACAGGAACGGCAGAATTGCTTTGCCCACTTCTTCTGACGAGACGTTCGAGACGCCACTGGATCGCAGATGCTCTTCTACTTGTTGAGCGAGCAATGCGAGGTCGTGATCTGTAACTGGCCTTCCCTGGCATGCTTTACGCACGCCGGCGATAACCTTGTTTCGGGAGAAAGGCTCAACTGCTCCTGAGTTTTTGACGACCTGGAATGAGGAGGTTTCAATCGTGGTGAAGCGCTTCTTGCACACAGTGCATTCGCGGCGGCGTCGAATTGACGCTCCGTCATCAGCGATCCTGGTGTCTACGACACGTGAGTCAGGATTATGGCAAAAGGGGCAGTGCACGCGAGCCTCCATCTAGTGTTAGCTCAACGCTACGAGTTTTCACACCTCATTTGCAACACGAGACACAGTGACAACAGGCTCGCAATCCTACTCTGCTGGGATTTGCAGACGCTGCCCCACCTGAAGAGGACCGTCAATGTCATTGAGGCGCTCAATGTCGACAACAACCTGCTCGAGCGGGCGGGAAGTATCCACGGCTTGAGCAAGGCTCCACACTGACTCTCCATTCGTCACCGAATGCGCCACGGTCGGCCCCGAGTAGTCGTCTGGCTGGAAATACAGACCGGCACCCACGCTCAGTGTCGTGGCGGCAGCCAATGTGCTCAGTGTGCACACCACAGAGCGAAGAGTGAGCCGCGGCGTGGCTGCCTCGCGATGTCGCGCGAAAACAGGATGACGACGAATGGCGGGGTCTTCTTCCAGCAGGCGAGCACGCTTGCGTTGAAGAGACGGTGCAGTGGAGATGTCACGAACTGTCGCGAGTTCGCCGGTGTCCACCACATGCAGATTCGCAGCATGACGCGTTGTGGAGTGTTCGGTTCGAGCTGCTCCAAGAATCGCAGCGCTCATGAGAATCCCTCACTTTCAATCGTCGTACAAATGTTCGTCGAACACTTGTACGATATCATCATTTCATGAGGGCAACAAGACTTGCTCGAACAAATGTTTCACATTTGCCTAAGTCTTCGGTACCCTGTAAACACAGTGAAACAACGACCATGTGCATTTGCGTTCCAAATACTGATTGACCTGCATAAACGGGAGGATCGATGGCGAAGAAGACGGATGAGGCGACGTTAAGCCGTCGCAGGCGTGAGATTCTCGACACGATTCGTGAGAGTATCCGCGAACGCGGTTACCCTCCCTCGGTGCGTGAGATTGCACAGAACGTGGGGCTGGCCTCCCCCTCGACAGTGAAGCATCATATTGACGCACTGGAGGAGGCTGGTTTTATCCGTCGTCTTCCTGGCCAGGCGCGGTGCATTGAACTCACGGAGCAGGGTCTTGGAGATTCCCGCGATCCCCACGATGCTCAGGATCAGGCACCTGCCACTGTCCATGAAATCGAGATCCCGGTCAGCCATGCTGACCAGGACACAGTTCCTGTCCCCCTCGTCGGGCAGATCGCTGCCGGCGCGCCTATCACGGCAGAACAGCATGTTGAGGACACGTTCGAGCTTCCCACCTCACTGACGGGGCAAGGCAACGTGTTCATGCTGCGTGTCAACGGCGAGTCAATGATTGATGCGGGGATCCTTGATGGTGACTATGTCGTGGTACGCTCTCAGCCCACCGCTGTTGACGGGCAGACGGTTGCCGCGATGATCGATGGTGAAGCAACTGTCAAGATTCTGTCTCACGCCGACGGTCATGTGTGGCTGCTGCCGAAAAACGAGTCCTACAGTCCGATCCCTGGTGACGAGGCAACGATCCTCGGCCTCGTCGTCACCATGATCCGCTGCCTGTAGGTCAGAACCCGAGCTCTTGCGCAACAGCACGCAAGCGTCGGGCTGATTCGGTCAGACCGTCGCGCTCAGCCAGCGTCAGCGGCGGGTTCAGCACCCGTCCTGCACCCATTCGCCCAACGATGGTGGGTGCAGCCATGCAGACATCTGAGATGCCTTCCCAGTCTTCAAGCAGCGAGGAGATCGTCAGAACTCGGTTTTCGTCTCGCAGCACCGCGCGGGCAATGTTAGCTGCCGACAGGCCAATCGCGTAATTCGTGGCGCCTTTACCTTCGATGATCTTGTAGGCCGATTGAGTGACTTCTTCCGCAATTTCCTTGCGCAGATCACTGTCGAAGAGCCTGCCGCTCAGGGTGGGCCCCCAGTGCCGGATCGGCACGTTTCCAATTTCAGCGGATGACCACAGTGCCACCTCTGAATCACCATGTTCGCCTGTCACGTAGGCGTGGATGTTCTGTGTGGCCACTCCGGTTTCGCGCGAAACCAAGTAGCGCAGGCGCGATGTGTCCAGCACGGTGCCCGAGCCGAAGACCTGGTTGCGTGGAACACCCATGATTTTCAGCGCCGCATAGGTCACGATGTCAACGGGGTTCGTGATGAACATGAAGCGGGCGTGCGGTGCGACGTTCTGCAGGTTCGGCACAATGGTTTTCATGAGGTTGACGGTGGAGCCGGCCAGCTCAAGGCGGGTTTGTCCCGGTTTCTGCTTCGCGCCGGCGGTGACAATCACCAGGTCGGATCCTCGCACGATTTCCACATCGTCGGATCCTTCAACGGCACCGCATGGGGTGAACTGGATGCCGTGAGCGATATCGAGCGCTTCAGCCTCGACCTTCTTCTTGTTGATGTCCTGGAGGACGATGGTGCGGGCGTCGCCCCTCATGGCGCACGCATAGGCGACTGCGGTGCCAACCGCTCCAGCCCCGATCACCGCGATTTTCGACGGGTGTCCTTCCGTCCCTGAGGGGTACAAGGTTTGAGCAGTCATGTGGTGCACCTGATGCCTCCTTCATTCCGATCCGGCACCATCATCCCAAATCAGATGAATTTTGAGAAGTGGTCTATGGTCTCATTCACGAGGGCGACTGGACGAATCGAGTGTGTCAAGACTGGCTGCAAGACGTTCAAGCGCCTGTACCACGATGCGCGAATCTGTCGTCGGCCACATCTGCGGCATGGTGGCGCGGATAAAGCTGCCATACGACTTTGTGACCAGTCGCGGATCCAGCACTGCCACAACTCCCTGATCCTGCGAGGAACGCAACAGTCGGCCTGCGCCCTGGGCCATCAACAGTGCTGCGTGAGGCAGTGCCACCGCGCCGAAACCGCTCACTCCCCGTTTCGCTGCATCGTTTTGCAGCGCCTGGAACACCGCGTTATCAGGATGAGGAAACGGAATCCGGTCGATGACAACAAGCCGACAGGACGGGCCCACAACGTCGACCCCCTGCCACAGTGACAGTGTGCCAACCAGACACGAATCGCGTTCGTTTCGAAAACGCGACACCAACGCCGACGTGGTTTCCTCTCCCTGCACGTACACGTCCAGAGATGTCCCCTCGCGAAGTGCTCGCGCACCGGCCTTCAGACCACGCCATGCTGAAAACAGGGCGAGTACACCACCACCTGCCGCTTGAGTCAGGGCGACAAGCTCATCAAGCGCTTCCCCGCTCGGGCCCTCGCGACCCGGAACTGGCAGATGCCGCGCCACGTAGATGACGCCCTGACGAGCCACATCGAAGGGCGAACCAACGTCAATGCCATGCCAGGGCACGTGGGAGACCATCAGCCCGCATTCCCGAGCCGCCGAATCAAAAGACCCGCCCAGTGCCAGCGTGGCAGACGTCAAGATCGCCGCACGCTCCCCCAGCCCGACCGCGCCGAGCGGTCCGGCGACATCCAGAGGCGCAATCTTCAACGACACAGCGCTGCTATCCGTGTCCCTCTCGATGTACGTAATCGTCTGAGCTGGATCGATATTCCACGCGTCGATTGCCTCGATGAACTCATCACACGCCGCCTGCGCCATGAGTTTCTGACTCTGCTCCACCGAGGACTGCTCAACTTCACTGGCCACGGTCCGCACCGTTGAATCACATACGCTGATCGCCTCGACTACCGCATCTGGCCTGCACACCATCAGCCCGTCAGGCTGCGCGTCGAGGGCATCCATCAATGCGCTCGCTGCCTGCTCGAACGGTTGAATATCAACGGATTTGACCAGCGTGCGCACTACTCGCGCCACGCGCGTACACAGTGCCTTGGATATTTCACAACAGGCTTGAGAGCGAACGCGGGAAGCAAGTTCGTGGCATTCATCAACCACCACATGATCCAACTCTCCAAACAGGTTGAGCGCACTCATCGTGTCAATACCGAAGAGGGAATGGTTTGAGACCACCACGTCAGCTTCAAGCGCTTCATCGCGCGCGAGGCCAGCAAAGCATTCCTCCACAAATGGGCAGTCGCGCCCCATGCATTCACGCTTCGAGACACTCACCTGTCTCCACGCCCGGTCGGAGACGCCGGGGATCAGATCATCACGATCACCTGAATCCGTGGTGCGCGCCCATTCTCGCACCCGCGTCACTTCTTTGCCGAGGTCACTGATTGGTCCCTGATGCGCGTCGGCAGCGTCGAAAAGAGTATCCAGCTGGGAGCGCCCACCGTCAGCTCGAAACTTGCAGACGTAATTCGACCATCCTTTGAGCAGTGCGACATGCGGACGCACACCCGTTTCATCCGCCACGGCGTCAATGACCAAAGGAGCGTCCTTCGTCAGAATCTGGCGTTGCAGTGCCAGCGTGGCCGTTGTGATCAGGGTTCGTGCGCCTGATTCAGCTGCCCGAGCCAGCACCGGAATCAGGTAACCAATTGACTTGCCCGTGCCGGTTCCCGCCTGAATCATCACATGGTGACCTGATTTCAGCGCGGCGGCGCCCTCGTCAATCATGCGAACCTGGCCGTCGCGCCGACTGCCTCCCATCGCGGTGAGCACTCGGGTCAAAATACGATGTTCAAGGGCAGTCTCCTGCTCGTCAGCCTCACCCATGGGGCGCGGCATTCACATGATGAAGTCGGTCTGCAAGCGCACTGTCGACGTGAGCAGTGATATGCGTGCCTGCTGCCTCGTAGTCTTCACTGAGGACCTCGCCCTGTTCGTGGGCGGCATGGACGAGGTCGCCGTGGTCGTACGGGACGACCACGTCAACATAGACGCGCGGACGCGGCAACGTGTCTTCGATGAGCTGGCGCAGCTCCTCGATTCCCTGCCCAGTGCGAGCACTGATCGCAACAGCTTTGGGAAACAACGTACGGTTCAGCGCCCGGCGTTCAGGCGAGGCCAGGTCACTCTTGTTGAGCACAAGAATTTCGGGAATCGTCTCCGTGCCGTCAATCGTGTCCAGCACGCCGCGCACGGTTTCGACCTGGCCGACCGGATCAGGGTGAGCCGCATCAACGACGTGGACGATCACGTCCGCTTCACCGACCTCTTCGAGCGTGGATCGGAAGGCCTCCACCAGTTGCGTCGGCAGATTACGGACGAACCCCACCGTGTCAGACAGTGTGAAGACCCGGCCATCAGAAGTTTGCGTCCGGCGGACAGTTGGGTCGAGAGTCGCGAACAGCGCGTCCTCCACAAGCACGCCGGCATCAGTGAGCTGGTTGAGCAGGGTAGATTTCCCAGCGTTCGTGTACCCGACAATCGCCACAGAGGGCACACCCATGCGACGGCGTGCAGCTCGTTGAGTGCGTCGGGCGGGTTCCATGTCACGGATCTGTGCGCGCAGGCGCGCCATGCGTGATCGAATGCGGCGCCGATCCAGTTCGATTTTCGTTTCACCGGGTCCTCGTGAGCCGATACCTTCACCGCCGGCCACACGGCCACCGGCCTGACGCGACATGGACTCACCCCAACCTCGCAGTCGCGGCAACAGATATTCGAGCTGAGCGAGCTCCACCTGTGCCTGGCCTTCACGAGACTTGGCATGTTGGGCGAAAATATCAAGGATCAACGTCGTACGATCAACAACTTTCACTTTGACGACGTCTTCCAGGCCGCGGCGCTGAGAAGCGGTCAGTTCACCGTCCACAATGACCGTGTCTGCCCTGCTATCCGCCACGATTTCAGCGAGTTCACGCGCTTTACCGGAGCCGAGGTAGGTGCCAGGATCTGGGGTGGGGCGCCGCTGAATGATGCCATCGAGGACGTGGGATCCGGCTGTATCAGCCAGTGCTGCCAGTTCACGCAACGAATTTTCCGATTCCTCCAGACTCTGCGTTGTGCGCAGGCCCACCAGGACCACACGTTCGAGACGCACCTGGCGGTATTCAACTTCACTGACTTCGTCAAGCTCGGTCTGGCTCGCAATGTCATTGACGCGGCGCATACCGGCGCGCGCCTCCCGTTCCAGGTCGCCAGCATCGTGCGTCGTGTCCTGAAAGCGCGTGGATGCCAGTGCTGTGCCCTGGCGGGCGAGGATACGCGCCACGACGTCTTCTGCTGCTTTGAACGATTCGTCGTCATGCGCTGAGGTTGAATCACGTGAGTCGGCCACTGATCTCCTTCGTTGCGGGTTCATCCTAGTGTGCCACGAGCAGACCCACCCGCGCAGATGAGACAGCGATGGGTGTGGACACCTGAGTGATCCACTAGGCTGGACATCATGACTGACCAGTACTTCACCAACGCTGCTCCTGCCGAAGAATCTGAACTGCGCCGCATTGACGTGGCGCTGCGCGGACACGATTTTCGCGCCTGGGTCAGTGATCATGTTTTTTCTGCCAACCGTCTGGACCTGGGGACACGCCAGCTTTTGGCAGAAGCTCCCACGCCGCCTTCGTCAGGAACGTTTGTGGATGTCGGGTGCGGATGGGGGCCGATCGCGCTGGCGATGGCGCTGGAGTCGCCCGAGGCTCAGGTGTGGGCAGTCGATGTGACAGACAGGGCGCTCGATTTGACGCGCCGCAACGCCACAGCCGCGGGAGTGTCCAATATCACGGCGTACCGTGCGCCCGCTGCCCTGGCCAAAGCTCACTCCGAGAACGTGCGTTTCGACCTGATCTGGTCAAACCCTCCGGTGCGTATCGGGAAAAAAGCATTGCGTGAATTGCTGACTCAATGGCTCAACCTGCTGGCCGACGAGGGTGAGGCGTACCTGGTGGTACAGCGCAACCTTGGCGCAGATTCCCTGATCTCCTGGCTGTGCGAGCAAGGCTGGGATGCCGGCAAGATTGCATCCAAGAAGGGCTACCGCATTATTCGGGTCGCGCGCCGCTAGATCGCGATTCAGGCTGCGCAGCGCTAGAACGATTCGGGCTGTGCATCACTGAGTGCGCGCTCGATCAACTTCAACGCGTTCGCGCGCAGTGCCGCCTCATCGCACCCGTCTGCATCGATCCACATGATGCGTGGGTCCCGTCTGAACCATTTGATCTGTCGCCGTGCAAGCTGACGGGTGGCCAGTGCAACCGACTCAATCGCCTCATCACGACTCATATGACCGTCAAGCACGGACAGAGCCTGCGCATATCCCGTTGCCCGGGATGCCGTCTTGCCCTCGCGCAATCCGAGAGGAATCAGGTGGGCAACCTCGTCAAGCAGGCCCTCGTCAAACATGGCGTGCGTTCTGACCGCGATGCGCTCATCGAGGCGGGCAGGCTCACGCCTCATTCCGAGCATGACCGCCGGCTGGGCGAACTCGTAGCGCGGCAGGCGCGCTGAGAACGGCTCCCCCGTCAGTTCAATCACTTCAAGTGCGCGCACAATTCGGCGCGCGTTATGCGGGTCGATTCGGGACGCAGCAATCGGGTCACGCTCACAGAGCTTGTCCCACAGCCCTTGGACGCCCAGTGGCCCGTCACCCTCAGCTTCAATGCGGGCGCGTATGTCCGGATCTGTGCCAGGAAAGTCGATGACGTCAAGGAGCGCGCGAACGTACAGTCCCGATCCGCCGGCAACCACGGCGATGCCCGCACGACGATGAATATCCGCGATGTCACGTCGTCCTTCGCGCTGATAGGCGGCAACACTGGCCTCGTCTGTCACATCCAGGACGTCGATCTGGTGGTGTGTGATCCCTCGGCGTTCCTCCAGTGGTGTTTTGGCCGTGCCGATATCCATTCCTCGGTACAGCTGCATCGCGTCCGCGCTGACCAATTCGGCCTCACCGGATGTTCCCAGCAATGCCGGAAGATCCTGCGCAATGGTAAGGGCGAGGTCGGACTTTCCTGAGGCTGTGGGGCCGACGACGGCGATAATCGGAGCGTGGTCAGAGGTCACAGGTTCTGATCACCCAGCGGTTTGTACCAGTCCACGTCAATGGCAACGGCGCGAGCGTCAAAGTTGCGGTTGAGCGCCAATACTGCGCGGTTGGTCACGGCATTCGATGTCACGATGTGACAGATGTCGGGGCGTTCACGTTCCAGTGCCTGAGCATTGACAAGCTTGATCCACGCTGACAGTTTCCTGCCCCGGTATTGCGGGTCGATCAGCGTTGTTTCCTGGTAAGCGTAGCCGGATGTGTCGTCACGATACGTCAGCGTTGTCCAACCAACCAGTGGCCCTCCGGCTGGTCGAATTGCGGTCGTCATCCACTTGGTGCCGGCGCGGTAGAGTCCGTCCTCCATCAGTCGGATACGCTGTTCGTCCCAGATTGCGCTTTGATCAGTGGGTAGCGCACCTGAAGGGATGTCACGCGCGCACATTTCGTAGAGGCGCACCATCTGCCTGGCGAGCGCGGGCCGAGTGAAGGGTCCTGTCCACGTCACTGTTTCAAAACCGTCAGGCGCGACCGGTGCGGCTTCACGGATACGTTGGGCAGGAAGAACATTCACCCATTCACCGCACACAGGCTCATAGCCCCCGGCTCGCAGCGCACGAGTGTCGGCATCCTCATCAAAATTGACGAGGGTGTCCGGCCGATCCGGGTGATATCCACTGACGTCAGCGACGGCTTCGGAATCCTCGATCTTGTGCCACGAGGTCGACACAACCCACGTGTCGATACCGGTGCGCCCATAGCGCCGCGCTTTTCCTTCACATCGGGCGCGAAGCGCTTGAGCGATCGCCTCATTGTGGGAATCTGCCAGATAGATGTCATACGTTGCCAGATGAGTGTTCTCCAGCAGCGGTAGCTCCAGATAGGCAAAGCCGATCACGCTGGCTCGATCGACGTCGACGGGCTGGGAACCTGCGCAGGCAACGATAAAGAGCTGAGCGCACGAATGACGAGCCGTGGAGAGCTGCTGGGCGGTCAGCGCCCACACAGATGTGCCAAAGATTCGCTGCGAATGTTGCTCCGTGAGAGCCGCCAACCGGCAGTAGAGATCAGCGTGCGGGTGTTCATTGTTGAACGGACGGCTGATTTGGGGGCGCACCTCAATAAGCGTGACGTCCTGGACGGCGTCAACGTCGCTTTGCTTCATGCATTCATGATCTCACGCGCAGCGTCGGCATTCCAAGAGTTACGCGTGGATCGGATGCCTCGTTGTGTGCACGCTGAACCTCCTGCCATGCGTCCCCTGCACGGGTACGGCGAACGTCGAAAAGTCCCCCGGTCAGGGCCGAGTCAGCGAGCAGATGGTGAGGCGCACCGTGCGTGACCGTTGCGCGCACCATATCGCCGGGTCGTGGCCTGTCCGCTTCTACAAGAGTGTCGGGCAGGGCGACATGTACCAGTCGGTTATCACGCGCACGCCCCGTGATGCGTTGAGTGGCACCGTCTTTGCGGCCTTGTCCTTCGCTGACGAGGACTTCGACGGCAGTGCCTTCGAGCTTCTCATTGTCCTGCGCGCAGATCTTATCTTGCAGGGCGATAAGACGGCTGTAGCGTTCGGAGGCGACCGCGGGGTCAACCTGGTCGTCGCGATCGGCTGCGGGCGTGCCGGGGCGCGGTGAGTACAGGAAGGTGAAAGCAGATGCGAAGCGTGCTTCTTCGACGACTTCGAGGGTCTGCTCGAAATCTTTTTCCGTTTCGCCGGGGAAGCCGACGATGATGTCGGTCGTAATAGCCGCGTCGGGCATTGCTGCGCGAACGCGTTCCAAAATGCCCATGAATTTCTTGCGACGGTACGAGCGGCGCATCTGGCGCAGCACCGTGTCTGAACCTGACTGCAATGGCATGTGCAGGGATGGCATGACGGTGGGTGTCTGAGCCATCGCCTCGATGACGTCGTCAGTGAAAGCTGCCGGGTGAGGGGAGGTGAAGCGTACGCGCTCAATTCCATCGACTGCGCCGACTGTGCGCAGCAGATCAGCGAAGGCTCCTCTGTGACCGAATCCCACACCGTAGGAGTTGACGTTTTGCCCCAGCAGCGTCACTTCGATAGCGCCTTGTGCGACAACTGCTTCGACTTCCTGGAGGATCTCACCTGGCCTGCGGTCGCGTTCCTTTCCGCGCAGATGCGGCACGATGCAGAATGTGCAGGTGTTATTGCATCCGACAGAGATCGACACCCATGCCGCATACACGGATTCGCGGTGTGTGGGCAGCGTCGATGGAAAAACCTTCAGCGATTCTTCGATCTCAACTGCTGCTTCCTGGTTGTGTTCAGCGCGCCGCAACAGTGCGGGCAGAACATCGATGTTGTGTGTGCCGAAAACGGCGTCGACCCAAGGTGCGCGTTCCACAATACCGCCGCGCATTTGCTGAGCCAGGCACCCGCCCACTGCGATCTGCATGCCGGGGCGTTCACGTTTGACCTGGGCGAGCTGGCCAAGATTTCCGAACAGACGAGTCGCAGCGTTTTCTCTGACCGAGCAGGTATTGATGACCACCACGTCAGCGCCCATGTCGCCGGCATCAGTGGCACGTGCTGCAGCTTCGGGTACTTGTGAGACGGGAACCAGTCCATACTCTTCCAGTAGTCCCGCCATGCGTTCTGAATCATGCTCGTTCATCTGGCATCCGAGTGTGCGCACCGCGTAGGTACGTGGCAGTGCAGACGGTGCGGCTGGCGCGGAAAGATCGGTCAAAGAAGTCATCGTCTGAAGATTCTACTCAACAATGCCTTACTCCACCCTGTTGGGTTCGTCATGCCCGCGTGTGACCACGTCACTCACCAGCGTGATTGCAGCGTCCACAGCCGCGGTGCGCACCTGTGTGCGTGAGCGGTCAGTGAAGTGATATTCACGCTGCGTGAAGCCTTCTGGAGTGACACAGGCGATGTGGACGGTTCCTGCTTCGTGCCCGTCTGCCGGACCTGGGCCGGCCACGCCTGTGGTGGAGATACCGATATCGGCACCCATCAGGGTGCGTACCCCCTGAGCCATCTGAATGGCCACGTCCGCATCTACCGGACCGGTTCGTGCCAGGTGTGCCCGATCGACACCCAGAATGTCAGCCTTCAGCTCAGTGGCATAGGTACACACGCCTCCGCGCACCGCATCGGATGCGCCTGCAATGTTGACCAGTGTCGAGCACAGGAGCCCACCTGTCAGGGATTCAGCTGTCGCAATCGTCAGGTGTGAGTCGATAAGGTCGTGCACCAGGCGAAAAGTCGCATCATCAGATGTCATCGTCCGATTCTCTACTCCACTCATTCAACGCGGCGCCGACAACGCTGACGCACACGTGAGCCGCATATCCTTTGCGCGCCAGCATACCCGTCAGCCTGCGAAAGGCTTTATCGCGTTCAGCGCCGTCGAGCCCTCGTGACAGCACCGACCGTTTCTTCGCGTCGACAAGTTGTCGAGCCCGCGCCTGTTCATCCTCATGAGAAATCTCGCTCAGGGCCTCGTTAATCAGCTCCAGCGCAACTCCGCGTTTCGCCAGATCTGCTGCCAGGGCGCGTCCTGCTTTGCCGCCCAGCGAGAAGCGGTCCTTGACGAACATGGCGGCAAACGCGCGATCATCAACCAGTCCAACGCGTTCGAGCCGTTCCAGTACGTCATCGGCAACATCACTGGAAAAGCCACGCGACGTGATGGCCGTGTGCAGTTCGGCGCGTGATCGCGCCCTGGCGTCCAGCTGACGCAGTGCCACCTCACGTGCCGCTTCAATCGCGGCTGTCCCTGTTAAGGAAGCGTTGCGTTCGCGAATTCGCGCCATGCGTTGCGCAGCCGAATCCGCGGTTGCACGCCGACGCTGGTCACCCAGCTCAGGATGGTCTTCGGGATCCGAGTAGTTGACCACGTGCACACACCTTAGAATCCTGCATCTTCGGAGGGGTCAACGGCCGGCTCCGCTGTCTCCGAAGCCTCCTCGGACTGTGTTGATTCTTCTTCGGGAGATGCTTCGATGCCAACGGCCTGCAGGATCTTGTGTTCGATCTCGTCGGCAAGTTCAGCATTGTCAACAAGGAACTGGCGGGCGTTCTCCTTGCCCTGGCCCAGCTGATCATCTCCGTAGGTAAACCAGGAACCTGACTTGCGCACGATGCCGCTTTCCACGCCCATGTCAATTAGGGAGCCTTCACGTGAGATTCCCTTACCGTAGACGATGTCGAACTCCGCCTGCTTGAACGGCGGCGCCATCTTGTTCTTGACGACTTTGGCGCGGGTGCGGTTGCCGACGGGTTGATCGCCATTTTTGAGAGTCTGGATACGACGCACGTCGATGCGAACTGAAGCGTAGAACTTCAGTGCCTTGCCACCCGTTGTTGTCTCGGGAGATCCGAAGAACACACCGATCTTTTCACGCAGCTGGTTAATGAAGATCGCAGTTGTCCCTGTGGCCGACAGGACGCCTGCGATCTTGCGCAGCGCCTGACTCATCAGACGGGCCTGCAGGCCGACGTGCGAGTCACCCATTTCGCCTTCGATTTCTGCCTTGGGAACGAGCGCGGCCACCGAGTCAATGACGATGATGTCAATGCCGCCCGAGCGGATCAGCATGTCGGCAATTTCCAGTGCCTGTTCACCGGTGTCGGGCTGTGAAACCAGCAGGGAGTCAGTGTCCACGCCCAAAGCACGCGCATACTCCGGATCAAGTGCGTGCTCAGCGTCGATGAACGCAGCGTTTCCACCCGCTTTTTGTGCGTTGGCAACGGCGTGCAGAGCAACGGTGGTTTTACCGGAAGATTCTGGTCCATAGATTTCAACGACTCGACCGCGCGGCAAACCGCCGATACCCAGTGCGATGTCGAGGGCCAGCGAACCTGTGGGAATGACGCGTACGGGCGGGCGCGCATCGTCGCCCAGTCGCATCACAGATCCTTTTCCGAACTGCTTATCGATCTGCGCGAGTGCCACTTCCAGTGCTTTGTCGCGATCTGTGGTCGCTTGCTGCGCACGCGGGGCTGTTTTCCTGGCCATCGTGTTTCTCCTCGTCGTTGCGGGCTCTCCGCCCAATGGATCAGTCCTGGTCTCGGAATGCGGTCCCCTCGCCGGGGTGCATGAGTGACGATATGCCCGACCATAGACATTTGGGATTCGTCGCGAGCAATCTGTGGAAAGCTGGAGCGAATCGGGCCACCTGTGGATACAGTAGTGGAACACGTGTTCGATTGTGAAACGACACGCTGATGTCACAAACGTGAGCCGCCTCGCCCGTCAATTCTCGCGCAGGCAACCGTTCGGCTCGCCTTCAGCGCTTCTTCTTCGGGCGCCTGTGCACCCAGCGGGCTTCTTCGCCTTTTCCGGTTTCATCGACGAGGGCGTCCCATATCACCTCAACGTCAACACCGGCATCCATCGCCTCACGGCCGCTCATTTTCAGCGGGACGAGGTAGAGGTCCTGAAACAGGGAACGCCCCAACGCAGGTCCATAGACCTGGTCAAGGGCGTTCCAGAATTCTGATTTGAGCACGAAGCTGAACCGTTCTAGCTCAACAGCGCAACCGACATCAAATCATCGGGTACCGTATCGGGCACCGTTGTGCTTTCAATGATCGCCATGCGATCTGACACGGTGCGCAGGACGACCCACAGCGGGACGCCTAGTGCTCCGGTAATGGCTTGCAGCAGTTCAGAGGAGGCTTCTTTCTGTCCCCTCTCAACTTCGGACAGATATCCCAGCGACACCTGTGCCTGAGATGAAACTTCGCGTAAGGTCCGGCCCTGGTCCTGACGCAGTGAGCGCAGCACGTCGCCGATCTCGGTGCGAAGCAGTGGTGCTGTTGCAGTTGTCGTCATGTTCTGACTGTATCCTCTCGTTGAACTCACATGCATCCTATGTTCACCAACTGGGAAGTTACTGAACACCAGCTTGCAATGCGCAGGATCATTTCCTTCTCTGATCATTTCAACGCCCTTGACGATGTCTTTATTCCCGGCAGTTGACAGATCCCCAATATGGGGTACGTCTCGATTCGGGGAGTTGGTACTCCCCTGGCCGGCAGCGTCAGTGCGTGATTTCAAATTGTTTGAGCAGTGTGCGGCTGGCGTGCGAGTCTGTGGCCTGCAGCGCCAGGAGCTGCGCGTAGATTCCGCCACTGCGCGCCAGTTCAGCAGGCGACCCGACCTCATCGATCGTCCCGTTCTTCAAGGTGACGATTCGATCCACCGTTGCGATCGTGGACAGCCTGTGCGCGATGATGATCGTCGTGCGCCCATGCATGAGTTCGTCGAGGCCGGCCTGAACCTGCCGTTCAGCTTTGGTGTCCAGGGCTGAGGTTGCCTCATCGAGCACGAGGATCGGCGCGTCCTTGAGCATGGCGCGAGCAACGGAGATGCGCTGTTTTTGCCCACCTGACAGTTTGATGCCGCGCTCACCGATCTGCGTGTCGAAGCGTTCGGGAAGGCGCTCAATGAACGACAGGGCGTTCGCTCGACGCGCCACCTCGACAATCTCGTCGTCCGTAGCGTCGGGTTTGCCGTAGGTGATGTTGTCACGAATCGTGCCGGAGAACAGGCTCGCGTCCTGGAAAACAACACCGATCTGATCGCGCAACGTCTGAGTCGGCACCTGCGTCACGTCATGTCCGCGTACCCTCAGCACGCCTGAATCAGGCGTGTACAGCTTCATCAGCAGGTTGATCATCGTGGTTTTCCCACCACCTGACTCACCCACAAACGCGATGCGTTCACCTTTGCGAATAGCGAGGGAAATATCGCGCAGGACTGCCTCGTCGGTGTAACCAAAGTTGACGTGGGTGTACTCGACGTATGGATCCTCGCTGGACCAGTCGATTGTCTCGTGCACGGCGGTCAGCGGCTCGTCGGGTTCTGACATGACTTTGAAGTACTCGTTGGAGCCGGTGATCGCCTTTTGCAGGGTATCCACGTAGTAGCTCATCGACGTGACAGGCTGCTTGGCCATGTTGATCAGTTGGATCAGCAGCACCATTGATCCAACGGAGAAGGCGCCGCGAGCAGTTTGGATGAAGATAATCAGGTAGACCGCGAAGAACACCAGGTCCAGGCACACGCGACGAATAATGTCCATGCGGTGCCAGTAGGCAGACTGGGAACGCGTGATGCTGATTGCGTCGTCGTAGTGCCCGTCGAAGGCTTCCAGTTCGGAACGCTCACGCGTATAGGACTTCACGACGCGAAGCTGGCCGATGACTTCAGCAAAACGGCCACCCGAGATGTCGTAGTGCTCGTTCTTCTGATGCTCCCACACCTGCCATTTCACCGAGGTCAAAGCTGTAAGCCAGACGAACAGCGGGTAGATGATGAACAGGCACAACGCCAGCCACGGCGAGTGCAGGCCAGCCACAACCAGCACCGTGACGACGGTGAGGATCGTGGTGAAAAACGAATTGGCGAATACCTGCAGGAAGTCAGCCACCGAAGTGATTGAACGGTTCAGGCGCGAAATGATCGTGCCGGTCAGCTCGGAATCAAAATAGCGCTGCGGCAGGCGCAGCAGTTTCGAAAAATAGTTGTGCGACAGGATCGCGCGGATCCTCGTGCTCATCTGGTCACCCATATAGCCGGTGACGTTCGTGATCAACGAGTTCAGCACCATGAGTGCGAGCAGTCCAACGGCCAGCCACACCAGGGTGGTGATCGTCGCGTTCGTCTTGCCGCCGATCATGTCCACGACGATCTGCGTGCCCTGCGCGATGACGAAGGGGCTGAGCAGGGAGGTCACCGTCGTGACGATGGCGCCGATGATAATGCCGACGTAGAGCGGCCACAGTGACCGGGCGTTTGACAGGATTCGCCAGATATTCTTCATGTCTGAGATGACACCTAATGTTTGCCGAACAGTTTGACGCTTTCGATCACGTAGCCGGCTCCACTCCACAATGTGGCGATCAGAGTCAGTGCTGCAACGACGACCATGAACCATGATCCCGGCATAACGATGTTCGAAAAAGTGGACCAGGGCAGCAGCAGAATGAAGATCAGGAACATTTGCAACAAGGTCTTGAACTTGCCCGCAAGCGATGCAGCAACGACAACTGAGCGTTTGAGCAGGAGTGCACGCAACACCGTCACGCCTAGTTCTCTTGCCGCAATGACGATGGTGAACCACCACGGGAGGTAACCCGCGATGCTCAGCATGATGAAGGCGCTCAAGGTCAGTGCCTTGTCGGCAATCGGATCCATGATCCGGCCGAAATCGGTAATGAGGTCCTGCGAGCGGGCGATGTGCCCATCGAGCTGGTCGGTGACGCCGGCAATCACGAACACGCTGACCGCCCACCAGTGCAGGTTCCAGTCATGCTGCAGCATCAAGATGATGAGGATGGGCACCATGATGAGGCGAAAAACAGTCAGGATGTTGGGAACATTGACCCAGGAGCGCTTCGGCCCCTCATCCAACATCGAGACGTTTTCCGGTGCTGACTTCATCATGATGAATCCTATCGTGTTCAGCGACCAGTCAGTTGCCAGGCGTCTTCATTTGGACCTGACCCGTCGTCATAGTCCTTCTCATCGACCCAGTCATCAGGTGCGCCGATGCTGGTCAGGTCCCGGTGAGGGTGGGCGAACGGCCCTGCATGTGAGTCATGACCCATTGAGTCGCCGTACGCGTCAGGTGCGTGATCAGCGGACGAGGGCGCGCCGTGGTAGCCGCCCTGACTGGAGGCCGGATCGGCAGGTTGTTCCGGTTCGGAAGCATGTACGGAATCCGTTTCCCCGCGCAGCATTGCCAGCACGTCCGGCAAGGACTCAGGTGGAACCAGCACTTCGCGCGCCTTGGATCCTTCGGACGGGCCGACAATTTCGCGCGATTCCAGCAGATCCATCAATCGTCCTGCGCGTGCGAACCCGATGCGCAGTTTGCGCTGCAGCATGGAGGTGGAGCCCAGCTGTGTGGAAATCACCAGTTCGGCTGCCTGCAGCAGATCCTCAAGATCATCACCAATATCCTCAGCAACCTTCGGCTTCTTCGCAGGTGCCGTGACGTCTTGACGGTACTGCACTTCCATCTGCTCCTTCACATGCGTGACAACAGCATGGATTTCAGATTCAGTGACCCACGAGCTCTGAACGCGCAAAGGTTTCGCCGCACCCGCCGGCAGATACAGGCCGTCACCTTGACCGATCAGCTTTTCAGCACCGGTCTGGTCCAAAATCACGCGCGAGTCAGTTTGCGAGGCTGTTGCGAACGCGAGACGAGAGGGAACATTAGCTTTAATGCCGCCGGTGACCACGTCCACCGACGGGCGCTGGGTGGCCAGCACCAGGTGAATGCCGGCCGCACGTGCCAGCTGTGTAATGCGCTGAATGGACGCTTCCACGTCACGAGGCGCCACCATCATCAGGTCCGCCAGCTCATCGACCACGACCAGCAGGTACGGGTAGGGCTTGAGCGTGCGATCCAGTCCCGGCAGCGCGTGCACCTGCCCGGACAGCACGGCCTTGTTGAAGTCGTCAATATGACGGAACTTGTATGTGTGCAGGTCGTCGTAACGCCTGGTCATCTCTTCAACAACCCATTCAAGCGCTTCGGCGGCTTTCTTCGGATCCGTGATGATCGGTGCGATCAGGTGCGGTATTCCGTCATAGACCGTCAGTTCCACACGCTTGGGGTCCACCAGAATCATGCGTACCTGCTGCGGAGTGGCGCGCATCATGATGGACGTGATCATCGAGTTGATGAAGCTCGACTTACCCGAACCGGTCTGGCCTGCAACCAGCAGGTGCGGTGTCTTCGCCAGGTTGGTGACAACGTAGCCACCCTCGACGTCCTTACCCACACCGACCATGAGCGGGTGGTGATTGCGCTTGGCGACACCGGAGCGCAGCACGTCACCCAATGCGACCGTCTCGCGGTCAGGGTTCGGGATCTCCACACCGATGGCGGACTTGCCGGGAATCGGTGAAATGATGCGCACGTCTGCTGTTGCCACAGCGTAGGCAATGTTCTTCGACAGGTTCGTGATGCGTTCAACCTTGACGCCCGGACCCAGCTCGACGACGTATCGAGTCACCGTGGGGCCGCGCGAAAAGCCTGTCACTGTGGCGTCGACGTTAAATTCGGTCAATACGCGCTGCAGGGCCTCGATGATCTGATCGTTCGCGGCAGAACGCGTCTTGTGCGGCGCGCCGCGGACCAGAAGGGATTCGTCAGGCAGCGTATAGGAAATCGACTCGTCGAGCTCGGGCTGGAACGAACTGGCAGGCGGCTCGGTCGTGGGCGGTGCGGCCAGTGTGGAGGTCTCCTCCCCTGCTCCCGTATCTGCCTGTGGCAGGACCTGGGTTGCTGCTTCTGGTTCGTGGTCTGACGAGGGGGGCTCCGTTTCCTCGATGTCCTGGTGTTCTGACACATTCGGGACGGCGTGTGCGCTCTCGTGTGCACGGCGGAATGCTTCATCCGCGTCGTAGGAATCCAGCTGAGCGGTGGCCGCAAGCTCGTCCTCGTCACTATCGACATCGTCTGCATCAATGCGTTCACGCTGGTCCTGGCGTGACAGGATGCGCCACCATGAGCGCAGCACTGCGGGAATGTCACTGATTCGGGTGCGGGTGGCAAGCAGCAGTGAGTACAGGGCGAGCAGCACCAGAATGGGGATCGCTCCCCAGGGTGACAGCAGCTGAGCCAGCGGGCGTCCGATGAACCAGCCGGCAAGCCCTCCGGCTGCTTCAAGCCGGTCAAAGGAATCGATGTTCGGGTTTCCCGCGGTGATGTGGGTGATGCCCGCAATCGACATGGCCATGCCGATTCCACCTGCAATGTGGTGTGGCAGCGCGTGCTGGCCGGACCGTGCCTTGATGAGCTCGATCGACAAAGCCACGAACAGAATCGGCACCAGAACGGAGAACAGTCCGACCAGGCCGGCTACCGCGTGATGCACGATCATTCCTGCGGTCCCCGATATGCCGAACCATTCACGCAGGGCGATGATAATGGCCAGCCCACACAAGATGAATGCCAACGCGTCGCGTTTAAGCTGAGGGTCCGTAGCGCGCCACTGCTCGTGTGCGCTGCGAACCGCGTGGCCGGTTGCCGACGCTGCCCGTGCCAGTCCGCCTGGGCGTGCCGGAGCGTTCTCGGCGCGTGCAGAGGAGCGCCCCGAGGTTCGAGAGCTGCGAGTACGCGAAGATGATGCAGGTTTTTTGGCCATGATACTTCGACGCTACCGCGAACACTTTCCGATCCGTTTCAGACGCGCCGACCGACTCGCCAGATCGCCTCACATGGAGTATTTCACGCGCTTTTCCCGCAGGACTTCCTCGATCTGGCTGCGCGTGGGCACCGGCAGAGCCGATTCATGTGAAATGGTCACCGCTGCCGCGGCGTTGGCAATGCGGCATGCTTCGATCAGGTCATGCCCCTCCAACAGTGCGGCCGACATGATCGCGATATGCGTATCGCCCACACCGACCGTGTCAACGGTGATGGAATCGAATGCGGGAATCTGCACGCGCGGCGAGTTCTCATCGACCTGCACTTCGCACCCCATCACGCCCAGGCGACGCACGATTGCGGCGTCGGGGCGTATGACATGTCGAATCGCAGTGCCAGGCTCAGTAGTTGCCAGAATCCGGCTCAACGTGGAGGCCTGGCGGATATTCATGGTCAGAACATCCACACGTTTCAGCAGTCGGCGCCACGCCCACACTGGTACCTGCTCCACAGCCGGTGACACGGAGACCACCAAAGTGACATCATCGGGCAGGTCTGCTCCCCATCCGGACAGGACGCGCGCACTGGACTCGTTGACCAGGTCAGCGCCACCGATATGGACAAGGTCCCCCTCCTGCAGCTCAATACGGTCGAGGGCGGCACGCGATGGTTCAGATTCAACGCCTGACGTAGCGACGGACGTGGTCGAGCCGTCGTTTTCCACCAACATGATGGCAGCGCCGATGTCGCCCACCAGTTCATCAGTCACGATCTGGACGCCAGCGTGGGCAAGCTGGCGGCGCACGGTGAAGGAGTTCGGTCCGGTTCCCAGTGGTGAGGCCAGCAGCGCGGGGATCCCGTAGGCTGCCACGGCTGACAGCGTGGTGAAACCACCTCCCGGTCGTGACATGGCGCTGTCTGCCCGCACGGATGTTCCCCGCTCGGGGATGTGATCAACGTGCAGCGGGAGCGACAGCACGATGGAATCTGTCGAGATGAAACGACCGGTCATGCCATTACCGTACCTTCTGTTCCTGCGTGAGTCATAGGACGCACATATGGGAACGCCAGAATCTGACGAATCGTGCTGCCGGTCAACAACATGACCAACCGATCCATTCCGATTCCCACACCTCCGGTCGGCACCAATCCCAGGTCGAGGTCATCGAGAAATGCCGTGTCGATGCTCATTGCCTCAGGGTCTCCCGCTGCTGCCGCCAGCGACTGTTCAACGAAACGTTCGCGCTGGTCAATAGGGTCTGTCAGCTCTGTGTAGGCCGTGCCTAACTCCATGCCAAAAGCCACCAGGTCCCACCGTTCGGCAAGACGGGGGTCGTCGCGATGTTTGCGGGTCAGTGGCGAAGAGGATGCTGGGAAGTCGCGGTAGAACGTCGGCTGAACCGTTTGCGCTTCAACTAGGTCATCGTAGAGTACCGCGATCAGTGCTCCGTGGTCGACAACGGGTGGTACGTCAATGCCGTGCGCGTGACAGAGGCCGATCAGCTCATCATCGTCCGAATCCGGTGTCACTGTGGTGTTCGTGGCAGCACTGATCGCCTCATGGACACCAATCACAGGCCACTCACCTGACAGGTCGTATTCGACCATGTCCACACCGTCGTAGCGGCACACCGTCTGCAATCCCTCGGTACCGAATGACCCTGCCGGCCGCAGACATACGCATTGTCCGTTGACTTCCAGGGCGCAGCGTTGGATGAGTTCCTGGGCCAGATGACGCATCGTTGTGTAGTCGCCGCCCGCTCGGTAGGCCTCCAGGGAGGTGAACTCGGGATTATGGGTCATGTCCGCCCCCTCGTTCCTGAAGGAGCGTCCCATTTCGAAAATGGCGTCCATACCCGCCACAGCCAGTCGCTTCAAGTACAGTTCGGGAGCTATCCGCAAGAATACGTTGGAACCATAGGCATTCAGGTGTGTAATAAATGGCCGAGCGTTCGCCCCGCCCTTAATCGGATGCAGGATTGGCGTTTCCACTTCGGTAAATCCGTTGTGCGCCAGCACAGCGCGCGTAGTGGCCATCACGCGCGAGCGTTTGCGCAGAAGATCCACCGCAGTGGAGTCTGTCAACAGATGTGTCACACGCTGGCGGGAGCGGGTCTGAGCATCCAGCGACGTGCCGTGGGCAGGCAGAGGACGCAGCGATTTTGCCGCCATCGTCCACGTTGCCACCCGCACCGTCGGCTCGCCAAAGCGTGTACGTCCTGGGTGCCCTGTTACTGCCACCGAGTCTCCGATGTCACACAGGCCCCACAGTTCGAACACTGCCGGTTCCGTCGTGGATTGTTCCAGCATGATCTGAATCGTCTGCCCGCCTCGGTCAAGGTCGGCGAAGATGATGCCGCCATGATCTCGGATGGCACGGATGCGCCCACCGGTAGTGACCTCGTCAGGGGACCAGGTATCATCGGCACACTGCCGCGCTTGAGCGCGCACCTGATCAGGGAGAAGCCCCAGCGACAGTGACGGGGGCCATGGTTCCATGCCGCTTTGGCGCAGACGCTCAGCCTTGGAGCGGCGGACGCGTTCTTGCTCCGTGAGTGCACGCTGCGGCACAACAGCCTGATGGGCTTCCTGCTCGATGGCGTGCACTGCCCGGCGGTGTTCGTCATCAATGCCCCATGACTGTCCATGGTCAATGTCAGCCCATACGGGCAGGAAACCCTCTAGTCCACCGGCTGCAGCCAGAACATGTGTGATTTCTGCGAACGTGCGATAGCACATATAACGAGGAAACCACTCGGGGCGGTAGCGGGAATTGGATTCATACAGGGACTCGAGCTGCCACCATTTGGATGCGGCGCGCATGATGCGCCGGAGCAGCCGGGCACGCCACGTGGCATCAACCGCCTCGCCCTCGCGAAAAATGCGACGGAACATCGCAAAGTTCAATGAGATCGCGTTGATCGGCCCGTCAGCGCAGTCCGTTATCAGGGCGACAATCATGGCTTCAATGATGCCGTTTGTCGCTGTAGCTGATCGACGCATCAGGTTCAGTGACAGCCCCGTATTGCCCCACGGCACGAATGTCAGGATTGCTTCGATAGTGCCGTCACCTGCGCGGGCAACGACTACTCGTGTGCGTGAATCCACCGGGTCGAACATGCGGTCCAGCGCCATGGAAAAGCCGCGTTCGTCGCCTCTGCGATACTCGTTGGCGACCCGTTCCAGGCAGCAGCGTTCCTCGGCGTCGATCTCTCCGAGCTGGCGGATCGAAATATCGATACCGGCGCGTGCCACTCGGCGAACCGCATGGGCAAGGTCTTTCATGTAGGGATCACGCAATTCGAAGTCGCGGACGTGGACGATTGCTTCATCCCCCATGGCTCGCACGGCAAACCCCTGCTGTCGGTAGGCACGCGCTCCTGATTCGGAGGCAGAAAGAACGGCCGGAATCCATCCGAAGCGGGCGCAGCGCAGGCGCCACTGCGCGATCGCGTTCTGCCATGATTGGGGATCACCCAGCGGGTCGCCGGCAGCCATGCAGACACCAAACAGAACCGAATAGGATACGCCGGCACGTTGATCTGTTGACAGCACCAGGGACCGGTCACCACGGGTTGCGAAGTACCCGAGCGAATCTGTTCCCCAACGGGCCAGCAGTTCGCGCGTTTTCAGGTCATCTCCGCAAGTGCGTCCCGGAGTTTTCTGCCCGCGCAGGAAGTAGGCCAGTGCCAACAGATAGATCAGCGCTGACCATAAAGACAACGCCAGTGCAAGGGGGCGCGGCCCTATCGGCTCGCTACCGTCGGTCAGTGTCAGCGACACGAAGCCCAGAGAACGTGAAATCACCCATCCGGGTCCAGCAGTGGTATGCGACCACGGTCCCCACGTCACCAGCACAATTCCCCACACGATCGAAGTGCCGATCCCTGTGATCAGAATGACCAAGGCACCGACGAGGGACCCGCGCACAATGTGCGAGGGAAACGAGGCCCGATAGTGCAACAGCGCCACCATCACGATGAGCGCCACGAGCGGCGAGATCAGTAAGGACGGCATATCCAGCCACACAACGCTACCGTCCGCAACGAAAAGGATGATGAACAACACGGACGTGAGGGCGCCAATGATCTGGAAAAAGGCGATGGCCCATAGTACGACGCGTTTTCGTCGCGATGCGGCCAGCGCGATTGACCCACACACTACTGCTTCGAACAGGCCGGCACCCGACGGCAAGTTCAACGCGCTCGTGATCAACATGCCGATTTCAACGACGCGCGGAGCGATCAGGTGGATCAGCACCGACAGGAGGGACCAGATCATCGTAATGGCGTAAATGTCCGAGACGATGGTCGGTATTCTCAGCGCGCGGGCGGTGGCCTGCTCGCTGGCTGGTGGAAGCGGACTGCGTTTCGATGTGGACGGTGTTACGTTCACTGCTCGACCACGACAGGCACAATCATCGGCCGGCGACGCAGCTTGCGCGCCACCCACCTGCCCAGAACGCGCCGCATGGCCTGCTGCAGTTTGTAGGGATCCTGTCCTCCTGGCGCTGCTGCCTGGCGCAGTGCGTCATCCACATCAGGCAGGATCTCGTCGAAAACAGAATCGTCCTCAGCCATGCCGATCGCGCGGATCGTCGGCGGTGCGAGCACCATCCCTGAATCATGTTCCACCACGGCGTACACGCTGATGAACCCTTCGGCTCCCAGCGTGCGACGCGTCTCGAGTTCGTCGTCGGAAATTTCACCGATCGAGCGTCCGTCGACGTAGATGTATTCACATGGAACCGCGCCCACAACGCGCGCTTTCCCATCGATCAGGTCAACGACCACGCCGTCTTCAGCCAGCACGACATTTTCCGGGGAGACACCTGTCTTGACGGCCAGCTGTCCGTTGGCCACCAGGTGGCGGATCTCGCCGTGAATCGGCATGACGTTGGCGGGCTGCACGAGGTTGTAAGCGTAGATGAGTTCACCGGCAGAGGCGTGACCGGACACGTGAACCTTCGCATTGGCCTGGTGCACGACTTTTGCGCCCAGTCGAGTCAGGTCGTTGATGACCCGATAGACCGAGTTTTCATTGCCCGGGATCAGTGAGGAAGCGAACACCACAGTGTCGCCCGGTTCGATCGTGACGAATCGGTGCGATCCTACGCTCATGCGTGACAGCGCGGCCATCGGTTCGCCCTGCGAGCCGGTCGCCATGTAGACGCGCTGCTCTGGAGGCAGCTCCCCTATCATCGAGCGTTCGATCAGGACACCCTCGGGAATTGACAGGTAGCCTTTTTCTTCCGCGATGCGCATATTGCGTTCCATTGACCGTCCCACGAGGGCGACCCTGCGTCCACTGCGCGCCGCCGCATTGATGACCTGTTGGACGCGGTGCACGTGCGAGGCGAAGGAGGCCACGATGATCTGGCCGGTCGCATCTGAGAAAACCTGGTTGAGGACGGGGCCGATTTCGCGTTCAGGAGTGATGAATCCTGGCACCTCGGCGTTTGTGGAGTCCACCATGAACAGGTCGACGCCTTCTTCGCCGAACCGGGCGAATGAACGCAGGTCGGTCAGGCGGTGGTCGAGGGGCAACTGGTCCATCTTGAAGTCACCGGTCATCAGAACTTTGCCGGCGGGAGTGCGCACGAACACTGCGAGCGCATCCGGAATGGAGTGCGTCACCGCAATAAATTCCAGGCTGAACGGGCCGACCTCGGCAGTGTCATGTTCATCTACGACGTTCAGGGGTGGGTTCTCCAGGCGGTGCTCGCGCAACTTGGGCTCAACGAACGACAATGTCAGGTCCGACCCATAGATCGGGATGTCAGAGCGCAGTTTGAGCAGGTAGGGGACGGCGCCGATGTGATCTTCGTGGCCGTGGGTCAGTACCATCGCCTCCACATCGTCGAGGCGCTCCTCAATCCACGAGAAGTCAGGCAGAATCAGGTCAACACCTGGCTGACTTTCTTCGGGGAAGAGAACGCCGCAGTCGACGATGAGCAGCTTTCCGTCATATTCGAGGACGGTCATGTTGCGGCCGACCTCACCGAGGCCACCGAGGGGCACGATCCGCACGGCGCCCTCGGGTAGGGGTGCCGGTTCGGTTAAGTTTTCGTACAGGGACTTCATGGGGCAAGTGTCTCACGCATTGGACCGCGCTGAAAGCGGCGGCGCGCGTCCAGATGTTTTCCCACGCTATTTCACAGCAGGTTCATGCGTTCCATGACCTGACGCAGGCGCGTGAGCTCCTCATCAGATGTCGGTACGAGCGGCAGGCGGACGGCCGGTGTGTCGATGATTCCCTGCAGTGCCAGTGCGACCTTCGCCATCACTGTCCCTTGTCCGCCTCCCATGATGGCGTCGACCAGTGGGCGTAGTTCGAAGTGGATTTCGCGCGCTTCCCACACCTGGTTGTCATCCAGCAAATCAATCATCCGGCGGTACTGGGCGGCGGCAACGTGGGCAACCACTGAGATCAGTCCTGATGCGCCGGCCACCAGCCAGTTGAAGTTCTCACCGTCATCGCCTGAGTAGTATTCCAACCCTGTGCGATGCATACGTGCCGATCCTCGTTCCACCTGACCGGTCGCATCCTTCACGCCTTTGATGCGGTCGTATTGGGCCAGCTCATCGAACGTCTCGTCGCTGAACGCCAGGCCGGTGCGCCCCGGAATGTCGTAGAGCATGATCGGCAGGTCGGTCGCGTCCATTATGGCGCGCACGTGCGCAATCAGTCCAGCCTGGGAAGGACGGTTGTAGTACGGGGCGACGACCAGCAGACAGTCAGCTCCGCATGCCTGCGCTCCTTCCGCGATGCGCACGGCGTGAGCAGTGTCGTTCGAGCATGCGCCGCACATGATGTGAGCGCGCTGCCCCACAGCTTCCTTGACAGCTCTGGTCAGTTCGTCCTTTTCAGGTTGGTGAGTGGTCGGTGATTCACCCGTCGTACCCGACAGAAGGATCGTGTCGCATCCGTCGTCGACCAGTTTGGTGGCGAGCCTGGCTGCTGCCTCGGCATCAAGTGAGCCATCCTGGTGAAAAGGGGTCACCAATGCGGGGGCGAGGGATCCGAATGTACGTGACGGAAGATGTTTCATGTTTCACAGTCTAGGAGATGGCGTCACGAGGGGCCGCGTTGTTTCAGTTGGTGGATTCTGCAGGGTGGCCGCACCCTTCAGGGCCGCGAGCACCGGCACTGTCTGCTTGCGCATTCGGCCTGCCACCGCCACCTGATCCCGCGGAGTCGAGTCCTGCCCACCACAGGTGCTGCGTCATCGGCGTTCCTGCCACATCGAGCCGTCTGAGCAGCCCTGCCGGCGCAAAACCTGCTGACTGGAAGAATCTGACGCGCGCTTCATCGTTGGGGCTGATCCACACCTGGAGACTGCGGGCAGACAGCCCCGCTTCCCGTGCGGTATCCACAATCGCGGCCAGCATGCGGGAGGCGTGTCCAGAGCGCCTGAATCTCTCGTCCACGTCGAGGGCGGCCAGCTCAAGGCCGTCTGGAATATCAGGTGCCTTCGCATGGTCAATGTGATGGGACGGTGCCGGCTGCGCGACCACGAACCCGACAACGCGGCTGCCGTGCAGCGCCACCATTGTGGAGCATCCCGGCGGTGGTGTGCGTGAGAGCGTGTCATTCCAGGCGCGCTGCACCTCCAGAGACGGAATGCCAACGGATGCTCCCCCCACGGCGCGGGCAACGCTGCGTAGGGATGCGACCTGAATGGCAGCAATGTCGGCTGCATCCGGGGCGGTTGCGGGGCGTACTGAGACGCGGCTATCAGCGTTGCTCATAGTGTCATGAGCTGATCGACACCGACGGTCAAACCAGGCTGTTCGTGCACGTGACGGATAGCGAACAGGACGCCGGGCATGAACGATGCGCGGTCAAAGGAATCGGTGCGGATGACGAGCTGCTCGCCCTCGTTTCCCAGCAGGATTTCTTCATGTGCGACCAGTCCAC
Organism: Schaalia radingae; assembly: GCF_900106055.1. Classification (NCBI taxonomy): domain Bacteria; kingdom Bacillati; phylum Actinomycetota; class Actinomycetes; order Actinomycetales; family Actinomycetaceae; genus Schaalia; species Schaalia radingae. The sequence continues at coordinate 879,487 of NZ_LT629792.1, read as the reverse complement.
GCAGCCGCACGGCGTGCACGGGGACACCGTCAATGACGCCGCCGCGAGTTCCTTCAGGGTCGGTGCGGGTCGCATCGGGCATCGGATCGCATCCTGCTTCGCGGCGGGCACGGGCAATGCGTTCAGCTGTGGCGCGAGCCGTGCCCGAGGGTGCGTCCAGCTTGTTCGGATGGTGCATCTCGATCACTTCAGCCGATTCGAAGTACGGCGCGGCCATTTCGGCAAATTTCATCGCCAGAATTGCTGACATCGCAAAGTTCGGCGCGATGATGACGGATCTACCTGCGCGTTCGGCGTGCTCCGCGACGCGCCCGCGAGACTCATCGGTCCAGCCCGTTGTCCCCACCACGACGTTTACGCCGCAGTCCAGCAACGCATGCACATTATCTTCTGTCACGGCCGGAGCGGTGAAATCAACAGCGACCGTCGCCTGGTTGAGTGTGTCAGTGGCGATCTGGTCATCGACATCGATGCGCGCGACAACCTCCATGTCTGGTGCTGCGCTGACGGCCTCAACGACGGTCGCACCCATGCGTCCTCGAGCACCAACGACTGCAACTCGCAGTGTGTTCATCTCTCCTCCTTCGCCGCGGTGGCCTGCGGCTGTCTTAGCTGCGCGCGTTCGGCAGCACGACCGCGCGGCCCTGCTCGGCGTTGACCAGCTCAGCTGCCAGCGCTCGCACGTCTTCCTGGGTGACTGCGTTGATGCGGGCCAAGCCCTGATCGACCGTGAAATACGTGCCGGTCAGCTCGGCGTTACTCAGCCGGCCCATCCGTGACAGGTTATCTTCCAGCCCCAGGGCGATCGCGCCGCGCACGTGTCCACGTACCCGAACGATCTCTTCCTCGGTCGGCCCGTCAGAAGCCAGAGCCTGCAGTTGTTCGTTCATGAGCTGTTCAACCTGCTCCACGTGTGCGGGCGACGTACCGGCATACATCCCGAATGCGCCGGCATTCGAGTAGCGCATGTTGAAGGCATATGTCGTGTAAGCCAGGCCGCGTTTTTCACGGATCTCCTGGAACAGGCGTGACGACATCGACCCGCCCAGGATAGACAGCAGTACTGACATCGCAGGGATGCGGTCATCACCGACCTGCAGCGCAGGGCATCCGACGATCACATGAGCCTGTTCGACGTCGCGGTGACGTTCCTGGACAGTGGGTTGTGCCAGCTGTGCCGGTGTTGTGTCACGCCTGGGAGCAGGTCCGAGGTCTCCCTCGTCCCCACGCCACCCTGCCCGGTCGAGCGAAGCAGCGACGAGGTCGACGATGTGGTCGTGTTCAACGTTTCCGGCAACGGAGACGATGAGGCGGTCTGGACCGTAATGGGACTGGTAGTGCTCCCACACGTCGTCACGGCTGACGGCTCGGATTGCTTCAGGAGTTCCGCCGACCGGTTTGCCCAGCGTTGTGTCACCGAAAACAGCGGCAGCGAATGCTTCGTGGACTGCATCGAGCGGTGAGTCCTTCGCCATCGCCAGTTCGTCAAGGATCACGCCTTTTTCCACGTCGAAAGCGTCGGGCACCAGCGATGAGGAGGTCACCATGTCGGTGAGGACACTTAGCGCCATATCCACATCCGCGTCACGCACCCGCGCATAGTACTGCGTGTGTTCCTTGTCGGTTTCCGCGTTTGTTTCACCGCCGACCGCGTCGAATGCGACCGCAATATCGAGCGCACTCATCGTTGGTGTGCCTTTGAACAGCAGGTGCTCCAGGAAGTGTGTGGCTCCAGCGTGAACAGGGCTTTCGTCGCGCGAGCCGACCGGCACACACAGCCCGATTGCCGCTGAGCGCGTGGCGGGGACGTGCTGAGTGATGATTCTGACGCCGCGTGGCAGGATCGTGCGCGTCACCGTCGTTTCATCATCGCTGACGGTCATTGACGAGGCCGCTGCCTGCGCGCCGCCGAGTGGAAGATCGATACCAGTTATGGTTGGTGCGGTCACTAACGAGATTCCTTTGGTGCATTCGTTGATGTGCCATTTGACGCGGATGGCGTAATTGACGAGTCGGGCAGGTCAAGCGGGTCGGTACCCTGGCGCGCCTGCTTCGACGTCATCTTGGAGCCTTCAGTTGCGGAGGCGCCGACAGGTGCGATGTCTTGTGGCGGATCGCTTTCCAGGCTCGAGCGGGATTTGTGCGGAGCCGTTGTGCGTGTTTTGGCGCTTGCCGTCTTGTCGTTGCGACTGGCTGAGGTGTCAGCGTTGGACTCCTTGGCGCTGGTGCCCAGGTGCTTTTCCGACGGGATGCCGCCGGTGAGTGCGATGATCAGAGCGATCAGAAGTGCGAGAGCCATGATGGCGAAGAACCACGTCATCCATCCGAATCCCACTTCAATGCCCCATGCAGATGTTGCGGCGCTTGCGATTCCGACGATCACGGCGGCGGCAACCGTCATGCACAATGCCCACATATAGAAGCTGCGTGGTGACTGGCGGGTGATAGCGCGCGCAAAGCCGAGAACTGTGGCAACCAACAGAGCTGGGCAGGCGATGACAATGATGCTGCCGACCGTCATCGGTGCGACGTAGCCGGGGTCTGCGGTTTCAATGCCGCCGGTGGACATCAGTATCAGCCATGCCAGCGTATCCAAGACAAAAAGGGCGCCGAATAAGACCGGATCCGTGAAGCGCTTCATGAGCTGTCCTTTCGTTGGTTCGCAGCTGTGTTGCACGCGTCAGACTTAGCTTATGCCATTAAGCCGCGGCGCACCTGCCTGTGACCATACCGGCGTTGTTCGAGGCAGGCCTTCGGCCAGCCCACGAAGAAGGCGCGGCACCCTCAGTCGGGTGCCGCGCCTTGCCGAGTCAGCATCACTCAGCGTTCAGACTTATTCAGCGTTCTCACTTACTCAGCATCGTCGGAGGAGTCAGTGGAATCTGACTGATCCTTCGAGTCTGCGTCGTGAGAGCCGCCCTCGTCGTTGTGATGACGACGGGTGCGGGTGCGCTGGCGACGCTCTCCACGGCCGCGTCCGCGACCGCGTCCGGAGCGCTCTGAACGATCATCCTGGTCCTTGTCGGACTGTCCGGACTTGTCCTTACGCGGTTCCGGCTCGAATTCAGCGGCCTCTCCGTCAACGACGGCATGCAGAGAAAGCTTGCCACGGTCACCGATTTCAGCGATCTCAACCTCGATCTGCTGGCCCACCTGCAGCACATCATCGACAGATTCGATGCGCTTGCCACCGACCAGGCGACGAACCTGCGAAATGTGCAGCAAACCGTCCTTGCCTGGCGTCAGGGAGACGAATGCGCCGAAGGATGTCGTCTTGACGACGGTGCCGACGAAGCGCTCACCCACCTCAGGCATCTGCGGGTTTGCGATCTGGTTGACCATGGTGCGTGCCGCTTCTGCAGAAGCACCATCGGAAGAAGAGATGAACACTGTGCCGTCATCTTCGATGACAACTTCAGCGCCTGTCTCGTCCTGAATCTGGTTGATCATCTTGCCCTTGGGTCCAATGACCTCACCGATCTTGTCGACCGGAACCTGGACGGTGATGATGCGAGGCGCGTTGGCGGACATCTCATCGGGGCCGTCGATCGCGTCGTGGATCAGCTTGAGGATCGCCAGGCGGGCATCGCGAGCCTGTGCGAGCGCGGAACGCAGGAGCTGTGAATCAATGCCGTCCAGCTTGGTGTCCAGCTGCAGAGCGGTGATGAATTCGCTGGTGCCCGCGACCTTGAAGTCCATGTCGCCGAAGCCGTCTTCTGCGCCGAGGATGTCGGTCAGGGTCACGGCCTTCTGCTCACCGTCAATTTCGCCGGTCATCAGGCCCATTGCGATACCGGCGACGGGTGCGCGCAGCGGCACGCCAGCCTGCAGCAGTGACAACGTTGAGGCACACACCGATCCCATTGAGGTGGAGCCGTTCGAGCCCAATGCCTCGGAGACCTGACGGATGGCGTAGGGGAATTCTTCGCGCGTGGGCAGAACCGGCTTGAGTGCGCGTTCAGCTAGGTCACCGTGACCGATTTCGCGGCGCTTCGGGGATCCGACGCGGCCGGTGTCACCGGTGGAGAATGGCGGGAAGTTGTACTGGTGCATGTAGCGCTTGGAGGTAATCGGGCTCAGGTTGTCGAGCTGCTGCTCCATGCGCAGCATGGCCAGCGTGGTCACACCCAGGATCTGGGTTTCGCCGCGCTGGAAGAGTGCTGAACCGTGGACGCGAGGCAGCAGACCGACCTCAGCGAACAGGGAGCGGATCTCGCGCGGATTACGGCCATCCATGCGGATGCCTTCACGCAGTGTGCGCTCACGAATCGTCTTCTTCTCCAAGGCGCGGAATGCAGCCTTGAGGTCCTTCTCGCCTTCAGGGAACTGTTCCTCAAGTGCTGCCAGAGCCTCGTCGCGCACAGCGTCAACGGCCTCGTCGCGGGCAAGCTTGCCTTCAGTCTTGAGGGCCTCGGCCAGCTTGTCACCCACCTGCTTTTCGAGGGCGTCGTACTCTTCGTCGGTGTAATCAAGGAAGAGCTCAAATTCGCCTGTTTCCTTGGAGGCCTTCTCCGCCACCTTCATCTGTGCTTCGCACAGCGCGCGAATGAATGGCTTAGCGGCTTCCAGGCCGTCGGCAACGACATCTTCAGTCGGCGCGGTGGCACCGTTTTGAATGAGTTCCCATTCGTTCTCGCCGCCGCCGGCTTCCACCATCATGATGGCCACGTCATCCGTGCCGTCCTCGTTGGTGACGATGCGGCCGGCGACCACGATGTTGAACACGGAGCGCTGCAGCTCGGACCAACGCGGGAATGCGACCCACTGGTCATCGATCAGAGCCAGGCGCGTACCACCGATCGGGCCAGTGAAGGGCAGGCCCGCGATCTGGGTGGACATCGACGCCGCGTTAATGGCGAGGACGTCGTATGCGTCATCGGGGTGAACCGCAAGAACGGTCTCAATGATCTGGACTTCGTTGCGCAGGCCCTTGACAAATCCGGGGCGCAGCGGGCGGTCGATGAGACGTGCAGCCAGAATGGCTTCAGTTCCGGCGCGGCCTTCGCGACGGAAGAATGATCCGGGGATGCGGCCAGCAGCGTAGGAACGCTCTTCCACGTCGACGGTCAACGGGAAGAAGTCGAACTGATCTTTGGGATTTTTCCCTGCGGTCGTGGTGGACAGGACGACTGTTTCGTCGTCGAGGTATGCCAGCGTTGAGCCGGCAGCTTGTTGCGCAAGCAGTCCGGTTTCAAAACGGACGGTGCGCTTACCGAATTTGCCATTGTCGATAATGGCTTCGGCAGCGGTGATTTCTTCGCCTTCCATCATGGGCGTAATACTCCATTTCTTGTTCTGGTCATGCGCCCGACGTCGGCCTTCGATCGAAGCCCACGGACCGGCATTTTCTGTTCATGCGTTCCGTAAGCCACTGTCGAAAACCGCTCGTTCAAGGCGCGCATTGTCGAGTCGGGATAGCAAAAGCGGCCCGGTTCCAGGTGGAGCCGGGCCGAGCTTTACTCAGCGACGCAAGCCAAGGCGGTCGATCAGTGAACGGTAGCGTTCAATATCGATGTCCGACAGGTATCCGAGGAGCCTGCGGCGACGACCAACCAGCAGCATCAATCCACGACGTGAGTGGTGATCGTGCGGGTGCGACTTGAAGTGCTCCGTCAGATCCTTGATTCGCTGGCTCAGCAGAGCAATCTGCACCTCGGGAGAGCCTGTGTCGCCCTCATGAGTTGCGTACTCAGCAATGATCTGGTCTTTAACATCTTTACTCAGCGGCACGTGTTCTCCTCAAATGTCTCGCTGCGCGGAGCATCGAAGCTTGTCTTCGTGCAATCCATCCCGCGGCCGATCTAACGGCGAATACAGGCTAACACGCTCCGCCCTCACTTCAGCCTGATCAGGGCGAAAATCACGCTGCGAGCGCGGTGAGATGGCGCACGTTCAGCTTTAATGTCTCATCATAAGAAATTCAGGTGGCGCCTGTTGATCAGGCAGGCTGAAATAACCATATGAGTATTGAATTGGATGGAACAGCGACATGGCTCCCTGCCCTCGAGCATCTCGATCTTCTCGCGGATCCTACCGCGAAGGCACTTCAGGAACTGGCCAAGCGCGAGCCGGAGCTGGCTGCGCAGGCCCTTGTAGCCGACATTGATCCAGACTACGCCGATACCGAGGCGATGACTGAGCACTACCAGATGAATCTGGCTTTGTCGTGTAACTGCGTCCTCATTGCTGGCAAGCGCAACGGTGATGAACGCGTGGCTGCCGCTGTCGTGCGCGCAACGACGCGAGCCGACGTCAACCATGTCATCAAGAAGACACTGGACGTGCGCAAGTGCTCGTTTTGGCCGCAGGACAAAGCAGTGGAAGCCTCCGGCATGGAATATGGCGGCATCACACCTGTGGGCGTGCCGCCACAGTGGCGCCTGCTGCTTGATCCACGCGTGATAGTCGACATGTGTGTCATCGGGTCAGGTCTGCGTCGCTCCAAGTTGGCGGTGCCCGGCGAGTTGCTGGCGGCCCTGCCCGGTGCCGAGGTGATAGAGGGACTCGCACAGCCGGTCAGCGAACAGGCCTGACGAGGCTCACATCCCATGCTGCTGTGAGCGACCACTCACATACGTGCTGTCGCCCTGCTAGCATCACGGTATGGATCCCGACGACGTGACCTTACCGACCAGACTGCATCTGGGCGTCGCCACGTCCTCCCTTCAGATCGAAGGCGGCGACACCCACAACGACTGGCATGACTGGGCTCAAAAGCCCGGCACTATCCGCGACAACTCCGACCCCGCTACTGCGGTCGACCACTGGCAGCATTGGCGCGAGGACATCGAACTGATGCGCAACCTTGGCATTCGCGACTACCGAATGTCCCTGGAGTGGGCGCGCATCGAACCCGAAGAAGGTGTCTTCGACACTGACGCCATTGCCCATTACCGACACGAGCTCGAAGCACTCGTCGAAGCAGGGATTCGACCCCTCGTGACGCTGCACCACTTCTCTAATCCGTGCTGGTTTGCCCAGCGAGGTGAATTCACCCGCCACGAGAACATCAACTGCTTCATGCGTTTCGTCTACCGGGTAGTACGCGAATTTCGCGACCTCGTCACCGACTGGGTGACGATCAACGAACCCAATGTCTATGTCACGCAGGCGCACCTGTTCCAGGAAGGTCCCCCGGCAGATGTATCGTGGCGCAGCGTGCGCGCCTGCCTGCGCCACCTCGCTCAGGCTCACTGCCGCGCCTACATGCTGATCCACCGGCTGCAACCAGAAGCGAAGGTCGGTTTCGCGCACCACATGCGTGTTTTTGTGCCGCGCGTCGCCTCGAACCCGTCGCACAGGGTACTCACCCGCGTTGCCCGCTACGCGTTCCAGGACGCCATCGCACAGGCAATGCTGGTCGGTGAGTTTCCGGTCGCTCTCGGCACAAGTGGCGGAGTGAAACCGGGGCGCTACTACGACTTCCTGGGCATCAACTACTATTCGCGCAGCGCGATCGACAAGCTCGAAGATGGCACCATACCCGGTGCCCCTGTCAACGACCTGGGCTGGGAGGTCTACTCTGACGGCATCGTGGAGGTGACACGCGAACTGGCTGAGCGCTACAACGCACCCGTATGGATCACTGAAAACGGTACGTGCGACAACGGCGATGCAAACGCCGACGAATCATTCCGCTGCCGCTTCATCTGGGATCACCTGAATGCACTGGCGCACAGCGGCCTGCCCGTCGAGCGCTACTACCACTGGTGCTTTACCGACAACTGGGAGTGGAGCGAGGGAATGACAGCGCGCTTCGGCCTGGTCAGTGTGGATCCTGCCACCGGTCAGCGCACGTGCAAACCCTCCGCCCTCATGTACCGCGACATCATTCGCGAAGGCGCACTGACACCGGATCTTTACGACACCTACGTTGCCGGCCAGCGTTACCGGGAGGATCCGCAATGAGCACCGCATCTGACCAGACCCACCACCACGATCACTTCGTTGATCCTCATGCGCGACCACCCGTCACCAAAGGCTGGATCGGTCGCTACGGATTGGCTTACCTGGGCATCAACCTGGCGTGGGCGGGCCCCAGCCAGCTCCTCATCGCCAAGCAGGTCCTTGACTTCTTCGGAGACAACGGCAAAGAGCAGTACCTTGCGCTGATCATGGCGGTCGGCGGTGCGGCCTCCATTATCGCCACCGCATTGTGGGGATTTGCCACCGACTGGACGCGTTCGCGTTTTGGGCGTCGATCCCCGTGGGTGCTGATTGGCGCGGTAACATCAGCTGCCTTGCTGGTGTGGATGGGCGGGGCATCCTCGTTCGTCAGTTTGCTGATCGCGTGGACGCTGTTCCAGATCATGATCGCAAGCGCCGTGGGAGCGAGCCAGGCGATGGCACCCGACCGTGTTCCGACCAACCAGTACGGCACGGTTTCGGGCGTCATGGGTCTGACGTACACACTCGCCCTGGTCCTCGGCACGGCAATCGGCACGGTCTTCGATGTCGCACCGGCCTACTGGATTTCCGCTGCAGTCGTGGTGGTCCTGGTCGTACAATTCCTGGTTTTCTACCGCGAGGTCCCCACTGGCGAGGGCGTCTTCGCGATCTCACCGACCACACCTGCCGCGACCGATGACAGTGATGAGGATGTGAAGAAACCCGTCGGCGCTCAGGCGAATGCCGACCGTCCATATGCAGACTTTATCTGGGTGTTCATTGCGCGCATGGCTGTGACCCTGGGGAACGTGACGGCTCTGTTCTACCTGTTCTACTACCTGAGAGATCGCATCAAGCTGGACGATCCAGATACGGGCGTGCTGATCCTGACCGGAATCTATGCGCTGGCCGTGGTGGTGTGCGCCGTGGTGGCCGGGTCGATTTCTGACAAGATGCATCGGCGCCTGATTTTCGTGGCCGGATCATCCGTTGGGGTTGCGGCCGCCTGCTTGATCATGGCGTGGGCGCACGCGTTCTGGGTGGTCATTATTGCCGCGCTGGTACTCGGCATTTCGTGGGGCGTGTACATGGCGGTCGATCAGGCGCTGATCAACGAGGTACTGCCAATCCCCGCGCAACGCGGACGCGATGTCGGAATCATGAATATCGCGGTTGTCACGCCAAATGCGCTGGCACCGGTCGTGGCAGCGGGAGCCTTGTCATTCCTGGGCGGCTATGCGGGCCTGTATATCCTGTCCGGAGTGCTCGCACTGACCGGCGCACTCGTGATGTATCGGGTGAAGAACGTGGCGTGAGCAGCTTGCCTGGTGCCGAGCAGATGTCTGCTCTCAGTCAGTTGGCCGTCACAGCATCAGGATCCACACGTCCTGACACGCCGATCCCCAGCACCAATGCTGTTTGCCGCAGATCATCATCCATCTGAGCCGTCAGAGCATCGACCGAGTCGAACGCCTGCATCGCACGGATGCGTTCCACGAAGTGCACCGCGATGCGCTCGCCATACAGGTTCAGGTCGGCGCGCCCCAGCACGTGCGCTTCAACGGTGCGCTTATCTCCACCGAACTGCGGGTTGGTGCCCACTGAAATCGCTGCCGGATAGAACTCACGCGCCGTCGTATTCGGCACCGAGCGCACGACCCATCCGGCATACACACCGTCCGCAGGCACCACACCGTCGATCCCCTCGGACAGATTGGCAGTCGGAAAACCGAGTTTGCGTCCGCGTTTGAATCCGTGCTGAACAACGCCACGCACTCGGTGCTGTCGGCCCAAAACATATGCCGCCTGAGCAACGTCACCCTCGTCAAGTAGTTCACGAACCCAGGACGACGACCAGCGCCGACCTTGCGGGCTGATGATGTCAGCGACCATCACCACATCAAAGCCGTATTCTCTGCCCAGTTCACGCAGGGTTTCGACCGTGCCGGCGTTGTCTTTGCCGAAGCGGAAATCCTCACCAACCACAACTTCCACAGCACCCAGTACCTCAACGAGCGTGAGCTGGACGAACTCGCGCGCCGTCAGCGAATAGAAGGAGCGGTCATAGTGGATGACAAGCGTGTGATCGAGGCCGGCAGCATCCATCGCGCTCAGGCGATCTTCCAGTGGGCTGATCAGCTGCATATGCGAGTCGGGCTGGTGGACTTGCCGGGGGTGCGGGTCAAAGGTGCAGGCCACTGCCGCCACCCCACGTTTGCGCGCACGGTCCACGCAGGCGGAGATCACACGCCGATGACCGCGGTGCATACCATCGAAGTTGCCGATGGTCACCACGGAGGCGAAATCTCGTGGCACTTGGTCAATTGACGTCCACACCTGCATGTCTTACCACACCCTTATCGTGCGCAGAGCACCGTTTTGTACCTTCACCAGGCCTAAACACCGGCCTTCACAATACACGCCGATCGGCTGGTCCACATTCATATCAGCCAGCTGCGCGCCGCTGCGTTCAGGCGGATTCCCGTGAGCAAAGCGCGCGGCCTCCTCCTGAGAAATCTCAAGGGTGTCAAAGAGTCTGCTGACGGCCTCACCAATGGGAATGATCGGCACGTCGGCTCCTTCAGCGCACAGCGCTTCAAGCCGATCCAGTGGCGCAGCATCGTGCAGGGTGAATGCCCCGGCCTGCAGCCGGCGCAAAGCAGTCAGGTGTGCAGCTGTGCCGAGCTGTTCGGCAATGTCGCGGGCAATGGCTCGCACGTAGGTGCCGGCCGAACATTCAACGTGAATATCACAGTCCACCACCGGCACGCCTGCCTCCGCTGCGGTCGGGCGGAGCGGCCCAGTCAGGTCAATCGCGCTGATATGAACCTCGCGCGGAGGGATGTGGACGTCTTCTCCTTCGCGCACCAGAGCGTGCGCACGCTTCCCACCGATCTTGATGGCAGAGACGGCAGAGGGCACCTGCCACCCACGTTCACGCACCACACGGGCAGCGTCGGCCACCTGATCGGCTGTCACATCGCTGGCTCCTGGGCACTCCGTGACCTGCCCATCTGCGTCCTCGCTGGTTGTCCCGATTCCCAGACGCATGGTGGCGTCATAGGTCTTCGTACTGGCGCTCAGGTAGGTGAGCAGCCGCGTCGCTTTGCCGATACCGATCACCAACACACCGGTCGCCATCGGGTCGAGCGTGCCGGCGTGCCCGACTTTACGGGTGTGCGCCAGTCGTCGCACACGGCTCACCACGTCATGACTGGTCATCCCTTGGGGCTTGTCAACGATCAGAATTCCCGAGGGTGGCTGTGGCTTCTGCTTCGAATCGGTAGGTGTCATGGATCTGGGCGGGCCTAGATTTCGTCGGTGTCGGCGTCGGCCTCGTCGATGTCTGATTGATCGACGTATGTGTCGTCAGCGCCTCCCTCGTCGGCGTATTCCTCGTCGTCTTCTTCGGGATGACGGTAGGGGTCTGCCTCGCCGGCATAGCTGGCACCTTGAGCACCGCGCGCGATCTCCTCATCACGCGCACGAGCCTTGCCCAATGCATCTTCAATGGAGGCGGCCGTCTCTGGAAGCGCGTCGAGGATGAATTCGAGCGTCGGGGTCAATCGAATGCCCAATGCCTTGCCCACTTCGGAGCGAATCAGCCCCTTGGCGGATTCGAAAGCGCGCGCCGTTGCTGCGCGTTCCTCGTCATCACCCAGGACGGTGTAGAACACGGAGGCGTGCTGCAAGTCTCCTGTGACGCGCACATCTGTAATGGTCACGAACCCCAGGCGCGGATCCTTGATGCGTCGGCCCAGCAAGCGTGCGACCGTCTGATGAATCCGGTCCTCCACCTTATGTACTCGCGATTCATCTGCCATGGTGATGCCTCCTGTGCTGGTAAACAAACGTTGCGACCCTCTATCGTACGTGTCTGCGCCGTCGTGTTCCTAGTGATCGTGTCCATCACCTCATGTTCACCGTCAGCACATCGGCGGCTGCATAATAGGAGCCGTGATCACTGAGCCGCACGCAGATTTTTCCGCCATCCATTTCCTCGCGCTGTCCGCTGCGCGCCATGCCGGGCGCGACAATCTCATCGAGCTGCATCTGGATCCTGCAGCGCACACCTACTCGGAAGCCTCGCGCCGCACCCTGGCTCACAGCCTCGACAACGCGCTGCGCGCTGCTCAGGTCTTATTGGACTGGAATGTCGGGCCCACCTGCCGCGTCATTATCATGGCGCCGAACTGCGCCTGGCATATGCTCGTGCACGTGGCCTGCTCCGCAATAGGAGCCATCACTGTGCCGCTCGATCAGCACCTGCAGGCCGGGGAATTAGCCGCCATCCTGGTCAACTGCGAGCCGGATGTCGTCATCTGCGGGGATGCTCAGATTGACCGCGTTGAGCGCGCGACCACCTTGAATATCGACGCCGACAACGCTTCCCACCCGGCCCGCCAGCCACGCGTCGTGACAGTTGACCAGTGGAGTCGCGCGGTTGCTGAGACCTCTCCCCTGCCGCTTGCTGATGTGGCGGCACTGCCTGCGGACACGGTCGGCGCAATTTTGTACACCTCGGGAACGGCCGCTCATCCCAAGGGCGTCACACTCACCCATGAGAACCTGTGGTGGGGCACGCGCAATTTCCGCGACGTCTTCGAATATGGTCCACGCACCGTCGAAGCCGTCAGCGTTCCCCTGTCCCATATCGGTGGTTTCAACGGCACCACGCTGGACCTGGCGGTCTCGGGCGGAACGGTGATCATCGTGGATGCGTTCCATCCAGCTGCACTGGTCGAAGCCCTGGGCAGCTACCAGGTGGAGATGATGTTCGCCGTTCCCACGATGTACCGCATGATGTGTCAGGTTCCCACTTTCACCTCGGATGGGTTGCCCTCATTCACGCGCCCTTTGATCGGCGGCGCACCCGTACCGGCTGACCTTGCCGCCATGTTGCGCGAACGAGGCCTTGAACCGTTCAGCGTATGGGGGATGACTGAGCAGGCAGCGTCAGGTACGTGCCTGGTTCCCGGTCTTCCAGCCGACCGCTCCACAACCAGCGGTTTTCCTTTCCCGCACACACGTATCGGTATCGAGATGGTGGATGGGCTGGACGCACACGCTGTCCCAGTTGAAGGTACCCGGGCGGGCGAGTCCCCCTCGTTAGTTGCGAGCGTTCTGCCGCCCAGCTCGCGCGGGGGAGACATCCGTGCGAACACTATTGGTGAACTCATCTGCACCGGCCCATCCGTTACCAACGGGTACTGGAATGACGAGGAACTCAACGCGGCATCGTTGAGGGGCCCGTGGCTGCGCACCGGCGACTTGGGTTTCATTGACGAGGACGGCTTCGTTCACATCGTGGGGCGCAAAGTGGCCACGGTGAACACAGGCGGCGAAAAGGTGCTCCCTCACGAGGTTGAACAGGTGCTCACGCGCATGGACGGAGTCCGATCCGCGCATGTGGTGGGTGTGCCCGATGTGAAGTGGGGCGAAGCTGTCAGCGCGGTACTGGTCATGAATGAGGGGTGCGAAGCGCCATCGCTTCACGATGTACGTGAGTTTGCCGGTCGATATCTTGCGCGCTTCAAGGTGCCTCAGCGCCTGGCGGTAGTTGAGTCACTGCCGGTATCGTCCAACGGCAAGGTCACCGTCTCCGCGCTTCGCGCAGTGTTCGCACCAGGCGACTAGCAGGGCGGTGTGTGTACCGGAAGCGTGTGTACCAGACATGTGCGTGTACGAGGCACATTGGCATTGAATCCAATGAACGGGTGAATGTGCGCGCATACGCACGCGTCACGTTCTGTCGCAATGTGGACGCGTATCGGTAAAAGAACATTGCATGACGGTGCAGCGGCCGGTGTACGGAGCAAATGTAAATGTGCGGAAATTTGCTGTCAGGTATGGACAAAGGTCCTGTTTTCCGTTTACATTCCTAGGTGTGGACGAAATTGCACAAGCACAAGAGCGGGTCAAGCGTCAAGTGGCCCAAGCTCAACAGCACGCAGAAACCGCAACAGAATTTCGTCGCCGAGCAGAGAAGGTGACCGGACAGGGCACCAGTCGCGACCGTCTCGTGCGAATCACGGTGAATTTTCAAGGTCATCTCAGAAGTACAGATATCGATAGTCATGCCCAGGGCGTGCCAGCCGATCACATCGCCTACGACGTGATGGAGGCTTACAACGCGGCGCGCACGGACCTTCGCGGTCAGGTGCACACGATCGCGGGCGAACTGTTTGGTGAGGATTCTCCGATTGTCTCAAGATTGATAGGTGAAATGTGAGCGACCTCGAGATCAGAACAGACGAACTGTCCCAGCACAAAGCACACGTAGCACAGGTGGCCAGCGCTGTTGACCTGGCTAAGCAGGCCTCATATGAAGCGGGTATAGGCGGCACCGCTTTTGGGCTTCTCTGCACCCCGATCTTGCTGCCTCCGTTGTTGATCATGGAAAGCGCAGCGCGCCGAACCATGCAAAGCGCGACCGACGCCTTGGAGAGGACGTCCAGGCAGCTCGGATTGACCACTGAAGACTTCAACTCTCAGGAAGCGGACCTGACGCGCGGGTTCAAAGCTGAGGTAAACGTATGGGGTAAGCGGGGTCGCCATGAGTAATTCTTTGGTTGCTGAACGCCAGGAATCCACAGGGCAGCTGGCCGGTACGCTGCTGATCGAAGATGGTGAGGCCCTCGTCAAGGCCTTTGAATCGAAGGACTGGGTCAGTGGCGGCGTCGCGCTCTTTTCAACCGCGCTGGATATCGGTGCCGCGGTCCTCGACCCGCTGGGCACACTGATTGCGATGGGTCTGGGGTGGCTCATCGAGCATGTTCACCCTCTGGACGAATGGCTCGATGCGTTCACCGGTGATGCCGACCAGGTGGCCGCCTACAGCGCGACGTGGAAAAACATTCACGCTCAGCTCGCTGAAGCCGGTACGCTTCTGCAGAACCACACCCGCGTCGACCTGTCCGATATGCGCGGTGAGACCATTCAGGCGCTGAATGCCCTCGAAGGCGACATCGCCAAGACCGTTGAGAAAGCCGGACGTTGGGCAGATGCAATGGGCACGGCACTGGAAGTAGCTGCGTCCCTCGTCCAGGTCGTTCATGACCTGGTCCGCGACGCGCTCTCACAGATCATCGGTGCTTTTGCTTCAGCATTAATCGAAGCAGTCGCGACCGCTGGTTTGGCACTGCCGGCGATCATCCAGCAAGTCACCGCCAAAGTATCCAGCCTGGCCACTCGCATCAGCGAAACGATCAACAAGGTGATCGAGTCGATCGGCAACCTCAAAGGCCTCCTGGGTCAGCTTGCGGGCCTGTTCGACAAGGTAAGCGGCCTGCTGAATCAGTTCCTGGCCACCCCCGGTGGTCAGATTCTGAAAGATGTCGGCACCAAGCTTCTCACCACTGGTGGAAACGCGCTGCTCAACAAGATCACGGGTGGCTCACAGGGTGGCGGCCTCTTTGGTTCTCAGCGTCAGATGATGGATCCTGCGGCGTACGGTCGAGGCACCTCGTTGAACCGAGGTTCAGGATATTACGGTGGCGGAGCATATGGCGGCTTGGGTTACTCAGACTACTATGGCACCCACTACGCCTCAGCTTTGCCGAGTTCGTATCACGCAGGCTCCTACGGCATGCCAGGCTCCTATGACGTGTCGGGCGCTCATAGCGCGTCTGATGTGAGAATGAGCCACTCTGCTGCCTTCGCGGGTATCCGGCACAACGGTGATATCACTCCTGACTCACGCATCCCGGTGGCTCCGGCAGGTGCAGAAGCTGTCCACGCGTCTTCATCTGCTCCCACGCAGGCGGGCCGTCTGGGCTTCCACGCCGCTGAATCGTCAGCCGCGTCCTCTGCCTCCTTGGCAGCTCGTGGTGGCGCCGCGGCGACTGGGCGCGGCTTCATGGTTCCGCCGATGGCGATGGCAGGCGCCGGTGGTTCGATGGCGGCAGCAGCCTCGTCCGGATCTGGTTTCAGGGGAGCGCATGCGTCCCGGCAGATTATCAACGAGGAGAATTTTCAGTCATTGTTCGACACGGAGCCAGAAGCTCCTGCTTCGAACGTGCCAGTCATCACTGGTAGCCATCACACTGAACACGCCTTCTCGCCGAGGTCATAACTTCTGGTTGCCGACGCACAACGCGCGCCTTGACTGGCTCATCAGCCAGCTTCAAGGCGCGCGTTGTGTGATGTATGAGGTTCCTAGAGGGCCGAAACCGGAAGCGGACGTCCTACCAGCGACCCGCTGGCAGGGATCGCAGGTTCGGCCGACGTTGAGTGAGCACACTCTGCCGGAGACATCCGTCCCACAACAGCTGAGGCTTCCTGACGCGCCGCACCAGCGGAGGCCAGTTCAACGAGGTCAGCATATTGGGACGGGATTTCCCGACCCAGGTTCTTCATCGCTTCGCCCCACAGTTTGCCTGAACGGTAGGAGGAACGCACGAGCGGCCCTGACATACAGGCGGGGAATCCCATCGCATACGCCACGTCACGCAGTCGCACGAATTCCTGAGGTTTGACCCATCGGTCAATGGGATGGTGCAATGCCGAGGGGCGAAGGTATTGCGTAATGGTCAAGATGTCACACCCCGCGTCCAGCAGGTCACGCATGGTGGATTCGATTTCTTCGGTCGTCTCCCCCATGCCCAAAATCAGGTTCGATTTTGTGACGAGGCCAGCCTCCTTCGCTGCGTTGATGACACTCAGCGAACGGTCGTAACGAAACGCCGGCCGGATTGTCTTCATCAGGCGCGGAACCGTTTCCAGATTATGAGCGAACACCTGAGGCTCGGATTCGAATATCTGTGCAAGGGCATGTGGATCGCCTTTGAAGTCATCGACCAGCAATTCGACACCGGTACCAGGCTGCATGACATGGATCTGTCGGCACGATTCTGCGTAGAGCCACGAGGCTCCGTCTTCAAGGTCGTCTCTACTGACGCCTGTGATCGTCACATAGCGCAGTCCGAGTTCTTTAACCGACTCAGCCAGGCGCTTGGGCTCATCCCGGTCGTATTCAGTTGGCCGTCCGGTGGCAATATCGCAGAAGTCGCATCGACGCGTACACAGCGCTCCACCAATCAGGAAGGAAGCCTCACGGTCCTCCCAACATTCATAGATATTCGGGCAGTTAGCTTCTGCGCAGACGGTGTGCAGTCCGCCGCGATGAACCAGCTGCTGCATATCCTGATATCCCGGCCCATTGGAAACGCGCGTCTTCAGCCATGTGGGACGTTGCTTTTCGATAGGCGTGTGCGAGTTGCGCTCTTCGACGCGTCGGAGCTTGCGGCCTTCAGGTTCTGGCAGTGTCGACAACGCTGGTCCTCACTTCGTTGCAGCTAGTTCAGATTCGTGTGCAGAGTATGTCAGTGGCTCCAGGTGGGCTGTCAGGGACGCGATGAGCGGGTCAGCCGCATCGGCAACGCTGACACCATCGACGCCTTCCCCAACGAGGGAGGCGACACCGCAGTCGTGCAACCCACAGGGAATGATACCTGTGAAGGCGCGCGAAAAGTCAGGATTGACGTTCAAAGCAAGACCATGCATCGTTGCGCCCTGAGCCACTTTGAGTCCGATGGCGCAGAGTTTGCGATCAGGGTCACGCAACCACACACCGGCTTTGCCCTCAATGCGAACAACCGGCAGGTGCCATGTAGTGCGGACAGCCTCGATGACTGCCGCTTCGACGGCGCGAATGTATCCAATCGTTTCCGTTGGATCTGCCAGGCGAATAATCGGGTAAATCACCAGCTGCCCGGGCCCGTGCCACGTTACCGATCCTCCACGGTCAACCGAAATGACCGGCAGGTCAGCATCGACGATATCTTCAGGCTTCGTGCGCCTCCCAGCCGTGTAGGTCGGTTCGAACTGAGCAACAATGAGCGTGTCATCGCAATGGCTCACCTTCACGTCATCGAAGGTCTCACGCTGGATTCGGTCACCTTCCATGTACGGGATCAGTCCGCGATCCAAGAGGTTCTTTACCTGCATGCTTCTACTCTACGCTGGCGAAACTTATCGCCCCACCCGAGCAAGCGTGAGATACGCCGATGTTGGCAGTACTGCGAGCGCCCTCAGTTCGCTACGATTCAGATATGACTGATCATGAACGCCAACGCGCGATTATGGAAGAACTGGAAGTTGTCGAAGATTTCGATGCGGCTCACGAGGTCGAGCGTCGAATCACGTTCCTGGCCGAATATCTCAAGGAAACTGGCCTGAAGGGCTATGTCCTGGGCATTTCGGGCGGAGTAGATTCTACCGTTGCCGGTCGCCTGTCTCAGCTGGCGTGCGAAAAAGTGCGCGAGGATGGTGGTGACGCCACATTCGTCGCGATGCGCCTTCCATACCAGGTCCAGGCTGACGAGGACGACGCGCAAGATGCCCTGTCGTTTATCGATGCTGATCAGGTTCTGACAGTCAACATCGGAGCGTCGACCGATGCCATGTGGCAGGCAGTGAGTGAAGCAGATGATGATCATGTCGATTCCTACACGGAGTTTGTCAAGGGCAACGTGAAGGCTCGCGAACGCATGATCGCGCAGTTCACAGTTGCCGGTGCTCGCGGAATGCTCGTCGTCGGCACTGATCAGGCTGCGGAAGCCCTCGTCGGGTTCTACACGAAGTTTGGTGATGGTGCTGCTGACGTGACACCGCTGACTGGACTGCCCAAGCGCCGCGTGCGGGAGCTGGGCCGCTATCTGGGCGCTCCGGCGACACTGACTGACAAGGTTCCTACCGCGGATCTGGAATCTGATAAGCCGCTGCGTCCTGATGAAGTTGCTCTGGGCGTCACGTATGAGGCCATTGACGACTACCTTGAGGGCCGCGAGGTGAGCGAAGAAGATGAGCAGACCATCGTCAGGTGGCACTCGCGCACCGCTCACAAGCGTGCACTGCCTTTGACACCTGGCCGTTGGGAGAAGACGCACTGATGGCACGACGCTCGCGTCAGCCTTCACCTGTCACATGGGTGTTAGCTGGTCTCGCGTGGGGCGCGCAGCTTGCAGCACTCTATGCCCCTGATCCGCGAGCTGTGACACGGTCGGATTGCGGCGCCAGCGGAATCGGCGTCACTGACGCTGATGACACCGACGGCAATGGCACCAATTACCTCAGCGATACCGGCACCAGCGATACCGGCACCAGCGCGGCCTGCTCCACTGGCGGAACCTGTGCCACCGACGATACCAGCGCCATCGACAGTGACGATCACGACAGCATCGCGGACGCCGTGTTGAAATCGATGCCGCGTGATGCCGACAAACTTGTGCACGCTGTGTTGTTTGCCGCAGGCACTGCCAGCCTCGTTGCTGTGGGAGTGCCGTGGTATGTGGCCGCTGCGGGCCAATGCGCGCACGGATGGATCTCCGAAAAACTTCAGGCTCATATTCCGGGTCGCGGTGCCGATTCGGTAGATGTGGTGGCCGATGCGGCGGGCGTCGCGGTGGGGACAGCACTGGGCGTGATCGCTACCCGTTGACGACAAGGAGTCACAATGGGCAGCTCTCATCTTATTGATAAGTATTCTCACTTGCACTAGTGTGGTGGTAACTTCACCGCCTACGAAAGATGCACACCGTGCCCGCCATCTCCCGCCAACGATTCTTCCGATATGCCGGCGCCACCCTCGTCACTGCAATCATGACCATCGGCGCCGCACTGTCGACAACTCCGCCCACCCATGCCGCTCCCGATGACGGGAAAACCGTGGCAACGCTCGGACATATCGATGCGCCGAAAACGTATTGGGAAGGCGGAACCTTCGTCCTCAAGAACGAGGCGCATGGGAAGGTCTATCCGCTTGAGCAGACCGTAAACTGGGTCGGCAAGGGGTACAACGACACAACCCAGGCTCAGCAGTTTATCTACCACGTTCCTGACGATCCTGAGGTGAGATTCCTGCGAGACACCAGTGCCACGTGGTACATGGCTCCGCAGCTTCCGGGGTGGAATCAGGCTCCGATCTGGGCAGGATTTGGTGCCGATGCAGATATTCCGATTGAACAGTTTGCTGGTCGCACTTTCACCCTCGACCTGGTTGATTTTGATGGACCTGGTCGCATGGAACTGATGAATTACACGACGTTGGGGCCATTGAAGATTCTGACGCGCTTAATCTCCAGCCATAATCCGGATCTGCGCTCAACATGGTTGACTGCAGGATCTCACACGCACAATATGACGCTGTTTTCCAAACCCGGACGCTACACGGCGACATATCGCGTCACCGCACGCTCAGCTGACGGCACCCTGATCGCGTCAAGAAAGTACCCGCACGTGTGGCAGGTCGGCGGCAGCCAACCCGGAAGCACACCCTCTGCTTCGCTGTCCGATCAGTTTGCCGCGGCATCTGATGCTCCACCGCAGGCCGGTACCTACTCCTTGACCGTTCGCCCCCACCACGGGCGAGACAATGATGGTGATGATCAGCTGACGGATCTGGTGGCGAGCGTGCCTGAAGGTGCCAGCGGAACAGTGACCTTCTTGATCGACGGCTATTTCCTGGCGGAAGTACCTGTTAAAGACGGGCGTGCAACGTGGCCTGAAATGCTGGGGAACACCACCAGCTCCCTCCAAGCCGTTTTTATTCCCGCAGATGGCACACACGCCAGGTGGGTCTCACCCGAAGTGTCTTACTCGACAGGCGATGCTGCGGCAACGGTATCGTCTCCCGCAAGCGCTCAGGGGCTGCCGCAGCCCGCTTCACACGATCCGGCGCCTGCATTTTCGACCGACGCGTATACGCCCACTGACTTGGGATTCGCTCTCACGCTCACCCCGGAAGACGGGGAGACATTCAGCACGACTATAAGGTTCAATGACCCGAAGATCCGTGCGACGCTCCGTGGCGGATATTACGAGGCTGGCGCGAATAATCCCACCTGCGGTCTTGAGCCCTCGGAGATGGTGTCGGGGTCGAAGGGCGCAGCCACCGCTTCCATCACCTATATGCAGTCTGACTGCGATGGGATGTCACTGAAATTCACGGTGCTCCCTCACGCTCTGATCGGAGCGCTGCCGACCGAGGTCACGATCCCCACGCCTGTCAATACTGCTCAGCCGCTGACGTATTCAGGCACGCTGAGAGCTGCTTCTCCCGCAGCACCTGCCGATCCAGATTCCGATCCGTCCGACGCAGCCGGTACGGATGGAAAGCCGGGCGGATCCGAGACGGGGACTGATCCTGGCTCAAATCCCGGTGCGAAACCAGGCACCGCTCCCGGAACCGATAGCGACTCGCCGCACACACAGGCTGACCCGCGTCTGATCCTGAACGATGGCCACGTGGATATTCAGGCCCGCTTGGAGGCAAATGGTCGTCTGGGGATCGCATTGAAGGATGACACCAGGCAGCATGCACATTCATCGCAGGTTCGCGAACTATCGTCAGTCGCGTTCGCACTGGATGACAATACGCGTCGGTCCACTCCGCGCACTCCGTCAGGCGCGGCGAACGGACCCAATTTCCTTCCCACACCTCCAGCCAAGTACTACCTGCTGGACCAGGAACAGCGCCAGGGCGCGTTGTGGCCAGGCTGGTCGACGACCGAGGTTGACGCTGAGCGTGCCGAGTCACTGACTTTACACCTTGAGCCGCGCTCCATTCCCAAAGGCGCCTCATACCACGTCTTTACCCTGGGAACCTTCGGTGAGACCACCGAATTGATAAATTCGACCCGCGAAATGACAAGCATCACCATGCCGGCGAACATTCACGCACATGCGGCGTGGGCATTCACCCAGCCTGGCGTGTATCTGCTCGATGCGTCCTACAGCGGGACGATCGATGGCGCGCCCGCATCATCAGGCAAGCAGTGCCTGACCGTACTTGTCGGTCACCAGGCAATCCTTGATCACAGGTCAGGAAAGACGCCCTCGTGCGCTGACACGCCCACCGCAGGCACTCCCACGCCAGATACTCCCGCTGGCGGGGCTCCCTCCAGCGAATCTCAGCCGACAGACTCTGGCAAGACGAAGACTGACGGTGCAGATGCAGGTACCACACCGCAGGACGCGGCTGGCGCGCAGAGCACGGGCGAGCAGCATGCCTCCGCCTCGGCTTCAGGTGCCCCGTTGGCATCAGTTACGCCACTGGGCACGCAGCGCCTTGCCAGCAGTGGCGCCCATGGAGGAATGGTCGCAGGCGCACTCATACTGGCCGCGCTCGGGTGTGCGTGCGTGGCCAGGCACCCTCGCTGTTCTTAGTGAGCAACCATATTGCGGCCGGCCTTTTCTGCGATCGTACGCGCGGCAACATACCCGAAGACCAGAGCGGCCCCAATCGACGTGCCGCCGGCAGTGTAGGTGTGTCCAACAATGGATTTGGTGGTATTGCCGGCCGCATACAGACCGTCAATGACGCTGCCGTCCTCGCGCGTGACCTGCGCCTGCGGATTAATCACCAGGCCGCCCGACGTTCCAATGTCACCGGGGTAGACCTGCGTGGCGTAGAACGGGCCTTTCTCCACTGTGCCGAGCGACGGGTTCGGCTCATGGTAGCGGTCACCGTAGAAACGATCGTGTTCGTTTTCGCCGCGGTGGAAATCCTCGTCGATGCCTGTGCGCGCAAAATCGTTGAACCGCTCGAGGGTGAGGCGCAGCTGCTCGACCGGCACGTCGATCTTCTGCGCCAGCTCGTCCACGCTGTCTGCCTGTACCATCGCCCCTGATTCGAAGTATTCCCTGGGCAGGGGCACGACCGGCATGTGTCCGTAGCCGAACACGTATTTCGAGCGGAACTGATGATCGAAGATCAGCCAGGCGGGAAGGTTTTCAGCGTCTCCCTCGCCCTTGCCGAAATGCCCACCATACAGGCCCTGGCCAGCGGTGCAGTATGGCAGCGCTTCGTTCATGAAGCGCTTGCCCTGGCCGTTGACAATCACGGTGTGTGGCAGGGACCGGTCCGGGACGATAAAGCGTTCCTCATCTTCAATGACGATCGGCGTCCACGCGGATGAACGCGGCAACTGGATAACAGGTGACCAGATCGCATCAGCCATATTGTCGATCGCAGCACCGTGTTGCAGGCCGACCTGAATACCGTCGCCCGTGTTCGTTTCCGCGCCGACAGTCCACGTGCCATTAATCGGGTGGCGCTGGTATTTCTGACGCATCTGCGCGTTTCGCTCGAACCCGCCGCACGCCAGGATGACGCCCTTGGCAGCGCGGATACGTGACTCCTTGCCTTCGTGCGTCACGACGATGCCGCGCACCGCGTCATCCTCCACAATGAGGTCCTTCAACGCGGTGTTCATGGCAATTTCGACACCTGCGCGCAGGCATCCTTCCATGAGGGCGCCGGTCAGTCCCATTCCCATTGTGCGCGGTGTGCGCCGGGCAAAGAGATGCTTGATGTTGCGTGCAGTCAGTCGGGCCAGTCGCGCCCACGGCTTCCAGCTTGACGCAAAGAGCAGGATGTCGGCGGAGTCGAACGAATTCAGATCCAGCGGAACAGCCGGTTTGAAATAGGCCTCCATCTGGTTCTTTTTCCATTTGCCCAGTTTGTTCGAGTCGAAGGCACCGGCCTCCACGCCGCGTCCTTGCGGCTGAGCTCCCGGAGCGTCGAGCCAGTAATCGGGGTAGCCTTCCATGTTGCGCCACACCAGTCCGGGGCAGTTTGCAGTCAGGAAATCCATCGCGCGCGTACCGTTGGTCAGGAACGAATCAATCATTTCGTCACTGGTGCAGTCTCCAACCGTCGCCTTCATGTAGGTGCGACCCATTTCCATATTGTCGTTGCCGCCGACACGTTGAAGCTGTTTGTTACCCGGCACCCACACCATGCCGGCCGACTTAGCGGTGGACCCGCCCCATTTGTCGCCTTTTTCGATCATCAGTGTGCGTAGCCCGTTTTTTGCCGCCGTCAGTGACGCGCTCAGGCCGGCTGCACCCGACCCGACGACAACGACATCGAATTCTGTTCGCTTCATTGCTGGCCTTTCATGTGTCGTTCGGACGAGGGATCACGCTTCACCATTGCCAGTGAGTGCCCACTCGTTTCACACTTACCGCTACTGTACGGCATTGAAGCGACGAACGTGCCGGATCGCACTCCCCCTCTTGTCACAAACGAAATTCACATTCATACAATCTTCTGTTCGTCCTCGTGGGTTCCACTTTCGTCGCTTTGAAGGGCTTTCTGTTTTCGCCGCTGTCCGTTTTGTCTCGTTCCTCTTTGTCATCTCACCCGTCAGCGCAGTGAGATTCGGCGGGGTTTTCTTCTCTTACACGATCTGGGGTGAGGTCGGGCAGATTCTCCCGGCCTCACCCCAGCGTTCACGTACTGCGGGCAGTTGTCTTACTGCAGGTAGTCGTTCGTCCACGCGCCATCAATGTCATCCATCGTCGCGGTGGTGAACCCGTTATCAACCATCCACTGGGTGTAGGAGCGGATGACCCCCTCGTCCATCTGCCCCCACTGTCCACTGGGCGCGTGCCACGTGGGCGCCATAAAGGCCAGGGAAGCTTTGAGGGTGTCTTCTTCGCTGGCGCACATGGTGCTGGCAATCAGCTGGATCGTCTCATCCTGATTGTCGCGCGCAAAGTCGTATCCCTTGCCGGTGGCCTGCAGGAAGCTGCGCACCGTGTCGCCATGCTCACGCAGGTAGGACTCTTCGACGCATAGGAAGTAGGCATGGTGTGGCGTGACCTCAATGTCGTCGAAGGAGATCTGAACGACCTGACCAAAGTCTTCCGACCCCTGGTAGGCTTCCCAGCCAAGCACGTTGAAGATCGCGTCATAATGACCTTTTTCGACTGCGCGGATGTCCGGCTCGAACACGCCAGGATCTTCCACGATGACCTTCGAGTAGTCTCCCCCGTCCTTTTCGACAGCTTCCTTGACCATTTCAGTCAGGCGTCCCACCGGTGGGATCGACACATGCTTGCCTTCCAGGTCACGGAAGCGGGTGATGCCCTTGGACTTCAACGTAATGACGCCGCCAAGCTGGTTCTGGTTGAATGTGGCGACCGCAACAAAGGGGTGATCAGTCTTCCGGGTTTCGAGCAGCTCGCCCAAGCGGATCGAGGCGAACTGGAATTCGCCGCGGGCGGTCAGTTCAGCGGGCGTGCCACGGTCAAAACCGTCCCAGGAGATGTCGACGTCCAGATCCTGGTCGGCATACAAGCCTTTCTTGCGTGCCACGAACAGGCCGGCGTGGTTGGGCCACGTCACGACGTATTCCAGACGAATTCTGACGAGGTTCATTGCTACCTTCTTTCTGCCCCTTGTTCGAGGGCGACTCTGATACTGGTGAGTGCGTGTAAGAACCGGGGATCTGTGCGCAGATTGGGATCGGTGCGGTTAGGCAGATCAATGGGGTAATCTGCGACAATGCGACCCGGCCGAGCGGACATGACAAGAACCCTGTCAGCAAGGGTAATGGCCTCTTCCACATCGTGCGTGACCAGCAGGATCGACAGTGCGCGCTGCCGGGCGGCGCTGACCAACCACCGTTGAATGCCGGCGCGCGTCATGGAATCAAGGGCGCCGAACGGCTCATCCAGTGCGATCAATGTGGGTTCAGCGAGCATCGTCCGCAGAAATGCCACACGCGAGCGCATTCCACCAGAGAGCTGGTCCGGATAGGCGTGTGCGAATTCGTCGAGCTCAAACTGAGCGAGAAGGTCGAGGGCGGCCTGCCGTGCCGTGGCCGGGGGTAGTTTGTGGATGAACAGCGGCAATGCGACGTTGTCAACAACAGTGCGCCACTGAAACAGACCGTCGTTTTGCGGCATCAGTGCGACGTGCGGGTTATCCACCTGCCATTCGAGCTGGCCGCTCGTGGCGTGATCCAGGCCGGACACGATACGCAGCAGCGTGGACTTGCCACATCCTGATGGCCCGACGATTGCCACAGTCTGATGTGGGTACAGAGTGGCTGAAATGCGATCGAGGGCCAGAGTGGGCGGGACCTGGAATTGTTTACTGACGTCATTGATGTGAAGCATGTGTCACCGCTTTCCAGGGAAACGCAATGCGTTCGGCCAGAGCAACAACGCCGTACAGCACCAGTGTCATCGCCGTCAACACTGCTGCGCCGACAAAGACCAGCTCGGTGCGAAACGAGGATTGCGCGGTCAGCAGGTAGATTCCCAAGCCATTGCGCGCTCCGACAAACTCAGCAGTCGCTGCCGTAGCCGGCCCGTAGGTGACGGTGATACGTAGCCCGGACATGAACACTGCGGCCGCAGCGGGCATGCGCACATGCGTGAGTATCCACCATTTCGATGCGCCCAAGGTCGTGGCCACGTCAATCTGGTCTCTGCTGGGCGATGCCAGTCCGCGCGCCAGCGGCACCACGATCGGGAAAAGCCCGAACAATCCGACCAGCAGTACTTTCGACGTGATACCGAAGCCGAACCAGATAATGAGCAGCGGCGCAATAGCGACGACCGGAATGGTCTGCGAGATGATGAGAACAGGGATGGCGACACGACCGATCGGGCGAATCGCAAAGATGATGAAAGCCAGGCTCACACCGCACACGAGTGCAAGCACCGTTCCCAGGCCAACTTCAAGGGCGGTGATCCTGGTGGCTTCCCAGACATTGGGCGCATCATCAAAGCCGGCGTGGATAATCGTCGAGGGCGCCGGCATAAGGCGTTCGTTGACGTTGAACGCGCGCACCGCCACCTCCCACGCGCACAGGAGCAACACCACAAACATCAGTGCGGGCATGAAACTGCCCCGGTGGTGTTGGTCGCGCTCACGTGCAGAGACGGCGGTGCGGTACCTCGCGGGCATCTGTTACTTCACGAACTCATTGGTGACGATGTCGTCAGCTGCGATCGGTTCGGTGACCGCAGTCCCCTTCTCGTCATACACGAGGCCCTGCTCGACAATGAATGCCAGGTAGGTGTTCCAGCGATCAATGTCGGCAAAGCCCACACCACCCTTTGAATCAGGCCAATACTGTGTGGAGAGTATTTCCTGGCTGCGGGTGACCAGTTCGGGATCAAGTTTGGCCTGTGGGTTGGCATCGACCAGAATTTTCGCCGCTTCATCGGGGTTATCCTTGGCGAACTCGTAGCCCTTTTGTGCTGCCTGCACGAAGGCGCGGACAAGGTCGGGATCCGATTCGATCAAGTCGTTGCGCGTCGAAATGCCGATCATTGCCGGAGTGGTGGGAACGTCATAGTCGGCGGGCTGGAACATGTGCAGCTTGGTGCCCGACAGTTCTGCCTCAATTGCCTCCCACGTGCTGAGAACCTCAGCAAAATCCGCCTGGCCTGATTCCAGAGCCGCCATCGCCTGCGCGCCCACAATGACGCGGTCAAATTCGCCTGTTCCGCCATCGTGCTGAATCATCATCTGGGTGGAGATATGGGCCGAATCGCCCGAGTAGTCTGCAATTGTCTTGCCGTCCAGATCTTTTGGACGGGTGATCCCCGAATCTTCCAGAACTCCCACGCCATAGGAGGACTTTTGCTGAATATTCAGCACCATCGTCAGCCCAAGGTTGGCGGCGTGAGCCGATGCCAGTGCATCTGCTCCCGAGATTCCAAAATCAGCGCCCTTCGCGCTGAGGACAGCGTCAACACCTGACTTGGAGAAGCCCATGATGTCCACATTCAATCCGGCGTCCGCGAAGTAGCCTTTTTCCTGGGCGACGAACAGTCCAGTGTGATTCGTGTTCGGTGTCCAGTCCAAGATGACGGACACATCACGCATCTGTCCAGAGGCCTGCGAAGCCGACTGGCCGGTGGCGTCGGCGCCTGACTGGTCAGCTGAGGACATATCCGACGATCCGCCTGATGAGCATGCGCCCAGCATGGCGACGCTGAGGAGGAGGGGCAAAAGCCTGGTTGTTTTCATGATCTCTCGATTGCTAGTTGGGTAACTGTGCGGATAAATTGAGTGCCGGATTCAGTGGTGAACCACCGGTGATGAGCATCCATCCCGATCGTGTACGCCCAATCCGACGTACGCCCCGGTATCGGGGCACGCTGGTCATACTCGATAACAGCGAGTTCGAACTCGGTGTTCGACACTGCCACCATCGGCGCGAGCATGCGAGCCTCCTCGCGCATCAGTGGGTACTGACTGACATACCCGTCCAGAAGGTCGCGCACCACCTGGGGACGCCACGCATTTTCGATACCTTCAGTGATGGTCAGCCAGTCGATCGCGTGACGTTCAATGAGCTGTGCCAGATCGAACAGCGACGGGTTGGCGTATGCCAGCCCAAAATCAAAGACACTGGTGATGACGGGACCCTGCCTGGTGTCCTTCCACATCGTGTTGGACACGTGCAGGTCCCCGTGTGTCCAGTAACGAGGGCGCTCCCGCAGCGGCTCAAGGGCCCGCGCAAAAGGAGCGACAACTGCCAGGTCACCAGCCAGGTCACGGCCGGTTCTGGACACATAGTTGGCAACGATGGGGTGCGCTTCGCACCAGGCTTCAAGACGGTCAAACGGATCACCCAGCATGAGGTCCATGCGCGACTGGTAAGGATTGGGCGGTGCGACCACTGCCGGAATCTTTTCAGAGGCGCGACGAAGCTGCCCCGCCACTCGGCCGATTTCCACGCTCTCTTCGCGTGTGTACGGCGGCATCCAGCTGGTCGTCGCACGGTAACGGTCTTCACCCGGCGCGCATTCGCTCACTTCCCAGACCCATCCGCCCATCGTCAGACATGTTCTGCCGGTATCGAAGGTGAAGAAGCGCGGCGTCGGGAAGGCGCCTGCGGCAAGCCGGTTCACGTAGTCATGTTTGGCACACAGGTCGTATTCGCTGATCAGGTGGGGCGCATAGCGTTTGATGAAGACGCGTGTTCCACATGCCAGCTGGGCGATACACGCCGAGGCCATTGGACGCGCCGAGTGAGTGAGGACCTGCGGGCACTGGGCGGAAGCACCCGCCAGATGCGGCATATCCACCAGGCGCTCTTCCAGCGCCGCCACATCCTGATCTGAGATCAGTGGCCACACATTGTTAATGATGTCGAGTTGTTCGTCTCGATTCATTTGCGGCTCCTCGTGCTCACCAATGCGCACGACTAAACCGCGTTCCTACGCCAGCATGATCTGGTTCAGGTATAACGGTCGGAGAATTTTCCCTCTCAGCCCGCCTGTCCGGGCTCCCGTGCCCCCTCACCATACCATCAGCTGCACGTCATACGTAAAACGAGGGTGCCCCACCCTCACATAGTGGATGGGTCACCCTCGTCAATGGGACAGGAAACACAGTGCGAACTAGTCGCGAGCCTTTTCCTTCATTTCCCACGTTTCGATGATGTCGCCCTCGGCAATGTCCTTGAAGCCCAGGGTGATACCGCATTCGTAGCCTTCGCGAACCTCGGTGACATCGTCCTTTTCGCGGCGCAGCGACGCGATCTCCAAATCGGGAGCAACCACGACACCGTCGCGAACCAGGCGGGCCTTCGAGCCGCGGCGAATGATGCCGTCACGGACAATGGAGCCTGCGATGTTACCGAACTTGCCGGAGCGGAAGACCTGGCGGATCTCAGCCGTGCCCAGCGCGACCTCTTCATAAATCGGCTTGAGCATGCCCTTCAGGGCCGCTTCGATATCGTCGATGGCTGCGTAGATGACCGAGTAGTACTTGATCTCCACGCCTTCCGCGTCGGCCATTTCAGCCACGCGCTCAGCCGGACGCACGTTAAAGCCGATGATGACCGCGTTATCGACGGTGGCCAGGTTGACATCGTTTTGCGTAATGGCTCCGACGCCGCGGTGGATGATCCGCAGGGCAACTTCGTCGCCCACGTCGATACGCAGCAAGGAATCTTCCAGAGCCTCAACGGCACCGGACACGTCACCCTTGATGACAAGGTTGAGGGTGTCAACTTCACCTTCCTTGAGAACCTTATCGAAGTCTTCGAGGGTGACGCGCTTGCGACGCTTGGCCAGCAGTGCTGCGCGCTCGGCAGCTTCTCGCTTGTCAGCGATCTGGCGGGCGGTGCGGTCATCGGATGCCACAAGGAAGGAGTCGCCTGCCCGTGGAACTGATGTCAGGCCGATCACCTGCACCGGTCGTGACGGACCGGCTTCCTGCACATCCTTGCCATACTCGTCGAACATGGCGCGCACGCGTCCGGAGGCGGATCCCACAACGAGGGCGTCTCCCACGCGCAGCGTTCCACGCTGGACCAGCATGGTGGCAACCGCACCACGACCACGGTCAAGGTTCGCTTCAATGGCGACGCCTCGCGCCTCGGTGTCAGGGTTTGCCTCCAGGTCAAGTGCGGCATCCGCTGTCAGGAGGACTGCTTCGAGCAGGTCACTGATGCCGGTGCGCTGCTTGGCGGACACGTCCACGAACATGACGTCGCCGCCATATTCTTCAGCCACAAGGTTGTATTCGGTGAGCTGGGAGCGGATCTTATCCGGATTGGCATCTTCCTTATCCACCTTGTTGACGGCCACAACGATCGGCACGTCCGCTGCCTGCGCATGGTTGATCGCTTCAACGGTCTGCGGCATGACGCCGTCATCGGCTGCGACCACCAGGATCGCAATGTCCGTCACCTTGGCGCCACGGGCACGCATAGCGGTGAAGGCTTCGTGACCAGGCGTGTCGATGAATGTGATGGGGCGGTCCTTGCCCTCCATATCCACCGTGACCTGGTAGGCGCCGATGTGCTGGGTGATGCCACCGTGTTCGGTGTCGACGACGTCGGTGTGCCGGATGGCGTCCAGCAGCTTCGTCTTACCGTGGTCGACGTGACCCATGACGGTGACGACCGGTGGGCGCGGCTTGAGGTGCTCTTCATCATCAAGTTCTTCGGCCTCAAGGTCGATATCGAAGGACTCAAGCAGTTCGCGATCCTCGTCTTCTGGGGAAACGACCTTGACGTTGTAGCCCAGTTCGTCGCCCAGTGTTTCAAAGGTGTCCTGATCCAGTGACTGCGTGGCCGTTGCCATTTCACCGAGGTGGAACAGAACAGTCACCAATGCTGCCGGATTGACGTCGATCTTTTCGGCAAGATCAGCCAGGGATGCGCCCTGACGGATGCGAATCTCCTGGCCATTTCCGCGAGGAATCTTCACGCCGCCGATTGTCGGTGCACTCTGCTCTTCGTATTCCTGCCGCCTTTCACGCTTGGACTTGCGTCCGCGACGCGAGCCGCTTCCACGGCCGAATGCGCCCGGTGTGGAGCCGCGACCACCGCGACCGCCACGGGGACGGCCACCGCTCGGGGGCGCAAATGCACCTGCGTGTGCGCCGACTCCTGGGCTGTTGTGACGTGAATTGTTGGAACGTCCACGTCCGCCACGTGACGGGCGGTCAGGCTTGGCGAACCGTGCCTGATCGGGCATCATCATCGGGTTTGGATGGTTGCCGCCGCGTGAACGGTTCGGGCGTTCAGCGCGGTGCTCGCCACCGCCGGAGCGGTTCGTGTGCGCAGCGCCACCTTGTGTGCCGCGGCCACCGGGCCTGTTGGTGCGCTGGCCACCGCGTGTTCCACCAGGTCGAGGCATACCTTGCGTGGATGCGAAGGGATTGTTGCCTGGGCGTGGCCCAGCAGGGCGCGGGCCGGGACGAGGTCCTGGGCGCGGTGCCGACTGGCGGCCATGAGCCTTGGAATCTGAAGCCGATGCTTTCTTGGCGGATTGGGGGCCGGGCTTGGGACCAGATTCTCCCGACGACACCGGTGCCGATGCGTGAGCATCGCCTGATTCCTGAGTATCGCGAGGTCCCGGTTTCGCCGCTGCAGCTGCCTTCTTGTCAGCTGCGTGCGCTACCGGTCCTGGCTTCGGTGCTCGCGCCTTGGCCGGTTTCTTTTCTGACTTTCCGGTCGGCGCATCATCACTGGCCGCACTGCTTTCTGGCTGTGCCAGGTCGGCAGGTGTGGACGCAGTGGACGACTTCCTGGTCGACTTACGAGACGCAGTAGTTGTCTTCGCAGCCGTTTTCCTTGTTTTCTTGGGTGCCTTCGCCTTCTCGGATTCTTCTGTGTCCTGAGGCGCAAGGGAGGCGTAGTGTTCACGCACGGCTCGAACCACTGGCGGTTCCAGAGCCGAGCTTGATGCCTTGACGAACTCTCCGCTATCGCGCAGGTACGCCAAGAGTTCTTTGCTGGCAATGCCGAGCTCTTTGGCGAGCTCGTGTACACGCAACTTTGCCACAATTCTCCTGTCCGGATCCGTCTCCGAACTGGAGACGGGACTTATCGTTCTTGCTGGCAGCTCATCGCTGGGTACTCATCGGGTGCCCATCAGCTTCCAACCCGCTTCCATTACTCGATGTCCAACGCACGGTGCGTTGCTGACAATGTGATCGTGTCGATCAGGTGATCCCACTGGTCCTCCCCCACGGTGTGAGGCAGGCGTAATGCATGTTCGAGGGCTCGCCGTCGGCGGGCCTTCTCCATGCATGTCGCATGTGCGTGAATCCACGCACCACGACCTGGCAGGATGCCTTTTGGATCCACCTGTGCGGATCCGTCGTGAGTCGCCACCATTCGAACCATGCTCGAGGGGGCGCCTCGCTGCCGGCAGCCAATACATGTGCGAATCGGGCCTGAATGGTCATGCGTCTCCACCGCACACATACTAGTCCAGCCCAACCAGTCTAACTGAGGTCGGCGTCCGTATTGGAATCTGTATGTGAGCGACTGGTCACGTCGTCCTCGTCCTCGTCCTCGGCAGTGATGTCGAATGCGTCGGTGCCGCTAACATCTGACACGCTAGCAGCCTCGTCACCTCCATAGGGCATGTCAGGCATCGATGAGCGTGACGCCTCCATCTTTCCGTCCGCATCCGTGTCGGAGTGAATATCAATGTGGAAACCTGTCAGACGCGCAGCCAGTCGAGCGTTTTGTCCCTCTTTGCCGATTGCCAGTGAGAGCTGGAAGTCAGGCACAACGGCGGTGGCGGTGTGATTTTCAACCGAATGCACGACCACTCGGCTCACGCGCGCCGGAGACAGCGCGTTGGACACGAAACGAGCAGGATCTGCCGACCAGTCAACGATGTCGATCTTTTCACCACCCAGCTCAGTCATCACCGAGCGCACACGCGACCCCATCGGCCCAATGCATGCTCCCTTGGCGTTGACACCTTCACGTGTTGCTGCAACGGCGATCTTCGTGCGGTGGCCCGCTTCGCGCGCAACGGCCTTGATCTCCACCAGACCCTGCTGGATCTCAGGAACCTCGCGTTCGAACAGGCCGAGCACCAAGCCGGGGTGGGTTCGTGACAGGACGATTCGCGCGCCACGCTCGGTGCGTTCAACCGACACGACGTAGGCGCGGATCCGCTCATTGTGGTGGTATTCCTCGCCCGGAACCTTTTCTGAATCCGGCAGCACGGCCTCGAAGTCGTCCGATAGTTTCACCAGCGTCAGGTGGCGTTCACGTGCCTGCTGGACAAGGCCGGTGACGATCTGCCCGGTCTTGGATGCGAAGTCGCCCAGAACTTTCTGATCGTCGGCGTCTCGCAGCCGCTGCATGATCACCGAGCGCGCAGTTGCCTGTGCGATGCGCCCAAAGTTGGAGGGAGTGTCATCGAATTCACCGATCGGGTTGCCGTCGTCGTCTTCCTCGGTCGCCATGACGGTGACCCGCCCTGAACGCTTGTCGATCTCAATGCGAGCTTTGCGGATAGCGCCCGGGATGTTGTGATACGCCTTGAGCAGCGCCTCTTCGATCGCGTCCACAAGAGTATTGAGATCTACACCTTTTTCCTGCTCCACCATTCGGAGCGCTGTCATGTCAATTTCCATGATCCCTCACTTGTCTGACTTACCCGTGCCAAGCTCGACGCGCGGACGCGCCTTCTTGATCGTGTCGTATTCAATGGTAACCGGCTCACCATCGACCACCAGAATGACCTGCTGATCAGCCACTTCGGACAGTCGCCCCTCAACGGTGGTCCCGTCGCGAAGCTTGACGCGGATGAGCCGTCCGATCTGTCTGCGCCAGTGCCGCGGCTGCGTGAGTTCACGCTCGGCTCCCGGTGTGGACACTTCCAGAATGTATTCACTGTCAATCGGGTCGGCCTCATCCATCGCCAAGGAAATGGCTCGTGAGACCTGCGCGAGTGTGTCGGAGTCAACTGACTCGTAGGAGTCTGCAGACGTGTCCTCACCGTAATCCACGCTGATGCGCACAATCGGACGCGCCTGGGGGCCGACGACCTCGATCTGATCGATGATGAGTCCGCACGTGGCGACGACGGGCTCCAGTATGCGCCTGATCAGATCCTGATCTACTGGCTGAGCGGGTTGTGCCACAGTTTCTTCCTTCCGAACGACACGCCAATATTCACTAGTTTAGCCACATGCGCATGCGATGATGACACCGTGAAGTTTTCCTCCAGCCTGCACCGCCACTCGTTTTACCATTTGGCGAGGGCGACGTGCGCAAGCGCCGCGATAGCTGCCATCGCCGTGACACTCACGGGCTGCGGGGTTCACCTGGAATCGGCGCAGGGCTCACTGCCTGAGCTGACAGCGCCCCAGCTGGTGCGCGATCGTGCTGTTCGCGCGGATTGGGCAATTGCCGCTCGCGCCAACGAGCTCGCTGATCTGGCCGGACAGTGTGAGCCGTGCCAGAAGGCGTGGCGCGATGTGGCCGACCGTGCCGCGCAGCGAGTCGAGTCACTGGGAGGCGTATGGGATCCGTGGCCTGATGGTGCCCCTGAGGGCGCTGACTTGCCCGATCCGATCGCTGAGGCTCCCGTTGCAGCGGATGCATTCGTCGCCTGGATGGCGGCCTGTGCTGTACGCGACTTGTCATCCGTCGCTGATCCTGCCCTGCTCAGTGATGCCGATGCGCGCATACTTTCCAGGGTCGCGGCGGCGCGCCTGGCGGATGCGACCACGCTCGGTGCGGTTGTGGGCGTTGATTACGGTGAGGGCGCATCAAGTGTGCTGGTACTGGCGAAACGGATTGCGGCTCGGACTTTCGGGGATTCTGCGGGCGGGTCTGCTCGTGATGGCGTGATGCGCGCGGCTCAGGGAATTTTGGATGCCCAGGAGGTTGCGCCTGTCGACACAGGCACCGTCCTCTTTGCGCACCTGGCACCCGCTGACCAGGGCATGCACAGCGATCAACGCGACTTCACTGAAGATGCTGACGTGTCCAATGCGGTGCGCGTATGGGACTGTGTCGGTCAGACTCTTCCTGCCCTCCAGGTGGAGGGCGAGGGGATCGCTGACGCATCTGCCACGGTGGATCGATTGTTGGAACGCACGCGAGTTGTCCTCAACGCTGGCGTGGACGATACGCGCGAGTTCCGGTGCCATCTGGAAGAGTCGTCACCTCAGTCACTGGATGCGTTGATGCTGGCAACGGATCTGACTCTGGTTGATTCCGCCGATGCGGATGTGCGCGCTCTGGGGGTGCGCAGCCTGGCCGCTGACATTGTGGCAGGAGCCGCATCGGGCAGTGCTGACATGTCAGACGCCCTCGATGCAGCCTTAAAGCAGTAACGTTTCTGTCCCTCACGTATTGCGGTGTGCGTGATACCTGCCCGCGCATTTTTCGCCTGTCATGCGCGGCGTCCAGTTGGGGGCCTAGTATGCGTATCCCATCACCGTCGGGGCAGGCGCTTGTCGTTGTGATTCTGCGGTGCCCCGACCGGGGCTCGAACCCGGGACAAACGGATTATGAGTCCGCTGCTCTAACCGACTGAGCTATCAGGGCAGATCTAGCCTAACCGCTTTAAGGCTTCGAAAGCGAATCGCGCCTGAACGCAAATGCCAGTGGTGTGGGTCATACTGTGCACCACGATGACAGGAACGCAAAACGGACCAGTCGCTGCCTTACCCCAATCATTCAGAGGAGTCTACTCATGAACCAGTTCACTGACGTTCACGCACTAGCTGTCAAGCTCTACGATGCCCTCGGCGCGTTCCGTGAGAACGCCGACGAAGATGAGGCCACATTGTGGATGCTGTACCAAACCTTAGCCGGGTGGCTGGCGAGCATGCTGCGCCATAAGGCTGCTGACGACCAGGTCGAACAGACACTTGCAGCGATCGCGCTGCGAGACGCACTACGAGAGTTCACGTTCGCAAGCTGCCTGGCATATGGCCAACTGATGAAAGTGATCCGCGAAACCGGTGAGGACCTGAATGATCTCGACACATCGGAGTTTGCTAGTCTTCACGACATCATCGAGGAATGCCTGACCGAAAGTAGGCTGACGCTGGGAGATCGCCTCACGAACATTTAAGCAATGATTGTCCGGGGAGCGTTCGGGCACGTGGTCTACGCGAGAGTAAGGCGAGGGGCCACTGTTCGGCCAATTGGAGCACGCCGATTGGCCCAAGTCAGGGCAATAAAAAGCTCCCGCGACTGGATTCGAACCAGTAACCGTCCGATTAACAGTCGGATGCTCTGCCGTTGAGCTACGCGGGATCAACGCATTGAAGTCTAGCGACTGATGACCAAAAGGGGCAACTTGAAAGAGGTGGTGTATCCCTCACTTTGTTGCACGTGCCAGTACAGCACTGCTCACGCGCCAACGGCCAGGGTGAGTGGCTCAGGCTCACATTCGCACGCTCATGTGAGGCCGCTGCTCGGTCTCGCTAGTCGAGGCCGACACCTTCGCGCACATCCCGTTCAAGCGCGTCCGCCTGATGCGCTTCCTCACCGGTTAGCGGCCCATCCGACACGAGTGTGGAGAACAACTGCCCATCAGCAGTTCGACGGATTGCAGCAGTCACTGTCGCACCCGAATCAACCGTCACCGAACGTTGAGTCACGATCGACTGCGACACAGCTTCACTCATAAGCGCCATAAAACGCTCTGGGTCCTCACTGATCGTGACGCCCGTGAACGGTTCGCGGTCGGGATCGACCCACGTGACGCTCAACGTCCGCTTCTCAGCGTTCCAGCGCGCATGCTGAACTTCGTACCACATGGCAGCGAGGTGGACACCCTCGTCACTGGCGACGAAAAATGCGTACTTGCCGGCGATGACTACTCGCCCGTCCTCGAGGCGCTCGCATGGAGCACTCGCATCATAGGCGGGCAGATGCTGCGCAACCGTGGAGGGAAGCTGGCTGTGAGAAGGTTTCGAAGGTGTCATAGCAATGAGGATATCCGCAACGGTGATCTAGTTCGCGTCCAGAAGCTGGCGCTCGTAAGGATCAACGCTCAAGCCGGCATCGATGATGGAGCGAGCCCACTCGCGAGCGCTGAACAGCGAATGATCACGGTAGTTGCCACACGACTTTTCATCCGTACCCGGCACATCGTCCCACGCGACGTCTTCGGCAATGGCGCGAAGAGAATCGGTCACTACGCGCGCAATGTCCTCCACTGCCGGTTCTCCCCACGTAATCAGATGGAACCCGGTACGGCAACCGAACGGTGAGCAGTCAATGATTCCGTCCATGCGGTCACGCAGGAGTGACGCCAAGAGGTGCTCAATCGTATGCAACCCCCCGGTGGGGATGGCGTTCGCGTTGGGCTGGACAAAACGAAGATCGAAATTCGAGATCACGTCACCGGCAGGCCCGCTCTCACGATTGATGAGCCGCACGTAAGGCGCGCGCACAGCCGTATGATCGAGCTGGAAACTTTCCACTTCCGCCATTTCTTCTCCTAATTCTGCTCAGCGAACGCTCGCCGCCGCTCTTCACATTTCATCAACTCTGTGAAGGTCTCAGCATAGCGCTCATCATCAGAGTTCATACGCTGCAGTTTCGCATGCAGCTCGGCACTTCGACGCGTCAGATCCATCCGCACCATCGCAGCAATAATGCCGCGCGAAAACGAACGCATTTGGTCGGGACGGTCCTGCGGCAAGGGTGCGACAGCCAGCTGCGTGACAACC
The DNA here is from genome assembly GCF_900106055.1 of Schaalia radingae. NCBI lineage: Bacteria > Bacillati > Actinomycetota > Actinomycetes > Actinomycetales > Actinomycetaceae > Schaalia > Schaalia radingae. Next base: position 841,884 of record NZ_LT629792.1, on the reverse strand, counting down.
GCATCGACAACCGGCCCGGCGCTTTCACGAATCGCTTCGGCAAATTTCTTCGTCGCAGCAGCTTCCGCCGCGTCCCCCCTGCCCATCGAGTCTTCTGCTCGGGTCAGCATGTCAGTAAAGGTCTGCAGCCCGCCGATAGCGCGCACAGCGTCGTGAACTGCCCTGTGAGCAGGCACCGTGAACGCTTCCCCGCCCAGTTCCTCAAAACCGGAATCCACCACGTCGACTGGGCGTTGAATCAACACCTCAAGGGCCTGGCGCTCCAGGTTCGCCACCGGATCGTCCATCACTGCTGCCGGCACTCGTCCAGGCACGCCCGCGCCCGCCATGTCCATTGCCGAGGGCGACGTGTAGCTGCGCGCCTGCGCATAACGACCACCCTGATTGGACGCCATCCGCGGCGCGGTGCGCACCGACTTGGCCACATCTCGCATATCCATGCCGAGCCAGCCTGCCAGTGAACGCGTGTACTCGTTACGCAACGCCCTGTCCTTGATCCCGGCCACCACGGGAGAGGCAGCGTGCAACGCGGCAACGCGACCTTCAGCAGTGTTCAAATCCTGCAGGTGCAGCAACGAGCGGATAACAAACTCAAACAGCGGTGTGCGCGAATTGACCAGATTTAATACCGCCTGATCACCGCTGCGAAGCCGCAAGTCACACGGATCCAGGCCAGATGTCTCCACGGCGACGAAAGTCTGGGCGGCAAAGTTCTGATCCTCACCAAAAGCACGAAGCGCCGCCTTGCGACCGGCCTCATCACCATCAAAAGTGAAAATGATTTCTCCACCGTGAGCACGTCCCGATGAGAGCACCACTCCGGCCGCAGGATCAGCACTGTCACCAAGCAGACGCCGCACGATCTTGACGTGCTCGGAGCCGAACGCCGTGCCGCATGTGGCCACCGCAGTGACTTCACCAGCCACATGCGCGGCCATCACATCGGTGTAGCCTTCCACAATGACGATGCGTCGACGCTTGGAAATTTCGCGCTTGGCCAGGTCAAGGCCATAAAGAACCTGTGACTTGTGGTAAATCGGTGTCTCGGGGGTATTCAGATACTTCGGAGAATTCGTGTCAGAATCGTCCAGGCGCCTCGCACCGAATCCGACGGTCGCGCCAGTAATGTCGCGGATTGGCCACATCAGGCGCCCTCGAAAACGATCGTAGATGCCGCGGTTACCCTGACTGGCAAGTCCGGCTGCCAGAATTTCCGCATCCGTGAATCCACGCGAGCGCAGCACACGTGTGAGCGAATCCCACGATTGCGGCGAATACCCGATCCCGAACTGCGCACTGTCGGACTGCGAAAAACCGCGGTTGGCCAGGAAAGTGCGGCCCGGCTTTGCCTCGTGGGACAGGAGCTGTTCGCGGTAGAAATCCTCTGCCACATTGTGGGCATCCAGGAGGCGCTGACGCTTCCCCGGTTCTTCCTCGCGTACCCGCCGGCCGCCTTCTTCATAGTGCAGCGTGATCGAGTAACGCTGGGCGAGCATCTCGACGGCTTCAACGAAGCTCATATGGTTGATCTTCTGGATGAAGCTGATGACGTCTCCGCCTTCACCACATCCGAAGCAGTGCCACAGGCCGACCACGGGGCGCACGTGGAATGACGGGGTCTTCTCGTCGTGGAAGGGGCACAGTCCTTTCAACGCACCCACGCCCGCACTCTTCAAGGTGACGTGTTCGCCTACCACCTCTTCGATCCGGCAGGCTTCACGCACCGCCGCTATGTCTTCTCGACGGATCATGCCAGCCATGGCTTCAGTGTACTGTTCCGCGCCCTCACGTCCACTGGGTCGATAGCAGTCCGCACAGGCGGGCGTGCCACTGTGAGGCTGAAATATCCGTCAATGTCGCCACCTGATCGATGACGACACGCAGCCGCTCGGCATCACCGTCGGCATGTTGCCATGCAGTCGCAAACGGCTCTTCGAGGTGCTGCCCGCGCGATTCGAGCAACGCGTCAACCAGGTCGGCAAGAATCGTGCGCTGATGCAGGTAGACCGGTTCGGTTTCTCGCGGAGACATCACGTAGTGCACAGCGATCCCCTTGAGCAGCTGAATCTCCGCCCGCACGTCCCGAGGAATCACCAGGTCCGCATGGTGCCGTCCCAGTGGGCCATCACCGGCCACTTCGCGCGTGGCCGCAACAACGCTTTGACAAAACCTGCCGATCAACTGGCTGGTCAGATTTTTCAAGGCCGCAAGGTCCGCATACGTGCCATCGAAACGGTGCAGCCACACCGGAAGCGTTAGCAGGCGCTCCATCGCCGCTTCCAGCTCATCGGCGCTCGCTCCCCCGCCGTACCACTGCAAAGTGGAGTCGATGATTCCGGCCACATGCTCGTCGTCACCCACGTGGCTGACATCCATCGCGTGCGTGGCGATCGCGTCTTCCACGTCGTGCACGCAGTATCCGATGTCATCAGACAGGTCCATGATCTGTGCTTCGAGGCAGCGCCTCCCGGCGGGCACATCGCCACGCATCCAGGTGAACACCTCAGCGTCGTCTTCATAGACGCCAAACTTCTTCATCGACTTGTCAGGGTCGGGGCCCTGGCCGCGCTTCCACGGATACTTCGCGATGGCGTCCAGCGTCGCCCTCGTCAAATTCAGTCCCGAGGGTGCCCCGTCCGGGGCGACAACTTTGGGTTCGAGGCGCACCACAATGCGCAGTGTCTGAGCGTTTCCCTCAAAGCCTCCGGCATCTTGCGCCAGGTCGTTGAGCACGCGTTCGCCGTTGTGACCGAACGGCGGGTGGCCCAAATCGTGAGACAGGCACGCTGCCTCCACAACGTCTGGATCTGCGCCAAGTTCTTTACCAAGCTCGCGACCCACCTGTGCCACTTCCAGTGAGTGCGTCAGGCGCGTGCGCACGAAGTCATCGCTGATGGGTCCCAGCACCTGAGTCTTGGCGCCCAAGCGTCTCAGCGCTGATGAATGGACAATTCGCGCGCGGTCACGTTCGAAATCGGTGCGTTCAGGATTCTTGGGTGATTCTGCGACGAATCGTTCACGGTCACCTGCCGAGTAGACGATCCGATGGGGCACCTGGGCGTGGTTCATGCGCTGGTTCACGGCTCCAGCCTAACGCCCGTACATGCTCTTCCCTGGACAATATGTGCCTTCGGCACGCGAATGGGCCACAATAGCATTATGTCTGACACGTCGACTTTTCACGTCGCATCCGATTCAAGCGTGACTACGCGACTGGTTCACCGCGTCCAACGGGGACATTTCCCCTGGTGGAGACGCGCCGTGATCTGCGATATCGGCGGCGGTGTGACCGATGAGGATTTGGAAGTTATCGAAAAACTCTCCTTCGATTTTGCGCGCGTCGGCTTCACGGCTGTTGCCGTCCGGCCCGCACATGCCGACATCGCGGTGGATGGGTCGCGCCTGGCATCATTTATCGAGCGTGTTCACCGCACCGGCGTCAAGGTCATCGTCCGACTGTCCGGCGCGCGCGTGCCGGGCAGCAGCGAGGGAGCGTTTGTCAACTTCGAACAGGACGTGTCCTCACTGGTCGTGCGCACGAGGGCGGCTCTGAAAGCCGGTGCCGACGGGATTGACCTGGGAATCATTCGCGAGGATGACCAGTCAGGTGACGATCAGGCGCAGCGCTTCACGCAACTGATCCACATTCTGCAGGCAGAGCTGGCCGATTTTGATCGCATGCCGATTCTGGCTGCAGAAAGCTCGATTACCACCCCACATGCATTAAGCCGTCACCTCGAAGAAGACTGGTTCCACCATCTGCGTGACGACGCTTTGGTGACATGCCCGTGGGACATTAACCAGCTGCGCGCACGCATTGAGCGCACGTTGTCGAAGCGTTCGAACCTCGGACACGTTTCTGCCTGGCAGTGGTCGCATTGCCCGACCGATAACCGACCGGTGAGCCCGGTACCCGGTTCGTGGGAAGAAGGCGCCGATCAGTGGAGACGAAACGCGATGGCACTGGTGGCGCTGTCACTTCCGGGCGCGGCCTACACACCGTTCGACAGGCTGGCCGGTCGCCGCAATTTTGATGCTCACGACGGGGCTCACGTGGAGTGGGAGCCGAGTGAGGATGCGCGCCGCGAGCGCGAAATGGTCTCACGTGCCCTGAGGATCCGTGTTGAGCGCTCCATGGGGTCAGGATCCTTGGCATACGTGAACCACCTGGCCTGGGCGCATGAGGGTGTGGGTGTGCACCTGTGCGCCGGCGTCATGGTGGTGGTCAACGCTTCTGATACTCCTGTTGAGGTTCCGCCCGAACATGCGCTGCTGCTTGATTCAACGGGGCGCTCCGGTGGTGAGCCGAATCAGCCCACTGTTGTCGGCCCTGACCAGTGCGCCTGGTTTGAAGCAGCCTTGGTTCAGGCCCCTCCCGTCTCCAGCTATTCGTAAGCCACACGGGCCTGCTCAATCAGAGAACCATCAGCGCCCGGGCATTGGCAACATCGCGCCGATCTCGATCCTGGGTCGGCCTGTTCTGCGGAGCAGCCCGACCAACGCGCTAATTGCTGGTCACCGCCACAATCGGCAGGGAGGGACGATCGCCGCGATCGACGGCGAATTCGGACTGGGCGGCCAGTGAGGCCATCGCGCAACTTCCGCATGCCGGTCGGCGTGGCTCAAATCCCTTGTCTTCCTCATCCCACACAATGTCGACTGTGCGGAAATCCAGCACGCCATCCGCGCTCTCGCGCCGATGCTGTTCCATCGCCGTTGAGATCATCAGCTTGATGCGGTTGAGCTGGTTGACCTGTGAGGCACCCGGATCGTAGTCCACTGACACCACATTGGCCTGCGGGTAGCGATTGCGCAGCGCGCGGAACATTCCCTTACCAATGATGTGGTTGGGCAGGCAGCCGAAAGACTGTGCACAGATGATGTTCGGGCAGCCATGTTCAATCATGTCAACTATCCCCAGGTTGTGAGCGTTCCACGATGCTGATGCCATCGCGTTGTGGAAGAACTGCATCAGTGTGGGCAGTTCCGCCTCACACCCTTCCTCTTCAATAACGCGCACCGCGTGGTTGTTTGCCTCGGGATGGAACTTCACCAGGATTTCCCCGACCAGTCCCACCAGGGGTTTGCGCGATGTCGCGCATGGCAAGCGCGGCGACATGCGCGAAATCATCAGACGCATCGCAGAAGAAGAATTCATTGCGAATGGATACGACGGCATCACAACCCGTCATATCGCGGCTCGCGCCAACTGCGATCCGGCAATGGTGAACTATTATTTCGACTCCAAGCAGCGTTTCCGCTCCTACGTACACTCCAGCATCATCCCCGACATTACTGACTTTATTCATCAGCACGTGTGCGGAACTGACGCTCCTCCCCTGTCACCCGCCACGCGCACAGCGATTGCGCGGGAGATTGAGTGCGTCATGTCCACGCTGTACGGTGTGGCCACGATGCGCTACATTGTCCAGCTCGAACCTCTCGCATCCATGTCAGAGCAGGCACTTATCGACGAGTTCGCTCCCATCGCGCAGCGCCGCCTGGATACGGTTGTCGAACTGGTTCGCTCGCCACGGAGCCGGTAGGTCTCCTCGCGCCCACACGCTCACGCTTCCTTGGTCAGGTGAGTGATGGTGTAGGTTTCGCCAGGACGCGTATCGAATGCGAGGTGCGTGGCGTCCAGCAGCGTCGATCTCACGCACGCGCCGTCAGCGCTTGTCACGGTCGCGTTCGAGGCTCCCGACAGACGTACCACTGCGTGCCCGCCGCTTCCGGAGGTAATCGTCATCAAAGTGACGGCGCCATCGGCCCATTCATAGCCAACCGTGAAGTTGCCGCGAGCGCGCAGCCCACTGACTCGACCGTTTCTCCACACGCGCGGCAACGCGGGCGCTGGATACATATAGTTGCGGTACTCGCGTCCATCCTGACTCACCCAGGTCGAATTGGACTGCAGCAGCATTTCGCTGACACCTGCGGTGTAGCCGAAGTTCCCGTCGATCTGGAACGGCGGGTGTGTATCGAACAGGTTGGGGTAGATCCCGTTGGCAAAAAAAGACTGGATGATGCGGTGCGCACGCTCCCCATCACCGGCGCGGGCCCACGAATTCAGTCGCTGAGCAATTCCCCACCCGGTCGCGCGGTCAGATCGATCATTCATCGACACCTTTGCCGCGTCGAGGAATTCTGCATGATCAACAGTGATCAGGTCGCCAGGATAGAGGCCCAGCACATGCGACATGTGGCGGTGGTAGCACTGATAGTCCGCGATCGCGGAGCCATCCGTATGATGCCCGAGGGCGCCCTCGTCGTACCATTCCTTGATCTGGCCTGAGTCGCCAATGACGATGGGGTCGAGCAGCTGCCTGGCGCACGCCCATGAACGTGAAGCGTCCGAGGTGAACGCGCCGCCATTTTCCCAGTCCCGCTCCCAATCGTCGATGGAGCAGCTCTCATCCATCGTCAGCCGATCGGCATCCACCTGCAGCACCTCTGCCGCTTCGATGGCGTCAGTCAGCATTTGCCAGATCAGGGTCTGCTCGTACACGTTGCCGTCAGTGACCGGCCCATGTTCGGGCGAGTAGGCAGGCGATGAGACTAGGCGGCGTGTGCCCGTCGAGTCGGTGGACGGGTGCAGCAGGCGCTGCACGTACAGGTCTGCCTGTTCTTTGAGCAGCGGGTAGATGTCTTCTCGCAGGCGCTCCGTGTCCCCGGTGAACTCGTACCATTCGTAGACGTTGTGCAGCATCCACGGAACCACGGCGGGCGACCATCCCCAGAAAAAGTCACGTCCCGGAGTGGTCCAGCCAAATGGAGTGTTCTCGGTGTGAGCGCTGAAACCTGATCCTTCACTGCCATCGGTACCCAGGTAGATGCGTGCCGTGCGTCTGCCCGGTTCGACCAGAGCCTTCATGAAGCGGATCATCGGATCGGCAGTTTCGACCAGGTTCGTACTGTAGGCCGCCCAGTAGATCATCTGCATGTTGACGTTGAGGTGGTAGTCGGAGTTCCATGCATTCGGCCCAACGGTATCGTCAGACCTGTTCGCCCATACGCCCTGCAAATTGGCTGGCAGCAGTGAGTTCTCCCGCGAGGAGCTGATGCCGAGGTAGCGTCCGTACTGAAACAGCACAACTTCCAGTTCGCGTTGCTGCGCAGGCGAGGCATCTCCTGCGCGGTAGGCGTCGAGTAGCACGTCAGTCGGAACGGTCCGGGCGCACTGATCCGCTTCGCCCCCGTCACATTGGCCCGCATTTTTCGCGTCGCATTGGCCCAGGTCCAGCTCCACTCTGTCAAACAGCGCGCTGTAGTCACGCTGGTGGCGTTCACGCAGGTCATCAATGCTGCGTGCAGCAGCCTCTTCCAGCACCGCCCTGACACGTCTCGACACATCGCGCGGGCTCTCGCCAGTTCGATATGCCGGAAACGTCAGCGCATAATCAGTCGCCGCGCTCACCAGCAGCGACACGTGCGTGCACCCTGCAATACTCAAGTGGTCTCCCCCGTCGCTGACCTCGCCGTCAGTGCTGGCCACTTTAATTGCCGAGGCATAGCGCAGGCCGTTGTTATGCAGTGCACCGCTGACTTCAAGGAGGCCTCCAGCCACGTCAACGGTGGTGCGCTCAGCGTTTTTCTGACTGTCCTGCTTCGTTGGAAACGACACGGCCAGTGTCTGTGCGGTGGTGGACGTCAGATGCATGACAAGAACGTTGTCAGGGTTGGAGGCAAAGTATTCGCGGGTGATGTGTGTCCCGTCATGATCGAATGCGACGTGCGCGATCCCGGTCGACAGATTCAGGTCACGTTCATAATTCGAGTAGTGGTCATCAGCGAAACCGTAGTCGAGGTAGACGGTTCCCCACGCCTGGTAGCCTCCTTGTTCGGCGGCATTGAAGCCGCCTATGAGAGTGTTCGACGCCAGGCGCGCTGCTTCTTCGCGGCGTCCCTGTTCGAATAGGTGCTGCACCGAGCGCAGCGTCTGGCCGTTTCTGCCGTGTTCGACTGAGTTGCCGCCGTCATAGGTCGGCGTGCTTCCCGGTCCGCCCGTCCACAGGGTTTTCTCGTTGAAACCGATGCGATCGCGGCTGATCTCACCAAATATCGCGCCGCCCAGGTCACCGTTTCCGATCGGCATCACTGTTTCCTGCCAGATGCGAGAGTCAGCGTCCACGATGGAGGGCGAGCCAGCTTGCGGCCCTTTTCCACTGGACATCAGTTCGGTCAGGCTCGCCGGTTGCCTGTACCACAGGCGCAGGTCGTGGTGGTGTGACGTTGTATGCTGAGCGCTCGCCATGAGGCGCCTTCCTTCGATCGGTGCGCGGTGCGCAATGTCAGTGCGCACGGTGCGCATGTCCACGTAGTGTGTGTGCTACCTGTTGAGCCGGCAACTGGCCAGGCGCACTGGACGCGCCGACCGTTGCAAATGTGGCCGCCAGTCCAAACTCAGGCCCCGCCAGGCGTGTCGCCACACCAGCCTCGCCCATGCCGATACAGATCGTCGGCACGTCCAGGTGCGACATCGCCCACCGTCCAGCCTGCATAATCGCGTCCGCATCAGCATGTGAGTGAGCGCGATAGGCGACCTTGACGATATCTCCATCCAGTGCCGCCATCTGCTCAAGCTGGCGCGTGATCTCTTCAGGTGACGGTGTCAGCTCCCAGTTGTGTGCGGAAATAATGACGGTACTGCCATCGTTGTGAGCATCGTCCACGATCTGTGCGCTGCTCGGCCATCTGGCTTCCACGTCCACACAGGGCGCAAGCGCCGCCAGTTTCCTGACACTGTGAGCGTATGCGTTTTCATCCAGGGCGCTGCGGCCGCCCTCGTCAATGGTGCGTATGGTGGCGAGGACGGGAATGGTGCACCGTTGGACAACAGCGCTGCACACGCTGGCAAGCTCGTCGGGATCTGGCCACATATCTGCGCGCCACTCGGCAAGATCAATCGGCTCGCCATGCAGGTTGTCGATCTCGTCGACGAGGGCGTCCCATGTGCTCCCGGTCAGCGGTGCGATAATTCTGGTCGGATTCCCCGGCCCCAGGAAAACGGGGCCGATCTGGACTTCTCGTTGCATGTTCTCACCCGCCTGACGCATCATCTTCAGCCAGGTGCAGGTGCTGGCGTTCATCGTCAGTTAGTGTGCGCGAGTTGAGCCACCCATCGGGAAGATGCGGTTTCTTCTCGTGTCCTGCGCGTCCTCTGCTGCCCTGCGCTGCCGACGGGAAGGGCTGATCGAGGTCAAGATCCATCAGTCGCTCATGCAGCTCCTCCAGGGAGGAAACCAGATTGAGAGCCTGGCGAGATGGCCCGCCGATCGCGAATCCGCGCAGGTACCAGCCGATGTGAGCGCGCAGGTGACGCATCGCGCGATATTCGTCGGCCATTTCTTCGACCTGCCAGCGAGCATGCTGCTCAATGATGGGTGTGATCTGGCGGAGCGTGGGCGGTGGTGGAAGCGGATGCCCGTGCAAGGCTGCAACGAGTTCGCGGAACAGCCAGGGGCGGCCCTGCGCGCCGCGACCGATCACCACTGCATTACATCCTGTGCTGTCCATCATGGCTCGGGCATCGTCTCCGCTGAAAATGTCTCCATTGCCGAAGACGGGGATGTCCTCACGCACGACGTCGCGTAGTCGCGCAATCGCCTGCCACTGGGCGGCGCCCGAATAGTACTGGTGCTGTGTGCGTGCGTGCAGAGCAATACCGGCGACGCCTGCCTGCTGCGCAATGCGTGCGGCATCCAGGTAGGTCACGTGGCCGTCATCGATGCCGATTCGCATCTTGATAGTGACGGGAATATCTCGGCCGACAGTGCGGCCGGCATCGTCAGCCGCGCGAACCACAGCACCGACCAGTGAGGCAAACAGGTCCCGCTTGTAGGGAAGCGCAGCTCCCCCACCCTTGCGCGTGACTTTCGGCACCGGGCAACCAAAATTCAGGTCCACATGATCGGCCAGATCCTGCTCGACAAGCAGTCGGGTCGCAGCCGCCATCACGTCAGGATCGACTCCATATAGCTGGATGGAGCGCACCCGTTCTTCAGGATCCACGCGCACCATATCCAACGTGCGTTGGTTGCCTTCAACCAGAGCGCGCGAGGTCACCATTTCGGTGACATACAGGCCCGCTGGCGCATCGATCCGGGGACGTGGATGTGCCTGCCCGTCAGGAGCTGGACGCAAATGCTCGGGCAGGCCTTCCTCACCGAAGCGGCGGCACAGGCGCCGAAATGGCACATTCGTGACTCCCGCCATCGGCGCCAGGATGACCGGTGACCACAATTGAATGGGGCCGACAGCTACAGGCGCGAAGGCGGGAGCACACTGAACGGGAAGTAACGTCATCGGATGGACAGGTATGCCTCAGCAGGCGCCGAGCTTATCGGCAAGCCAGGCAGGAACCTCGTCGATCGGGATGCGCACCTGCTCCATCGAGTCGCGCTCACGGATTGTCGCTGCGTGATCGTCGAGCGAGTCGAAGTCAATGGTGACGCAGTAGGGTGTGCCGATCTCATCTTGACGGCGGTAGCGCCGGCCCACCGCGCCAGCATCGTCATAGTCCACGTTCCACCGCATGCGCAGGCTCTTCGCCAGTTCGCGTGCAGGCTCCTGCAGTTCCGGCTTGCGTGACAGCGGCAAGACGGCGGCCTTGACGGGAGCCAGACGAGGATCCATATGCAGCACCGTTCGCTTGTCCGCACCACCCTTCGCGTTGGGTACTTCTTCCTCGTCGTAAGCTTCCACGAGGAATGCCATGAGAGAGCGGGTCAGACCAGCCGACGGTTCGATAACATACGGAGTCCAGCGTTCGTTCTTCTGCTGATCGAAGTAGTCCAGCTTGGCGCCGGAAGCTTCGGCATGGACCGATAGGTCGTAGTCGGTACGGTTCGCGATGCCTTCGAGCTCGCCCCACTGGGAGCCTTGGAAACCGAACGTGTATTCGATATCAACGGTGCGCTTGGAGTAGTGCGAGAGTTTCTCTTTCGGGTGTTCGTATAGGCGCAGGTGTTCGGGATCAATGCCCAGGTCGACGTACCACTGGAAACGCTGGTCGATCCACTGCTGATGCCACTGCTCATCAGTGCCCGGTTCTACGAAGAACTCAAGCTCCATCTGCTCGAATTCGCGGGTACGGAAGATGAAGTTACCTGGCGTGATTTCGTTGCGGAAGGACTTGCCGATCTGAGCGATTCCGAACGGTGGTTTCTTGCGGGAGGTCGACATAACGTTGGCGAACTGCGTGAAGATACCCTGTGCTGTTTCGGGGCGCAGGTAGTGCAGTCCGGCCTCGTCATCAACGGGACCAAGGAATGTCTTGAGCAGTCCGGAGAAAGCCTTGGGCTGTGTCCACTGACCGCGCGTCCCACAGTTCGGACACGGCACGTCTTCCATCGACACGTCGCCTTCATCTTTCGAATGCTTCTCAGCGTACTGCTCGATTAGTTCGTCCTCACGCAGACGCTTGTGGCAGGACAGGCATTCGGTCAATGGGTCAGTGAATGCTGTGACATGACCGGACACTTCCCACACGCGCTTGGGCAAAATAACGGCTGAGTCCAGTCCCACAACATCGTCACGGGAGCGCACAACAGTGTTCCACCATTGGCGCTTGATGTTTTCTTTCAGCTCCACACCCAGCGGACCGTAATCCCAGGCTGAACGGGTACCACCGTAGATTTCCCCGGAGGGAAACACGAAGCCGCGGCGCTTGGCCAGGCTGATGACCGAGTCGAGACGTGAAGGGCCTTGTGCCATGTTGGATATTCTCCTTATTTTCATCGTCGCACCTGGCTGGTGCGACGCTCACGCGCTCGAGTCTACCGGTTTTACTGCGTTACCCCTTCACTGCGCCCGCTGTCAGACCCGACACGATGTACTTTTGCAGATACTGGAACAGCACAATCACCGGAATTGCCGCGACAACGGCTCCTGCGGCGAACAGGCCCCACGGTGCCACGCGCTCATCGGCAGCCCAGTTGTACATGCCGACAGCCAGTGTGAAATTTGATTCGCTTTGCAGCACAACACGCGCAATGACGAAGTCGGAGAAACTGGCGATAAAGGACAGTAAACCGACAACAGCCAGGATCGGGATCACGAGCGGCATGATGATCGTCCAGAACGTCTGAGCGTGGCTTGCCCCGTCGATTTCGGCCGCTTCGTCAAGTTCGCGGGGAACGGTGTTAAAGAACCCGTACAGCAGGAAGGTGTTCGACCCCAATGCGCCGCCCAGATACACGCAGATCAGCGCCAGACGAGAGTCCAGTCCCAGGACCGGAAAAACGTCCTGGAGGGCGAGCAGCAGCAGGAACAGTGCCACGAATGCCAGCATCTGCGGGAACATCTGAACCAGGAGCAGGAAGGTGAGTGTGCCGCGTCGCCCTCGGAAACGAAAACGGGAAAATGCGTAAGCGGCCGCAGCGCCCATCAGCACTGTACCAATCGCGGTAATCGATGAAACGATCAGCGAGTTCTTGATCCACTGCCAGTACGTGGTTTGCCCCAGTGCTTGGAAGTTCTCCAATGAGAAGTGCTGGAATAACTTGTTGGCTCCGGTCAGCGTCGCGCCCGGCGACAGGGAGACAGACAAGACGTACAGCAGAGGAATCAGACAGTAGATGGTGACGAGGATACCGACCACATACCTCCACCCCAGCTCTCGCATCCATCGGCCAGCCGACATCGAGTGGCGTGTATTGTTCGCCTGATCGTTGTGTGCGCCGCGTGTTGTGGCAGCTTGAGACGTTGATGCAGTAGTCATCACAGTTCCTCCAATGCGCGCGTCTTCCTGAAGCCCAGCCAGGAGATCACTCCTACGACGATGAAGATGACGATCGACATGGCTGATGCCAGACCGAAGTTCTGCCCGCCCCGGTCAAATGCGATCTTGTAGACCATCGAGATCAAAATGTCAGTCTCACCCACCGGCACCGACAATCCCGGATAGGACGGGCCGCCACCTGTGAGCATGTAGATCAGTGAGAAGTTGTTGAAGTTGAAGGCAAACGATGAGATGAGCAGTGGGACCGTCGATTGCAGCACCAGTGGTAGCTTCACTGACCACACTGTGCGCAGCGCCCCTGCTCCGTCTATCTTCGCCGCCTCCATGACGTCAGAGGGCAACGATTGCAGTGCACCCAGGCAGACGAGGAACATGTATGGGAATCCGAGCCACAAGTTCACCCCCAGGATGGAGACCTTCGCCCACGTCCCATCGGTCAGCCACGGAATATTCGCTCCGGGCATCCAGCCCAGCAATGCCTCGTTGACGAAGCCGAAGCGCTCGTTGAGCATGCCGCGCCAGACCAGGGTGGCGAGGAAGCCAGGGAACGCGTAGGGCAGAATCATCAGGGACTGGAAGACGCGCCGGCCTTTGATGCGCTGATCAGCGAATGTCAATGCCAGGAAGAGGCCGAAGGCGAAGGTGGTGATCACCGATCCGAATGCAAAGACGAACGACCAGATCAGCGATTTAAAGAACGGGACGGCCAGGTCAGGGCTGACCACCATTGAGGCGTAGTTGTCGAAACCGACAAAGACGCGCCACCCGGGCGTGAGGTGCTCGCCGTCTGGTGAGGTGAAGAAACCGTCACTGTCTGCCGTGTACACCACGCCGGTTGCCGTGTTTGTCATGGTGTCGGCTTGTTCGTCGTAGTGGAATGTGGGCTGAGCCAGATAACCTTTGGAGCCGTCGGTGGTGACGTAATACCCGTCGTCAGGGTTGTCACTGACCGGTACAGTCAGGTTGACCACGTCGTTTTGTCGGGCTGCAACATCTGCAAACGCGAGGACGTCGTAGCCTTCCACCGAGGTGATACCCAGGGAGCCGACTTGTGCGTTGACCTCATGAAGCGGCACATCCTCAAAACCGACGCTCACCGCATGTGTATCGGGATCTTCGACCGCCAGCCCCAGTGTGCCGCCGTCGTCGACGACCGCCATATTGACGGTGGGCGCGCCATCCACCCTTTTCTTGTTCTCCATCATGATGGAGCTGATGGCGTCAGCTTTGGTCGAGTTATGCCCTTGCCCGTAGTTTGTGAAGGACACGTAGCCGGTATACCCCATGACGAAGACCTGGTAGATCAGGAGGAACACCAGGCCGGGGATCAGGTATTTGGCGGGCAGCATCCGCGAGGAAAAATAGATGAAATCGACGGCAACCAGCAGAAGGACCAGTAGCGCCACGATGAGCCACGACTGGACGAACGCCGCTGTGATGATGCCGTAGACGCCGAGTGCATTGACGAGCATCATCAAGATCAATTTGGCGATAAAACCGGGCCTCGTTATGTCGCGGGCATGTGAAGTGCGGTACGAGGGGGCCTGCGGTGAATCCGTTGACTGTGAGGACTGTTCTGTGTGAGAAGACGTTGCTGATGAAGGCGACGACATGGCCTACTCCTGATTGGGTGAACAGAGTGCGGGCGGCACGGTGGATGAGAAAAGAGATGCGAGGCACCTCGTTTCTCATCCCCGTGCCACTGGTCTGTCACGCTGCAGTGAGCAGCGCGACGCGACAGACACTACTCAATAGCGCCTTGAATGTTGGAGATCATCGTGTTCCAGCCTTCTTCGGGAGCTTCCTTGCCGGAGATGATGTTCGCTTCGGTCAGACCCCAGAACTGCCACACGGCGCTCATCTCAGGAATAGACGGCATGGGCATACCGGTTTCGGCAATCTTGGAGAAAGCCTGAATGTCAGGGTCATCAATTGCGGCGGCTGTTTCTTTCAGAGCCGGTGTGCGCCCAGCCAGGTCGTACATTTTCTGCTGCGCTTCGGGGGTCTTCATAAAGTCCATGAACTTCGAGACAAGCACCTGGTTCTGGCTCTTTGCAGATGCGTAGAAGACTTGGACGCCGACGAACGGCGCCGCTGTTTCACCTCCCGCTGAGGGGATGGGCAGCACAGAGATGTCCATGCCGGCATCGCGGAAAGCGTCAACGTTCCACGGACCCGTCACGGTGTATGCCGCTTTGCCGTCCAGGAAGGACTGCTTGGCGATTTCGCCGGTGATGTTGATGTCGAAGATTCCAGCGTCTGCCTGTTGCTTCAGCCATGTAGCATACGCCACCCCCTTTTCGCCACCCATCGTCAGCTCTGAGGTGTAGGAACCGTCAGCTTCCTGAGCAAAAACCGTTGCACCAAAGGAGGTCTGGAATGGGTAGTAATGGTACGGGTCTCCCTGATCTCCGGTTTGGAGGACGAACGGATACTCGGCTCCTGTCGCTTTGCCCGATTCGATCATCTCGTCGAATGTGGCAGGCTCATCCGTGGTCAGCGCGTTATTGCGCACCAGTGCCAGCGATTCGGTGGCGTAGGGCACGCCGTAGGTCTGCCCGTCATAGGTCACGGCCTGCACTGCTGATTCGGTAAAGGCGTCAGCTGAATCGGCAATGTCAACCGGAGCGACCACACCATTGTTGACCAGTTCTCCCAGCCCATCGTGAGCGGTCACCATCATGTCGGGGCCTTTGCCGGTAGGTACCTGCGCGATGAAGTCTTTCGACATGGTGTCGTTGGACTTGGAGAAGATATTGACGTCAATTTGCGTTTGAGCAGTGAAATCTTTCGCGAGTTCTTTCAGCGGCCCGGTTCGGGTGTCATCTGCCCAGATAGTGAGGGATCCAACGGTTGCAGCACCGTCCGAAGCGGACTGTCCGATGGCGGACTGTTCCGCGTCAACACCGTCTGAGGACTGGCCGGACGGCGAATTTCCGCCGCACGCTGTCAGTGTGGCAACGATGGCGAGGGCACCAAGTACAGTTATGCGTCTGCGCATTCAAACTCCTATGATCGGGTGATCGTGAATCCGCACGCTCCGCTGCCGTGCGGTTGTAGCTCTTACTGTAAATAATCTCCGACAATTGTGCAAGGATTTACAGAAAAGATAGAGAACTGTTACATTCAGTACAGCGTCCACTCGGTGAGCCATGCACGGCTCACCCTCGTGATCGACTACGATCGATAAGACGTACATAACGGGGAGGGTTCAATGCCGAAGCACCGCACACGGATGACTGATATCGCTGAACACGCGCAGGTGTCAACAGCTACCGTGTCACGCGTCATTAACGGAACTGGCCCCGTGTCAGCCGAGACGCGCCACCGCGTCCTGACGGCGATTGATTCTCTGGGGTATGAACGCCCCCTTCCTGAACGCTCCTCCTCCACCCCCTGCGTCGGGATCATCATCCCCGAACTGACCAATCCAATTTTCGCCGCATACGCCCACGCCATCCAGGCTGAGGTTTCGCGCACAGGTGCAATCCCATTGATCTGCAGTCAGACTCCCGGCTCCACCTCCGAGGGTGACTACGTTCAAACCCTTCTGTCCCACGGATGCTCCGGCTTGATTTTTGTGTCGGGGCGTCACGCCGATTTTCGCGGAGATATGTCCCGCTACCATCACCTGCGCGAACGACGCATCCCATTCGTCACCATCAATGGATCACGCGAGGAGATTGAAAGCGCAGATTTTTCTGCCGCCGACCAGATCGGTATCTCGATCGCCGTGCGTCACCTGCGCGAACTGGGACACACACGGATCGCTCTGCTGTCCGGGCATACGCACATCGTGCCCGCCAGCAGGAAAGTCGACGCATTCAAGACAGTCATGGCTCAGGAGTTCGGAATCGACAAGCCGCGCATTGTCGAAACGTTCTACACATACGAGGCCGCCGCAGCTGCAACTCACGGTCTGCTCGATGAAGGCATGACTGCCCTCGTCACTGGATCAGATATGCAGGCACTGGGCGCAATTCGCGCGGCAAAGTCACGTGGCATGCGCGTGCCGGATGACCTGTCGGTTGTCGGGTTTGACGATTCGCAACTCATGGCTCACCTCGATCCACCCCTCACGACGATCCGCCAGCCTGTCGATGCAATTACCACGGCTGCAGTTCGCACTCTGTTCGAAGCGATTAAGAATCCTGACATGCCCGCCACGTCCGGGGCATTTTTGTACACACCGGATCTGGTTGTCCGCGGTTCGACTGGCCGAGCGCCGTCCACATCGCGATAAACTACACATCTCACACCAGGTCCACTTGACATTCATTCTCACTTACGGTGGAGTTGTAGGTATGAAGATCTCGCGTCCTCTCCTCACCCTCGTCTGCGCTGCCACCGTGCTCGCCGGGTGTTCCACTCCTTCAGCACCCCAATCCACGCAGTCTGAACGGTCGGTCATCGCTGACGCAGGCCAGTCCTCCCAGTCCGACGGGTCGACGGTACTCAACGTCGCGGCATCCTTCTACCCGTTGCAATATCTGGTGGAGCAGATCGGCGGTGATCGTGTAGCCGTGTCGTCACTGACACCTCCGGGCGCCGAACCGCACGACCTGGAGCTGTCGCCGGCCAAGGTGAACGAATTGGGGCGTTCAGACATCGTGGTCTATCTTTCTGGTTTCCAGACTGCCGTCGATGACGCTGTTGCGATCAATCCACCCGAACACGTTGTTGACGTTGCCAGTGCTGTTCAGCTCCTGTCCCCCACGCACGTAGACGAGGACGCGCAGTCGGGGCACAGTGAGGCCGAGGACACTGACTCGGCGGATGAGGAACACGGCGATCACGACACAGGTCACGAACATGACCACGGTGACGTGGATCCACATTTCTGGCTGGATCCCCAGCGTATGGCTCAAGCTGCCACGATGATTGGACAGGCGCTCGCAAAAGCCGACCCAACCAACGCGCAGCTGTACACCACGCAGGCGGCCCAGGTGTCTACTTCCCTCAACGAATTGTCGACGGAAATTGTCGAGGGCACACGCAAGTGCGCTCACACGACATTCATCACCTCGCACGAGGCCTTCGGTTACCTGGCCGACCGCGCCAGCGTGAACCAGGAAGGCATTGCCGGTATTGATCCGGAAACATCGCCCTCGCCAGCCAAACTGAAGGAGATCTCCGAGCTGGCCAAGAAAGAAGGCGTGACGACAATTTTCACTGAGACTCTCATTGACCCGAAGATTGCGCAGACACTGGCAGAGGACCCGGGAATTAAGACCGCAGTCCTTGATCCCCTCGAATCCCAAAACGATCCATCCAAGGACTACATGGACGTGATGAGAGACAATCTGGCTGCTCTGCGCACAGCACTGGATTGCAAGTAGCCCCCGCAATGACCTGCCCCGATGCGTCTGACATGACCACTCTTGCCGTCAGCATGCGTGACCTGCATGTCGCGTGGGATGACACCCTCATCCTGCACGGCATTAACCTGGATATACCCGCCGGACAAACGCTCGCCGTGACGGGTGCCAACGGTTCCGGCAAGTCCACGCTGGTACACGCGATCCTTGGCACCGCACCGGTGACACGTGGCAGCATGTCACTGTTCGGCATGCAGGTCAGTGCGCACGGCAAGCGACCATGGTCGCGCATCGGCTACGTCCCGCAATATTCACGCGCAGGCGGCGGCGTCGCCTCCAATGCGCGTGAAGTTGTCGCCTCAGGTTTACTGGGGCCTCGAAAATTCTGGCTGTCACGCTCCGATCGACGCAAAGCGCTCGGTGCTCTGGAACTGGTCGGGCTCGCACATCGCGCAAACGATCCGGTCTCCATCCTGTCGGGTGGGCAGCGTCAGCGCGTCAACATTGCGCGCGCCCTGGTGCGCCACCCGGATTTTCTCATCATGGATGAGCCGCTAACTGGAATCGATTCGGTTTCGCGCCAACGCCTGGCGTCGATCGTGCAGTCAGCCAAGGACGGGGGCACCACCATTGTGTTGGTCCTGCATGAGCTAGGGGAACTACGCCCCCTCCTGGATCGTCAAATCACCATTGCCGCCGGCCACATCACCTACGACGACGCCCCACAACCGGCATCGACCGAGGAGGCGAGCCATCATGGATGAGGCACTCGCCGACCTTTTCACATCCCCACTGATGCTCCGCTCCCTGCTGGCAGCGCTGCTGGTCGGACTGTGCGCACCCATCGTCGGCACCTACCTGGTACATCGCCGCATGGCGATGCTGGGAGACGGCATCGGGCACGTCTCGCTGACGGGTGTGGCTCTGGGCTGGATCGCCGGGACAGCTGCAAACGTGACGCCTTCTGATCAATGGGCATTGCCGGGCGCCCTTGTCGTATCAATCCTGGGCGCGGTGACGATCGAAGTCGTCAGGCTCAGTGGCCGCACCAGTGCCGACGTTGCCCTCGCCATGTTGTTCTACGGAGGCATCGCCACCGGCGTCCTGCTGATCGGTCTGGCAGGTGGAACGTCCACACAGTTGAACTCGTATCTATTCGGATCCATCTCAACAGTGCAATGGGGTGACGTCTATCTGATCGGCGCGCTATGTGCACTCATATTGCTCATTGGCCTGGGATTCTCTCCTGCACTGTACGCAGTGACCGATGATGAGGACTTCGCGCACTCAACCGGCCTTCCGGTGGCTGCCCTGTCCATCCTCATCGCGATCCTGTCGGCGTTAACTGTCGCAGTTGCGATGCGCGTCGTGGGCTCGCTCCTGGTGTCGGCCCTGATGATCGTCCCGGTCGCAATCGCGCAACTCGTCACCCGTTCCTTCCGCTCCACAATGGCCTGCGCAATGGCTCTGGGAACCGTGCTATGTGTCGGCGGCCTTGTGGTGACCTACTTCGTGGATGTCTCCCCCGGCGCACTCATCGTGGTGGCAGCTATCGTCGTATACATCCTCGGATTCGTCATCAAGGCTGCCATTGACGGTATTCGACGAGGGCGACGCCTCCAGGTCACCGGCGGACATACACATCTGATTGCCGGTGATCCTCACGCTCATTCGGCGCATCCTGACTCCCCCGATCGGATGGGCACACCACCAGCAGATGACACACTGTAATCTCCATTTCTCGCCTCAACCCTGTATGCTTCCAAGAACGAGAAGATTTACTTCAGGGTCGGCAAGAGGGGGACATCGTGCAGCGGATGACTCGGCAACGTCAATCCGTCTTTAACGAGCTGCGTCGTGACAAGGACTTTCGTTCCGCACAGCGGATCTACGACGACCTGACAAATCAGGGGCAGCGCGTCGGCCTAGCGACGGTCTACCGCAATCTGCAGGCACTGGCTGAGATGAATGTCGTCGATGTCCTGCGCATGGACGATGGCGAATCGATGTTCCGTCTGTGCGAAGATGAAGGCCACCACCACCACCTGGTGTGCCGCAACTGCGGTCACACTGAAGAGATCGAAGTCAGCGAAGCAGAATCCTGGATTTCTCAGATCGCCTCGCAGCACGGCTTCACTGAGGTTGCCCATTCGCTCGAAGTATTCGGTCTGTGCTCTGAGTGCAGCGCTGTTGAGGATGACGAGGACTGATGCCAGTTCCCCAGTGGGCCTCAAGCGGGCTGCCTCTTTTCATCTTCCTGTTCTTTGTCGTCTTCTTGCGCGCCCAGGGCACCTATTGGCTTGGTCGAGGCGCCGCCGCGGGCGCCCTGAAAGGTGACGGACACTCCGGCCTCATCGGCGCGATCGCCCGCTGGTTTAACGGGCCTGTTCCCCGCCGCGGTGCAGAACTGCTCGAAAAATGGGGACTTTTGATCATCCCACTGTGCTTCCTCACCGTCGGTGTTCAGACAGCGGTCAATGCCGGTGCCGGAGTTGTCCGGTTGAAGTGGCGCACCTATACCCTCGCGATGCTTCCCGGGTGCGTAGCGTGGTCGATCATGTACGGGCTGGGACTGCTGGCTGTGTGGGTCGCTGCCATCGGCGCAATCGCAGGCTCTCCGATTGCATGGATCGGGATCGCTCTGGCGGTGATTATTCTGGCCAGCTGGCTCATTTATCGTCGCTCGCACCCCAAAGCGGCACCTCAGGAAGTCCTGACGTGCGAGGAATCCCCGGTATCAGCACAGTAGGACGCTCACCGAAGCGGCGCGTGCGGTGAATTGACGGCGCCACCGAAACGGCGATCACGTTTCCCGTAGGACGCCAGACATTTCCACAGTTCACTGCGGTCAAATTGCGGCCACGGCGTATCCACGAACATCATCTCCGCGTACGCCAGCTGCCAGAGCAGGTAGTTCGAAATACGTTGCTCGCCTGAGGTGCGAATCATCAGGTCGACATCTGGCACATCGGGCAGATACAAGTGGCGCGCAAACGTCCGTTCAGTCACGCCAGCCGGCTTCATCGTCCCGTCAGCAATCTCCATGGCAATCGTGCGTGCAGCGTCCACAATTTCGGCGCGCCCACCGTAGTTGACACACAAAATCAGATCGAGCGTCCGGTTCGATTCGGTGGCGCGCTCAGCTTTTTCCAGGGCGTGAATAACGGACTTCCACAGTTTGGGTCGCCGTCCACTCCATCGCACGCGCACACCCCATTCATCAAGTTGGCCCGTCCTGCGCGTGAGCACATCGGGCGCGTAGTTCATGATGAAACGCACTTCAGCCGGGGAACGTTTCCAGTTTTCCGTCGAAAAGGTGTAGACGCTCAGATAGCGCACGCCCGCGTCAATGGCACCGGCGATCGTGTCCATCAGGGAGTATTCTCCGGCGTGATGCCCTGCCGTGCGATTCAATCCGCGAGCATTGGCCCATCGACCATTTCCATCCATCACGAGGGCGACGTGGCGAGGCACGCGGTCAAAAACGGGAACCGGTTGGGACCACTGACCCGGACCGAGCACAGGAGCAGTGGGATCTGATGGTGCCCGATCAACCGGAGCCTGGGCAGATGTCATGCCCGTTTCCTTTCGAAGAGCTGGAGTGCGCGCAGCTTACGTTCCAAATGCCACTGCGTATACGCCGATGTCAGGTGTGCGACGCGTTGCCGGTCATACGCTTCGGTGCGGTCAGCCTGATCCCAGTTTCCGGCCAGGAGGTGCCCCATCAGTTCCATCGTGTTCTCCGAGACGGCCACTCCCCCTTCGCTTTGGCACTCGTCGCACAGCGCGCCACCCTCGGAAATGGAGAAGGACGTGTGCGGGCCGGGCTTGCCGCAACTGGCGCATGCGAAGCACGAGGGTGCCCACCCCGCCACTGACAGGGCGCGTAGAAGATACGAATCGACGACGAGGACCGGGTCGTGACGCAGGTTGGCCAACGCGTGGAGTGCTCCGAGCAGGAGTGAGTATTGAGCGTGTGCACCGTCAGCTGAATCGGCCGTGAGGCGTTCTGCTGTTTCCACCATGACCGTTCCGGCGGCGAACAAATCGAAGTCAGAAGCCAGTTGAGTGCCGTAGGGACGCAGCATTTCGACCTGCGTCACAATGTCGAATGTGCGGCCACGATGCAGCTGCACGTCGATCAGTGAGAACGGTTCCAGGCGCGCACCGAATTTCGAGGTGGTGCGGCGCACTCCCTTGGCTACCGTGCGTACCTGCCCGTTTTCCTTGGTGAGCAGGCAGACGATACGGTCAGCTTCCCCCAGTTTGTGGGTGCGCAGGACGATCGCCTGGTCCCGGTAGCTTCTGATCACGCTCGCATTGTCTCACAGGCCGGTCGAGGTGCCACAGGACACGTCGACCGGCACCGTCAATGTGCTATTAGCGCAAAGCGCGGTTCATGGCGGAAATAACTGCCTTGTAGGTGGCAGTCGTGATCGACGAATCGATGCCGACGCCCCAGACGATCTGGCCGTCGACCGCTGCTTCCACATATGCGGCTGCGGTGGCGTCACGTCCCTGGCTCATGGCGTGCTCAGAGTAGTCGAGGATGCGCACATCCAGGTCGAAATCGTGCATAGCTGCGACGAATGCGTCGATCGGGCCGGTTCCCACGACGCTGATGGCAACGGGCTGTCCCTGATCCAGGATTTCCCCGCGCAGTTCCACTTCCTGCTCTTTGCCGCGCGTGTACAGGTGGAAGTCTCCCATTTCGAAGCGTCCCCACGGGGCCAGGCCACTTGCCCTGTCGGCGGGCAGGTATTCGTCGGTGAAGATCTTCCACAGGTTTTCGGAGTTGATCTCTCCGCCAAAAGAATCTGTGTGACGCTGAACGATGCGTGAGAATTCGATTTGCAGGCGTCGCGGCAGTTCCATGTGGTGTGCGGTCGACATGAGGTAGGCGACGCCCCCTTTGCCGGACTGGGAGTTGACGCGCACGATCGCCTCGTAGGAACGTCCCACGTCATGCGGGTCGATCGGCAGGTACGGAATGCCCCACGGCACAGCGTTTTCATCTCCGCCAGCTTCCGCAACTTTCTTCTTGCGGGCTTCGAAGCCCTTCTTGATGGCGTCCTGGTGCGATCCGGAGAAGGACGTGTAAACCAGGTCCCCCACGTAGGGCATACGCGGTGGGGTTTCCATCATGGTGCAGTGTTCCACCGTGTGCCGGATGCGATCCACGTCGGAAAAGTCAATACCCGGATCGATACCCTGGCTCATCATGTTCAGGCCGAGGTTGACCAGGTCCACGTTGCCGGTTCGTTCGCCCTGTCCAAGCAGGCATCCCTCTACGCGGTCAGCGCCGGCCAGCAACGCCAGTTCCGCTGCTGCAACACCCGTTCCGCGGTCATTATGCGGGTGGACGGACAGCGCGATGTGGTCGCGCCTCGACAGGTTCGTTGACATCCATTCGATCTGGTCGGCAAACACATTAGGCGTTGCGCGCTCCACCGTTGCCGGCAGATTCAGCACAATTTCACGGTCGTCGTCAGGCTGCCAGATATCCATGACTGCTTCGCAGATTTCGGCTGCGAAGTCCAGCTCCGTGTCCACGAAGATTTCCGGTGAGTATTCGAAGCCGAAGATCGTGTCATCTGAGAGGACTTTTTCTGCCCGCGCCATGATTTCCCGAGTGCCGCTTTGTGCCAGGTCAACGGTTTGTGCCTTGTCCATACGGAAGACGAGCTCGCGGAACAGTGGCGACGTTGCGTTGTACAGGTGAACCGTTGCCCGGGGAATGCCGACGAGGGCGTCGATGGTGCGCTCAATGAGTTCGGTGCGTGATTGTGTCAGCACAGACACTGTCACGTCTTCAGGGATCGCCTCATCGTCAATCAGAGAGCGAACAAAGTCGTAGTCGGTTTGCGATGCCGCTGGGAATCCAATCTCGATTTCCTTGTACCCCAGTGAGACCAGCAAATCGAACATGGCACGCTTGCGCGTGGGATCCATCGGCTCGATCAGTGCCTGGTTGCCGTCACGCAGGTCGGTGGACAGCCAGCGCGGGGCGCGTGTCATGCGCTTGGTGGGCCATGTGCGCGTGGGCAGGTCGATGGGGTTGGATTCCAGGAATGGAATGTACTTGTCAACCGGCATGGGGCTGGCTTGAGGTGTGGGAACGTTGGCTGTTGTGCGCATCTGCTTTCTTCTTTCCTGCTGGTGTCGATTCCGGTGGCGAACCGGCTTGACCGGGGTCGACAAACGCCGCGACGAGGTTCCGGCCTTTTCAGGCCTCGTCGCGGCACATAAGCAGGAGTGCGCGCTGCATCATATTCTCCACCGTAATGAGATTGGGACCACCGCGCCGCACGCGTTTCACAAAGTGGACACTACGCGCCGCTGGTCAGACGCCGGTTCCCGTGCAGTTGACGTTTGAATCGACGATGCCAAACCTGTTGATGCGCACCGCGCCTGCGTCAGTTCATGCGTCAGCCGGCGCTGTTAGAACTGTTATCAGCGCGTGCGGCCTGTGCACGCCATCTGCGAGCACATGCCTGCAGACGCAGGGTGCTGATCACTGCATATACCGAGATGGGCGACAGGACGAGCGCCGGGATATACAGAGTCAACGCTGCGGCTGTTGGTACCGCGAAGTATGCCCAAGCCATGACTGGAATAAGCAACACGAATATGACCATGATGATGAACGCAAAAACCTCACGCACTCTGTTGCGTGAACGAGCAGCCAGCAGGTCGTTGCCTCCCGCATTCCATCTGTGCAGGTTCATCTTCTGACGGATGCCTGCATGATACAGCCAGGCGGCAACCGCTCCGCCCAGCAGCGTCGCGGCACAGAAGAGTGCGATGTAGGCGCCGCCGCTCAAATCAGCGGGGTGCTTGGTTACCAGCCACATCGTCAGCGGCGCAAGAAGGAATGCTCCGATCAGTCCCCCGCCCTGTGCGGCTGCTCCACGGTCATCGTTGTCTACCGTGAGATAGGCGTGATGCGTGACAGGCTCATACATCACGTAGCGACCCTCGTGCGGACCCACTGGGATCATCTGGCTCCGAGGAATGCGGCAGCTTCCCGGGCGGTTTGTGTCTTCCTTATTCACTCGAACATGATAGATCGAGGGACGTAGTGGCGCCGGTTCTTGAGCTGTTTCATGACAAGGCAACCTGGAAGGAATGCGCAGAGGCTTCGCCGGGGCCGCCCTCGTCGAAGCGACCGGGAATTCTGGCCCCGCACGCCGGACACGTCCCGTTAGCTGTCACGTCGTAGCTGATGAGGCGGTACCAGTCGCGCACGATGAGTTCGTGCCCGCAGGAGGCGCATGTGGTGGTATCCGCTTCGATGTCGTGAACATTGCCGCAGTACACGTAATGCAGCCCTTCGTCGAGTGCAATGGAGCGGGCTCGGCGCAAAGTCTCAGGTGGAGTCGGTGCAGTGGTGCGCATTTTGTGGTCAGGATGGAATGCTGAAAAATGCACAGGCACATCAGAGCCGCACTCACGCAGGATCCACCGGCACTGGCTGCGGATTTCCTCAGATGAATCATTGTGTCCAGGGATCAGCAGGGTTGTCAGTTCCAGCCAGGTGCTGTCCCGCTCAGCGACCCATGCGATCGTCTCCAGGACGTCGCGCAGGTGAGCGCCTGTCAGATGCCAGTACATGTCCTCGGTGAAGCCTTTGAGGTCAATATTTGCCGCGTCCATAGGCGCGAAGAACTCAGATCGAGCTTTCGGAGAAATGTAGCCGGCAGTCACAGCTACGGTGCGCACGCCCGCCTCGTGGCA
Organism: Schaalia radingae; assembly: GCF_900106055.1. Taxonomy (NCBI): domain Bacteria; kingdom Bacillati; phylum Actinomycetota; class Actinomycetes; order Actinomycetales; family Actinomycetaceae; genus Schaalia; species Schaalia radingae. The sequence continues at coordinate 816,087 of NZ_LT629792.1, read as the reverse complement.
TGCCAGAGCCGTATCGATAGCATACTCGGCGTAGATCACGGGATCGTTGTACGTGAATGCGACCGCAGGAATATGATGTCTCACTGCCGCGTCTGCGACCATATGAGGCGTTGCGCGTTCGGCCAGGAGGTCCCATTGTCGAGCCGCTGAGATCTCGTGGTTCTGGCAGAACCTGCATCCCAGATTGCATCCGGCGGTACCAAATGAGAGCACAGCGGTACCAGGGTAGAAGTGCGCGAGTGGTTTCTTTTCAATGGGGTCCACGCAAAAGCCGCTGGAGCGCCCCCAGGTTGACAGCACAATGTCAGCGACGCGACGCTCCCGCACAAAGCAGTATCCACGCTGCCCATCGCGCAGTTTGCATGCACGCGGGCACAAGTCACAGCGCACTCGACCGTCATCGAGGCGTGTTTGCCAGCGTCCGGTGATCGTGTGTGCAGGTGTGGACATGGCGATGCGTGGCTTTACCGATCGGTCATGTCTGACGCACTGGCCGGCACATCACCGTCACCACCCGCGTCCTGGTCGGTGAAGGCTCGCACCGTGTAGGTTTCCACTCGGGCGTCCGGCGACCACCAGGTAGTGGGAAGGCCTGCCTTGCGTTTGAGGTGGGCGAAGAAGTCAGCTGGATCCGCAAGGTCGTCCCACACCTGTGGCAGGAACGTGGCGCGCCGAGTCGGACCGGCGATCAGGACGACCCCGTCAATTCCGGGACGCAACGATTCAAGCACCGCTTTCTCACTCAACGCCGGCAGGGCCACCGGGGCCGACAGCACCGACACCTCCACGCTGATGCTCGGATATTCAGTTGCGTCAAGGGGATCGAAACGCGGGTCGTGGAAGGCGGCTGCGAGGGCATTATGGATGACGTCGTCGTACAAAGATCCGCGCGGTGAAAGCGACCCAATGCATCCTCGCAAATGAGAGTTGATCGTCAGCGTCACAAAGCTTGCTCCTGGCTCCTGCAGCCATTCGGGCCGGTCGTGCGGTGCCGGTAGGGAGCTCATGACAATCTGGTCGGTACGTGTTCCCTGCAGCCTGAGCCGTATGGCTCCTCGCGCCAGTGGAACCAGGATGCGTCCCGCATTGTCTGGCAGTGATGTTGGCATCTGGGTCAGTCCTTTTCGTCAGTCAGTGCAAACGCTGCGTATCCGACGACACGTGCGGTGTCAGCTCCCAGGACGTCTCCGGAGTTGTGCGAGCCGAGCGTGGTGACCGTCAGGGAGTGCCTCCAGGCGTATTCGAGCAGGCCGTTCATGGGGCGGGCGCCGCAGGCCTGCTCGGGTTCAACGGGGTACTGTCCTCGTTCGATCATGTCGATGGTGCGTTGGTCGATGCGGCGCGCCTCGTCGTATGTGTGGTAGTGCGAGAGGTCTGAGCTGACTGCGATCAGCGTGGTGGGCGAGGTGAGCGCGTCGATCACGTCGGCAACTGCTGTGGGAGAGGCTTCTCCGACGTTGAGGGGCACGAGTTCGACGTCGTCTCCGAACAGTGCCGTGATGAAAGGGACCTGGACTTCCAGCGCGTGTTCATCCCGGTGGGTGTCTTCGTCGCAGTGGACAGGTTCGACGCACGTGCGCGTGGATTCGAGGATGTCACGGGTGGGGATATTGAGCATTGCAGCCGGTGTTCCGAACCGGTCCGCACCGGGCAGCGCGATTCCCCGGATGGCGACACGGTGGGTCGGGCCGAGCAGGACGATTCGTGTGGTTCGGGGGCGACTGCGCGCCGCGTACGCCCAGCCCAGCGCAGCAAGATCGCCCGAGTATCGCCAACCGGCGTGGGGCACGATGATTGCGCGTGCCGGGTGTGCCTCACTGTCTGACGGGGCGGTGTGCTGGCGGGCACGATCAATCAGCGCACTGGCAGTTGAGTCAATATCGGTTGGACTATCTGGGTAGAAGAATCCGGCGACTGCGGGGGCGCGGACGGTCAGCGAGGTATCGCGAGTGTCAGAGCCGGTCGATTCGGGCGCGGTAGACTCAGGGGCGGTGAGGTCGGGAGGTTGCGTCACACTCGTTCTCCTCTCCTAGCGTGGATGGGGCACCATCGACCCATCCACTGTATGTGATTCTAGCCTCTTGCGGGTGCCGCTTGTCACACTCCTTCCATTATGTGACAACGTTGCAGGTCACCCTCATTCCATCAGCATCAGTTAATGCACAGTCACCTGCTGTTTACCGAATAGTCATTTACTCAAAAACCGAGGCGGCCCAGCATTTTCGGATCTGACTGCCAATCTTTGGCGGTGCGCACATGCAGATCCAGGAAGACTCTGCGTCCCAGCAGCTCCTCGATTTGCTTGCGGGACTTCGTGCCGATATCACGCAGACGCGACCCGCCTCGTCCAATGATGATCGCCTTTTGGGAGTCACGTTCCACGTAGACATTGACGTGGATATCCAGCAGAGGTGGGCGCAAATCGCCCTCCTTGGCCGGACGCTCGATAATTTCTTCGACCTGCACCGCCAGGGAGTGCGGCAGCTCCTCGCGAATGCCCTCAAGCGCTGCTTCGCGAATGTATTCAGCAATGAGGGTGTCGCGGGATTCATCCGTCACGTCATCTCGCGGATACAGCGGCGCGGATTCAGGGACAGTGCGCGAGAGCACGGAAATCAATTCCTCCACCTGCTCACCTGTCTGAGCGCTGACCGGGACGATCGCTTCCCACGATCCCAGCCGGTCAATCGCCAGCAGGTGTTTCATCAGACGGTCTTTCGGCACCAGATCGATTTTCGTGGCAACTGCGATGACGGGGCGGCGCACATCAACCAGTTCGCGGGCAATAAAGCGGTCCCCCGGCCCGATCTTCTGATCGGCCGGCAGGCAGAACACCACGCAGTCCACCTCAGCCAGTGCTTCTCGGACCATGTCATTGAGGCGTTTGCCCAATAAGGTTCGAGGGCGATGGTATCCGGGCGTATCGACGATGACGAGCTGCGAGGTGTCCCTATGGACAATCCCGCGTATGTTATGGCGCGTCGTTTCAGGCCTACCTGACGTGATCGCCACTTTCTGGCCGACCATTGCGTTGGTCAACGTGGATTTTCCGACGTTGGGGCGCCCGACAACCGAAACGAATCCGGCACGAAAACCCTCCGGGTAGGTCAACGACATCAGTCCGTGCGCATCGGCAGCCTGCTCGGCTTCCTGACGTGCGTCGCGAATGCTGGCGACCTCGTCACGCACCTGTTCTTCAGAGGCGTCATCCCACTCGTCAGTGGAGTCATCCCACTGGTCATCACGGTCATTCATCGGTGTCCTCGCTCTCCGGCGTGCAGCTCAGTTCAAGCAGTTGTGATTCGTCGAGGATGCGGAAACCGTCCTCGAACGTGGTCGGCAGTGGCGACAGCGCGCAGACAACGGTGCCGACCTGACGGCGTCGCCCTCGTGCCTCCTCGGCCAGCATGTAGATGCCGTCCATTTCACCGCGAGCGCCGGGCAGCGGCACACGGTCAATCGCCTTGGTCAGCAAACCGCCGACCGAGTCCACATCATCGTCCTCGAGCTCCATGCCGAAAAGCTCGCCCAGCTCGTCGATCGGGAATCGGGACGGGACTCGCCATACCCCTTCGGCGACCTCTTCCGGCTCGATTTCGCGACGGTCATGCTCATCGGTCACTTCGCCCACGACTTCCTCGATCAGGTCTTCCAGGGTGACCAGGCCAGAGATCCCACCGTACTCGTCGACGACCAGCGCCATGTGGAAGTGCTCAGCCTGCATCTGGTGCAGCAGATCGTCAGCCGGTTTGGTCTCCACAGTAAAAACTGCCTGTCGCATCATGTGGGAAGCGGTCAGATCCTTACTGCCCGCATCATGCACCATGCGCGAAATGACGTCCTTGAAGTACAGGATGCCGCGCACGTCGTCGATATCCTCACCAATGACAGGCAAGCGGGAAAACCCTGATCGGATGAACAGTCGCAGTGCTTTGGAAGCTGGCAGATCCACGGTCGCGGTGATCATCTCGGTGCGCGGCACCATCACCTCGCGCACCACCGTGTGCCCCAGTTCAAACACGGATCGCAGCATCTCGCGATCTTCTTCTTCAAAGCCTTCTGTTTCACCAACCTGGTCGACCATTTCGCGCAGGTCGTCAGCCATTTCCTGCCGCGCTTCCGCATCGGTTTGGTTCGACTGAGGCAGGCGCTTGCGTACGAAACGGACAATGGGGTCGGCAATGTGAGAGATGGCAACCAGCCGCGACGCCAGAGGCGTTCCAACCAACGCCATGCGTTCAGGGTTACGCGTACCCAACGGTACCGGCAGCATCACCACGGCGAACAGTTCGATCAAACCCACCGCAGCGACTGCAATGATGCCGATGAGCCACCACCTCAGCGACGGGTGCACCAGCGCCAGGGTGATACCGACGGCGGCGATGACCTGCACAAACATGCGCACTGTGCGCAGGGTCAACGCGGTGCGCCTGCGCTGCGCAAGCAAGTCAACCAGTTGAGGAGCACGTTTGCGGCCTTCTTCGACAAGGTCTTCCGCGGCCGCCCTCGACAGTCGGGAAAACGCGGTTTCGATGGTGGCGAGGATTCCCGCCAGCAGCAGGCAGATCACCGATACGGCGATCAGCACTGCAACAGGAGCAGTATCCGACAGACCTGACGGGGATGGCTGGTGAGCGAAAGGAATCATGATCGTGTTGCCAGGAATGTCAGCAGGAGTTTGCGTTGCAGGGCAAACATTTCTTCCTTTTCCTCCTCCTCAGCATGGTCGTATCCCATCAGGTGCAGCATGCCGTGCGTCGCCAGCAGCAGCATCTCTTCAGCGGCAGAGTGCCCCGCTTCTTTGGCCTGTTTGTGCGCAACCTGCGGGCAGATACAGATATCCCCCAGCACACCCTCGGTGGGTTTGTCGTCGGTTCCCGGCCGCAGCTCATCCATCGGGAAGCTCATCACGTCAGTCGGTCCTTCCAGGCCGAGCCACTTGACGTGCAGATCTGCCATCGGTTCGGGATCGATGAACAAGATGTTAAGTTCAGCTGTCGTTGCCACATGCATCTGCATCAGAACGTAGTCTGCGAGTGCGGCGAATTCAGACTCGTCAATCTCACATTCCGTTTCGTTTATCACTTCAGTCATGATCATTCCTTCGTGACCTGCGGCCGCTGCGCGTCGCGGAGCGCGTGTCGGCCTGCCTGTGGGCGCGTTCTTCCCACCGGGAATACGCGTCGATGATCTGTCCGACCAGGGGGTGCCGGACGACGTCCGCGCTGGTCATGTAGCAAAATTCGACATTGTCGATATCTGTCAGAATATCCTGCACGACGTTCAGCCCCGATCGGGTTCCTCCGGGAAGGTCGATTTGGGACACGTCGCCCGTGACAACCATGTGCGAGTTAAAGCCCAGACGTGTCAGGAACATTTTCATTTGCGAGGGCGTCGTGTTCTGCGCCTCATCCAGGATTATGAAGGAGTCGTTCAGGGTGCGTCCGCGCATGTACGCCAGGGGCGCCACTTCGATTGTGCCGGCAGCCATCAGTTGCGGCAGTGCCTGTGGATCGATCATGTCATGCAGGGCGTCGTACAGGGGCCTGAGATACGGGTCGATCTTTTCAGTGAGAGATCCTGGCAGAAAGCCGAGGTTCTCCCCCGCTTCCACCGCGGGACGTGTCAGCACAACGCGCCGCACCTCGCCCGAGAGCAATGCGCGCACGGCCTGGGCCATTGCCAGGTATGTCTTACCGGTGCCGGCCGGGCCGATCCCGAAGACCACAACCGAGCGTTCAATGGCCTTGATGTAGCTGCTCTGCCCTGGGGATTGCGGGTGAATGGTGTGGCCGTCAGCAGTGACGATGTCGTCGGAAGTGTCCTGGCCGGCGCGCGGCTGAGGAGCGGTCAGCAGCCGGATGGCGTGTTCAACGCCGGGCACATCAAGCATCGTGCCGGATGCCGTGAGGTCAACCAGTTCACTTACCAGTTGAGCGGCGACGTCAATGGTTCCTGACGAACCCGTCATCGTGATGGTGCGTCCGGCGACGAAGAAACGGACGGTTGGAAAGCCGCGTTCCAGTGCGCGCAGAATCTGATCCGATGTTCCCAGCAGCTGAATGGGTTCGACATGCGATGGGATCTCGACGCGGCGGGTTGACATCGCCAGTGTCGGGTCGTTATGCGTCGTGTTTTGCTCACTCATACGCGTGTCATGCGGTGGGCCACACACTCCTTTGCATCTGCATCCATCGTGTCTCTACTTTATCGTATGGGAGGGCCTGCAACATGGGCATCCTGCCTGTCAGTAGGCGCCTCGTGACGCCATGTCGTCAGCGCGCGTATCAGCGTGATGGCAACGGGGCCGGCAGTTGAGGAGCGCAGGACGGTCGGCCCCAGAAGAACCGGGATGGCACCTGCCTCGGTCAGGGTCGCATATTCCTCATCATCGATGCCTCCTTCAGGCCCGACGATGATGGCAATGCTGCGTGGTGACGCGCCAACCGCCTTGGCGGTTCCATCCTCCCGAGGAAATGCAGACCCAGCGACCGTCAGCCCCAGTTGGCTCATAGCCTCCAGGATCGACACAGTGGCCTGTTCGTGACACACGAAGACGACATCACCATGCGAGCAGCGATCCTGAGTCCATCGGGCAAGAGCGCGCGAATCCATCGATTCCAGAACCTGTGGGATCCACGCGCGCCGTGACTGCTTAGCTGCTGCGCGCACAATGTTGATCCATTTGCTGCGTGCACGCTCTGCTTTCGACCCGGTCCACCTGACGATGGAGCGGTGTGCCTGCCACGGGATCACGCTGTCGATACCGATCTCCGTCGACGTTTCGATGGCCTGCTCATCGCGTCCACCTTTCGCCAGGGCCTGCACGAGGATCAGGTGCGGATCAGAGGCAGGTTCACACATGACGTGCTCCACCACCAGATCCAGTTCCTGACCGTTCACGGCTCGCACGCGACAGCGTGCTCGACCCCCTTCCCCATTCACAAGATCAAGCTCTTCTCCAACCTGCATGCGGCGCACCGTGGCAGCATGTTTGCCTTCGGCTCCGCCCAGGTGGACGTGGTCCCCCTCGGCAATGGTGGATAAGCCGGAATTGAGGTCGTCAGCGAAGAAGACTGGAGCGGTCATGGGTGCTCCTAGTTCGTGAACTTTTCGCGGATACGGTCAAAAACTGACTGATCGGCCCGTCGCGGCTCCACACGGTCCTCTCCACGATTGGCAGCCAGTTCTTCCAGGATTTCGCGCGAGCGCTGATCCAATTTACGTGGAATCTCCACATCAATATGGACCTGCAGGTCACCTCGGCCGGCGTCCCGGCCCGAACGCGACAAGCGCCCCACTCCCAGACCCGACAGTGTCACTGTTTCCTGCGGCTGCGTACCGGGTTTAATGGTGACTTCCTTCGCGCCATCGAGCGTGTCCAGCTCGAACACGGTGCCCAGCGCCGCCGTGGTCATCGGAATGGTGACCCACGTGTGAAGGTCATCGCCTCGGCGCGTGAAAATCGGGTGCTTCTTTTCACGCACCTCAAGGTAGAGGTCTCCTGCGGGACCACCTCCCATGCCGACATCGCCACGGCCACTCATGCGGATACGGGTTCCCGTTGTCACACCCACAGGAATATCCACCTTCATCGAGCGGCGCGTGCGCACCCTGCCGTCACCGGAACATTCCGAGCAGGGCTGGTCGATTATGGAACCGTGTCCGCCACAGTCCGGGCACGGGCTTTGCGTGCGGATGACGCCCAGCAGTGAACGCTGCATCCGGGTCACGCTGCCCGACCCGTGGCACCCTGAGCAGGCGCGCGGCTGAGTGCCCGGCTCGCAGCACGAACCTTCACATCGCGCACACAGCACATAGGTATCCACTTCGATGTTCTTGGTGACACCGAAGGTAGCTTCTTCCAGGGTAACGTCAATGGTCAACAGCTGGTCTGAGCCATGTGTGGCACGCGAGGCCGGCCCGCCTGATGAGGCGAATCCTCCCCCGCCGAACATAGTGTCGAAGATGTCGGAGAAGTCGAATGGCATACCGCCACCGCCAAACCCGTAGCCGCCTGCTCCACCCCCGTGCACAGCTTCAGGTCCACCGAGGTCATACATTTGGCGCTTGTCAGGGTTTGACAGTGTTTCGTAGGCAACTGAAAGTTCCTTGAAGGCTTCTTCGGAATCAGGCCCGGCGTAGTCAGGATGCAGTTGTCGAGCCTTCCTGCGATAGGCCTTCTTGATCTCTTCCGGTGAGGCATCCCTCGAGACGCCCAGGATCTCGTAGTAGTCGTTCACTCGATTCAATTCCCTCGTTGTTTCGACAAGCGTTGTTCCGACAAGCAGCTCGCGCCGGACATGCCAGTGTGGCAGATGTGTGCACTCATGACGCTAGGTATTTCGACAAGTAGGACGCAACTGCCCTGACGGTTGACATCGTGCGCCCGTAGTCCATGCGCGTCGGACCGATGACACCGAGGTGCGCGACCGCTCCGCTGGACGTCCCGTACGTTCCCGATATGACGGATGTTTCCGCGAACGCTCCGTCAGGGTTTTCCGTCCCGATCGACACATGCACGTCACCGCTGGAATGTTCCTCGTCCAATTCTGACAGCAATCGCAACAGCACCACATGTTCTTCGAGGGCGTCCAACAGCGCGCCGATATCGGTGAAATCCACATGTGAACGCGTCAGGTGGGACATCCCCGCGATGACGACGCGCGATTCAGCTGCTGTGGGATGCAGCAGTTCCGTCAGTGCACTGCACACCGCCTCGACGAAGTTCTGATGCCCGCTTGGAGCCTGATTCCTGATCTCATCAACGATGGTACGCACCTTGTCGGCAGTGTGGTTCTCGCATTCGTCGTTGAGCTTTTCGCGCAGAAATGAGATGACATGTGGGGGAACCTGCTGGGGGAATTCCAGCATGCGTTCTTCCACGCGTCCTTCGTTCGTAATGACGATCAGCAAGACTCGATGCGGTGCGAGGTCAACCAGTTCGACTCGGAGCAGTGTGGACGTGGACAGCGAAGGGTACTGGACAACCGCGACCTGCCTGGTGACTTGCGCAAGCAGTCGAACAGTCCTGTTCACGACGTCTTCGAGGTCAACGCACTGGCCGAGGAAAGTCTCAATCGCCCGCTTCTCGGGTGCGCTCATCGGTTTGATCTCAGAGAGCGTGTCGACGAAGAGGCGGTAGCCCTTTTCAGTGGGAACTCGCCCGGCAGAGGTGTGAGGCTGGTAGATCAGATCATTTTCTTCCAGCACAGCCATGTCGTTGCGAATGGTTGCCGGTGAAACGCCTAAATCCTGCGTTGCGGCGATCATTTTCGAGCCGACGGGTTCGCGGGTGTGGACGTACTGGGACACGATCGCACGCAAGACGTCGAGCCTGCGATCAGTGGCCATGTTGTGTCCTTTCCACGATCCGTTCTGTGGTGGTGCTGTGGCACGTCCATGTCTGCGACACAAACGCCACATTTGGCACTCACCCTGTCTGAGTGCCAATCCTACTCCGTTCAGGTGATTTCCTCTCACCGGCTGCGGTGGAAAATCCGCGTCTATTGCTCAGGGCGTACATGCGTTCCCACGGCGCATTGTCGGCTAGAGCGTTCCCTGCGCGGTCACAAAATCAATGAGCTCTTCAACCCTGCCAAGCAGTGCCGGCTCGAGGTCACGATAGTCGCGCACAGTGCGCAAGATTCGTCGCCACCCCTGCGCAATATCAGCCTGCGAGGCATGAGGCCAGCCCAGCGCCTGAAGGGTTCCCATTTTGATGTCAACGGATCGCGGGATCACCGGCCACGTGTCGAATCCAACACGCGCCGGCTTGACCGCCTGCCAGATATCAACGAACGGGTGCCCAACAATGAGGACGCTGTCCCCCCACCGCTGCTGCACGCTGTGAGCGATACGGGATTCCTTCGAACCGGACACCATGTGATCGACCAGTATTCCTGCACGTGCGTGAGGCGTGGGCGAAAACTCTTCCAGAACGGCTTCCAGGTTATCGACTCCTTCGAGCAGTTCGACCACAACCCCTACATCTGCCAGGTCATCACCCCACACGTATTGGACCAGGTCAGCATCGTGGCGCCCTTCGACCCAGATTCGTGACTGGCGAGCCACACGCGGATGCGTGCGCGCCGATTCTTCCGGGCGGGCGCGTCGCGACCCAGAATTGGTCACCGCCCGCCCACTGGCGGACACCGATCCTGCGTTCTGAGGCGTCGCCTGCGCGCGAGGCAATGGCGGCAGGGCAATAATCGGTCGGCCATCGAGCCAGAATCCACCGCCCAGGGGAAAGCTGCGGCGTCTCCCTCGTCGATCTTCCAACTCGATCACGTAGATCCCTGCGGATTTTTCAGTCCGGATGACCGCGCCCACGAATCCGGTGGTGACATCTTCGAGGACCATGCCAGGTTCAACGTGGACCTCTCGCGAGCGCGGGCGATGCGCGTCGGGACCATCGCGATGCGGGTCAAACTCGAAGATATTTGTGCCATACGGGTCATCCATCACCCGGCTATTGTACGGGCGAAAAAGATGCGCCTAGTCAGTGAGCTCGCGCGTCACGTAATCAGCCAGAAGCCTGCCACGCAGGGTCAGTGCGATGTGGCCACGCTCCAGCGCCTCTGAGTCCAGCAGGCCTTCGTCACGCAGACGGTGACAGGTTTGCGATGCGTTCTCCCTGCCCGCGTGAGCGGCAACATCGCCTAGCGCGATGCCATCTGACGTGCGCACTCTCAACAGGACGCGCTCCAGGTAACGCGTCTGGTCATCGAGGATTTCACCGGCGGCGGCCGGTGACTGCGCGGATCGAAGGCGACCAGCCCAGGCACGCGGGTGTTTGACGTTCCACCAGCGGGCGCGCCCGATATGCGAATGGGCACCGGGGCCAAAGCCCCACCAGTTCCAGTCGCGCCAGTAGGCCAGGTTGTGACGGGACGCGTGCCGCAGTTCGGTGGCTGGAAGCCCTGCTTCATCTGCTTCTTCGCGAGCAAAGTTCGAGATCTCGTACCAGCGGTATCCGGCGCTGCGTATCATCTGGTCGAGCAGTTCATACTTGTCGGCTTCGTCATCCGGATCAGGCATGGGCAGCTGCCCGTGAGCAACCTGCGCCGCCATCTTGGTGCCGTCCTCAATGACCAGTGCGTAGGCACTGATGTGGTCGGGCTGCAGGTCGCACGCTGCCTGCACTGTTGTGGCCCAGTCATCGAGTGATTCACCCGGCGTGCCGTAGATGATGTCAACGGATACGTCCAGTCCTGCTGCGCGCGCCCACTCGATCACCTGGCCGACACGTTCGGGGCGGTGCTGACGATCCAGGGTGTGCAAGATTCGCGGAACTGCGCTTTGCATACCCACCGACAGTCGTGTCACCCCGGCATCTGCAAGCCTCTTGACAGACTGCTCGTCAACGGTTTCCGGGTTTGCCTCGCAGGTAACCTCTGCACCTTGGGCAATTCCGATTCGGTCTGCGAGGTCGTGCAGCATACGCGCGTGGGCACTGGTGTCCAGCATGGTGGGCGTGCCGCCGCCGAAGAAGACGGTGCGTGCAGGTGTCTGTCCCAGCCCCGCCTCGTCCAGCACGCGTGCCGCCAAAGAGATTTCACTGCTGACACTGTCCGCGTACGTATCGCGGTCGGCCCCCGGACCGAACCCAACAGTGTAGGTGTTGAAGTCACAGTACCCGCACCTCACGCGGCAAAAAGGTACGTGGACGTAAATGCTGAGGGGTCGGTGAAGCTCGGGCTGCGCGTTTTCAGAGCTGATAGCGCCAGATTGTGGCCAGCGCATTCCGTCGGGCAGCTGCGGGCTCACTGCTGGGGGTTTTCGCTCGCGGGCTGTGTGCGTGGCAGTCGAGGCTCCCGGATCGCTTCGATGTCGTGTGCATGGCGTTCGTCGTGGATGCCGCGGGATTCGAAGTGGGTGAGCACGCGCCCTTCCCACCGCGGTGCGAATCCCCCGCGCTCCCCCTCGGGGTCATTGGGGTCCGCCCGTTCGCCTTCATACGGATTGACGAGGACGTCGCACGCCTCGACGACATCACGCATTTGCCATGCGTAATCGTCCCAATCCGTTGCCAGGCGCCACACTCCCCCGTCTTTGAGGATTCTGGCGATCTCCAGGGCGAACTGGTCGTTGACGATGCGGCGCTTGCGGTGACGCGCCTTGCGCCACGGGTCTGGGAAGAATGTCCACACCTCGTCGGCAATCGCACTGTCCAGGGTGATCGGGATCGCCTGGGCGGCGTCAGCTTCGACGACGCGAATGTTCTCAACTCCGGCGCTGACTGCTCGTGAAACGAGTTTGGCAATACCCGGTTGCCAGACTTCAAATGCCAGAAAGTTGTGGTCGGGCCAGCGATCTGCCGCCGAGACGATCTGCTCGCCGACGCCCGGTCCGATCTCGACAACCAGTGGCGCCTCGCGCCCGAACAGTTCAGTGGGCGCCAGGTGGAAGTCGGATGCGACAGTGGTGTATCCCTGTGAGCGCTTAACGGGCACAACGAAACGGTCACCATGCTTGTCCATCGTGCGCTGCAGCGATTCGGTCAGGCGACGCGAGCGACGCGTGAAGGACTTCGTGCGGGCACGGTACACACCGTTTTCCTCGTCGTGGCGGTCGGATGAATCCAGCACTGACTTGCGGGCTCGATGTACACGGTTCATCGGCCGGTCACTGCTTCTTTCCTGTGGGCACATCTGACGTCAAAGCCGCAATGAATGCCTCCTGCGGCACGTCGACACGCCCGATGGACTTCATGCGCTTCTTACCGGCTTTTTGCTTCTCCAGCAGCTTGCGCTTACGGGTGATGTCACCGCCGTAGCACTTGGCCAGCATGTCCTTGCGCAGGGCTCGGATCGTTTCACGCGCGATGATGCGCGCACCGATAGCAGCCTGCACGGGGATTTCAAATTGCTGGCGTGGAATGAGTTCCTTGAGGCGCTTCGTCATCTTCAGCCCATAGGCGTAGGCCGCATCTCGGTGGACGATGGCGCTGAACGCATCGACCTTTTCACCGTTGAGTAACACATCGACTTTGACGAGGTCAGCGCTTTGCTGCCCGGCATCGTGGTAGTCCAGCGAGGCGTACCCTCGGGTGCGGGACTTGAGCTGGTCGAAGAAGTCGAACACGATTTCAGCCAGTGGAAGCTTGTAGCGAATTTCGACGCGCTCAGGCGACAGGTACTCCATCCCTTCGAGGGTTCCGCGCCGCTCCTGACACAGCTCCATGACCGCGCCGATGAAGTCTGACGGGGTGAGCACGGTGGCGTCCACGATCGGCTCACGCACTTCTGCCACTTTACCGTCCGGGAAAGTCGAGGGGTTGTCGACACGAATGCGGGTACCATCTTCTGCGACCGCTTCGTAGACCACGTTGGGTGCGGTCGCGATCAACGACAGGTCGAATTCGCGTTCGAGGCGTTCACGCACAATTTCCAGGTGCAGCAGTCCGAGGAAGCCACAGCGGAAACCGAAGCCCAGCGCCGCTGAGCTTTCCGGTTCGAATGTCAGTGCTGCATCGTTGAGCTGGAGGCGTTCGAGTGCTTCACGCAGGTTAGGAAAGTCTGTTCCGTCCACCGGGTAGATGCCGGAGAACACCATCGGACGAGGATCCTGGTAACCCGATAGCGGCTGGTCGGCTCCGCGCACCGATTCGGTTACTGTGTCGCCGACTTTAGATTGGCGCACATCCTTCACGCCTGTGATCAGGTATCCGACTTCGCCAGCTCCAATTCCGTCGGTAGGCGTGGGGTCTGGTGAGATGACACCAATTTCGAGCAGTTCGTGGGTGGAGCCTGTGGCCATCATTTTCACTTTTGTACGCGAGGACAATGAGCCATCCACGACGCGCACATACGTCACGACACCGCGGTACACGTCGTACACGGAGTCAAAAATCATGGCTCGTGTGGGAGCATCCGGGTCGCCACTTGGCGGTGCCACCAGGTTCACGATCGCGTTGAGCAGTTCTTCGACGCCTTCGCCTGTCTTGCCGGAAACGCGCAGAACTTCACTGGCGTCCACACCAATGAGCTGGGCAATTTCGTCGGCGTACTTATCGGGTTGGGCGCTGGGCAGGTCGATCTTGTTGAGTACAGGGATGATCGTCAGGTCGTTTTCCATTGCGAGGTACAGGTTCGCCAGGGTCTGCGCTTCAATGCCCTGAGCTGCGTCGACCAGCAGCACTGCGCCTTCGCAGGCAGCGAGGGATCGGGAAACCTCGTACGAAAAATCGACGTGGCCAGGGGTGTCGATCATGTTAAGCGCGTAGCCGGTGCCGTCAACAACCCACGGCATGCGCACAGCCTGAGACTTGATGGTGATGCCGCGTTCGCGTTCGATGTCCATGCGGTCCAGGTACTGGTCGCGCATATCGCGCTGCTCGACGACGCCAGTCAGTTGCAGCATCCTGTCAGCCAGGGTGGATTTGCCGTGGTCGATGTGGGCGATAATGCAGAAGTTTCGAATCCGATTCTGCGGGGTATGCGCCGGAAGAATCGACTGGCGTACTGCATCAGTCAAACTAGCAGACAAGGAACAACCTCCGAACATCACGATGTATACCCCCTATCGTCCCATTGAAGACGGGTCACGCGCCAACTGTCGCCTTGACCAGTTGCGCACATCCCTGGTCAGGGACCACCGCCGCACGTCGCGCCGCTTCCGCTCGCCTACCGTTGCCGAATGCCCTCCTGCGTGTCGACAGCTTCCTGGCAGGAGCCCTGGATGTGCATGTAGATCTGCACATCCTCTTCAGTGAATCCGGCGGGCAGATTCTCCAGCAGTTCGGTGCACCAGTGCTGCGCGGCCGAATAATCGTCCTCATCGAGGGCGAGGGCGACCTGTAAGATCCGCTGCCGGGCTGTCATGTCAGCGCGCTCACCCAGGAACCGCCGGCAATCTTGTGCCAGGACAGACCATAATTGTCGCGCCTTTTCCACGTCTCCTGAGGCAAACAGGCATGCTGCAAGGGAATCGCGAATACTCAGCGTCAATTCACTGCCTTGCCCCCACACCGGTATCACGTCTTTCACGAGCTCTTCGTAGAGTGCAATCGCTGCATCCCACTGTTCGTCGAGGGCGAGCACTTCGGCAAGATTGTCACGAATCGTCAGGAGCATCGGGTCATCAGGATCCAATTCGGCACCCATGTCATCAGCAAGTTGTCGGTATATCAGGGCAGCTCCCGCGTAATCTCGGCGTTTTTTATACGGCATTGCGGAGTTTGTGCGCGCGGCCCATGCCAGTGAATCGGTGTGCCCTAGGGTACGGCAGATATCCTTGATGAGCGGTTCGAACTGCGGCTGTGCAGCCTCGTCGTATCCGCTCATGCACATCCAGTACAGCTCCGAGTGACGGACAAGCAGGGACAGTGGGTGGCACGCTCCCAGATCGCGGCGCGCCAGGGTGACCGCTTTGGAAGCTGATCTGCGCGCGTAATCGGCCTGTCCGAGGTGCCCATGCCAATCGACGACCTGTTTCATGATGATGACTTGCGTCGCAGTATCGACGTTATTGCACGTGATCACCTGTTTGGCGACGTGAATCGCTTCTTCAAGGTTGCCTCCGTCTGCCAGCTGCCGCATACGTTCCAAGGCGCGCCCTTCAGTGGTGATATCACCGGCGCCGCTTTTCATATTGACAGGGGCTGGCATCCCCCCGGCACTGCTTCGATGCTGCGAGCCTGTCGTAGATTGTCCCACACCATTACCTCATTTCATGTCAGTTCCTTTCGGTTCACTCATACTGACATGAGTTCATGGCACACACATGTATGGCCGAGTACATCTGTGGATAAACGAAGGCTCCTTCTATCCCTGTGGATAAAAGGAGCCTTCCAGAGAAGTCCTCAAGCCTGCATCGGCACCCCGTGCCCATCATATGCGTAAGATCCCGATCCGATGAAGTACATGATCGATTCGATAAACGCCCAGATCGCGACACCGGTGAGCGTGAAGAACCCGATGATGATGAAGCACAGCGGGAACGACACGAGCGTCACCAAGAGCTGAATAATGCCCAGCGTCGTCCTACCGGCATAGAAGTTATGGACACCGAGCGTGCCGAAGAACAAGCCCAGGATTCCTGCGACGATTCGCGACTTCGGTGCCGAATAGGTTGGATTCGCCTGATATCCGGCGGGATTCTGGTAGGCGCCCTGAGACTGGTAGCCTCCCTGGTTGCCATACCCGCCCTGGTTTGGGTACGGGGTTGCGCCGTGCGCCTCGTACACACCCTGGTTGGAATAGCCGCCATAGGACTGGCCCGGGTAAGAGGACCCATCGGGAGCACCGTTGGGAGCACCGTTGGCCGAACCATAAGGGGAACTGCCGTACGACCCGTAATATTGCGACGAGTTATATCCGGACTGTTCCAATGCGGATCCAGTTGATGCTGAGTTGTCGTAGTCCTGGCTGGAATCAGACGATGAAGGAACATCCTGTTCCGGCCACCGGCTGGCACCATACGTGTGATCGTTGTCCACTGAGAATTCCTAACGTGTCACGTACCGACCTGAAAGTATTTTCAGACACTAACAGTACTGCAGATGCCCACAATTGTGCAGGTGGTACATGAATTAGCCTCGCATTCTGTCCGTGATGCCACGCACACCGGCCACTTTTGGGTGACAATGATGACGAAGCGTACTGAAGGAAGGTTCCATGACGTCTGAAGCAACCCCGCTGCCGCCGCGCACACATACACCCATCCCGGCCACCACTCAGCGGGTTTCCCGGTGGATTGCACGCGTGACAGGTTTTATCGGCCTGCTCGTTCTGATCACAGCCGCAACGACAGCAGCCATCTGCGCATTGCTCGGCATTTTCGTGGTGCGCCAGCGCGACGGTTTCGGCTCATGGCTCCCCCTGATTATTGCGGTGGTCACATTGCTTGTCACCGGTGTCTTCTGGTACGAACGACACCTGTGGGTCAAGGCCATTCGGGAAGACTCCCGGGCACATCGCCATTCGAGTGGAGGCAACTCAATCACCGTCCACAATGCTTCCCCCTCATCGCCTCAGGAGTCGGCACTTTCTCCCTCGACAATTCTTGACCGCGAAGAAGTACGCTGGCTCAACGCACGTAAGGAATATGACCTGCGGCGCAAGACCACTCTTCCTCGTGTCGAGGCAGCTCAACGTGCCGCAACGGAATACCTGGGCGGGGTGGAAAATGCGCCCTGGCTCGAACGCGATTTGCGCACCAGCGTGATTGCCTTCTTCGCCATGACGGCGGGTGGTGCGATCTGTGCAGTCACCTGCCTTGTTTCCATCATCGTTCTAGCTTCTCATTAGGATTTCCTCATGCCATCGTGGTCCCGACTCGCACGCAACATTGCCCGCAAAGCGCTGTTCACTGTGGTGTCTCAGATGCGCACCTCCGGCTCGCAGGCGCCCACACAGACACGCAAATCGCAGCGCAACTCCATGCCTTCTGACGGTTCCCAGCCGCGCCCCCTCGGCGCGCATTCCATTCGCGAGGTTGACTTGTCCGAGGGTCTTGCGCATACCTCCTACGATCCTGATCCGGATGGGGATGCGGATCCGGGTGAAGTGGTGTGGACGTGGGTTCCCTATGAGGAGGATGCCTCCCGCGGAAAAGATCGCCCGGTCGTGGTCATCGGCCGCTCGACAAAGTCAGGCACCCACGGCGTGTATGTTGCGCAGCTGACCTCGAAGGACCACGATCGAGATGCCCGCTGGGAAGCCTCGCAGGGCCGTCACTGGATGGACGTCGGTACCGGCACGTGGGATTCACGAGGGCGCCCATCCGAGGTTCGACTCGATCGGGTTTTATGGGTAGCTCATGATGAAGTGCGTCGAGAAGGCGCAACACTGAAACGTCAGATCTTCGAACGCGTCATCAACGGCATGCGCACCGTCGACTCGAACAGGTAAGGACTGCCGCCAACTCCCACCGCTGAAGATTTTCGTTGAGTCGCGCGACTGCTCACTATCGTCAAGTTGCGCCTCTGAGAGGGCCACCGCCGGCTCACTTGTTCTGGAGCCGGCGCCCGAACCGGCCGAAGGTGAGCGTATTCACCCCGTTTTTTCGTTCAGCTACTGGCACGGACGCGCTTGATGCTGGTAATGTTAACGGTCGGGCTCCCGGCTTGGTCGAGCAGGGGGTCTGGTTGTTTACCGTTTGCGGGATGTCCCCTCGTCCCAGTCCCGGTAGCGACAGAACCCTCACCGACCTGGACGTTCATGAAGTAAGGAGATTTCCGGACAGTGGCGAATATTAAGTCTCAGATCAAACGCAACCGCACCAACGAGAAGCGTCGTCTGCGTAACCAGTCAGTGAAGTCTGAGCTGAAGACCTTGGTACGTAAGGCTCGCGAACTCATTGAAGAAGGCGACGAGGACGCTGCAGAAAAAGCAGTGCAGGTTGCTTCCCGCAAGCTTGACAAGGCTGCTTCCAAGGGCGTGATTCACCGTAATCAGGCCAGCCAGCGTAAGTCGAAGCTGTCGCACCGTCTGAACAAGATGACGGCTGAAAAAGCGGAGTGATTCTGCGCCCCGAGCGGGCACACACTTTCACAGGGAGCAGGCATGGCGCCTGCTCCCTCGCTTTTTGGTTCGGCCACGCCAGTCTCCTTCGTCCGCTTCGCGCGCCATCACGCATTCGCCGGCATTTTCTGCTCGCGTTATCGCAGGTGTTCCGCGTTCGACCGTCCTCGTTCTCGTTCTGCACGCGAGTGTGGTCAATGGCACACTGGAGCCATGAGCGATATTCCTGTGATGAAACTGAATGACGGCTACGAGATCCCTCAGCTGGGCTTTGGGGTATTCCTCGTTGAAGAAGATGAGGCACAGCGGGTAGTGATGGACGCCCTCGAAACTGGCTATCGCCACATCGACACGGCGAAGATCTACGGGAACGAGGAAGGCGTCGGACGCGCGATCGCTGAATCGGGAATTGCCCGTAAAGACCTGTACATCACCACGAAGCTGTGGAACGATGACCAGCCGAAAGCACGCCAGGCACTTGAGCAGTCCCTGGAACGCCTGGGACTTGACTACGTTGACCTTTACCTCATTCACTGGCCGTGCGCCCGGCAGGATGCGTACCTCGATGCATGGCATGAAATGGAAAAGTGCCGAGAGGAAGGGCTGATTCGCTCGATCGGTGTGTGTAATTTCCTGCCGAAACACCTGGAGCGTTTGCTCGGTGAGTCCGAGACTGTTCCGGTTGTGAACCAGATTGAGTTGCATCCGACCTACCAGCAAAGCTCGGTGACGCAGTATTCACGCTCGCACGATATTGCGATTGAAGCCTGGGGACCGCTGGGACAGGGCAAGTACGACCTGTTCGGTGAGAAGCCGATCAAGGAGGCTGCTGAAGCTCATGGAAAGACTCCTGCTCAGGTGGTATTGCGGTGGCATTTGCAGATGAAGAACATCATTTTCCCGAAGTCAGTACATGTTGAGCGCATGCGCGAGAACATGGAGATCTTTGATTTCACGCTGACCAGTGACGAAATGAGCGCGATCACCGCGCTGGAGCGAGGCAACCGTGTCTCGTCTCACCCCGACGAAGTCGAAGTGGACTAGAAGCGGCTCCTAGGCTCTTAGGCGCGGGCCGACCCGCGCAGTCGACAGATCGTGAGGACACATTTTTCGACTGCGCGTTCAGGGTCACGTGACAGGCCTTTGGCCTCTTCGTCTGCGAGCGCGATGGCTTCAATGGCACCGGCCAAAGCCGTGTCAGTCCACCCTTGCACGTCCCGCCGTGCACGGTTGAACTGCCACTGATTCATCGACACAGACTGCAGAGCGCCACGCGGAGCGGTTGCGTACGCCATCGACCGAAACTTCGATGCCAGTGCGCCGACGATCATCAGCGGCGCGACACCTGTTGCCAGAGCGTGGCGTAGCAGTGTGAGCGCCTGAGCTGTCCGACCTGCGAGTGCAGCGTCAGCAACGTCAAAGCCGGACGCTTCCACTCGGCCTGAATGGTAACGGTGGACGGCTTGCGTCGTGATCGTCCCTTCGACGTCACTCATGAGTTGGGACAGTGCGCTCATCATTTCCGCCAGGTCAGATCCCAGAGCGCCGACGAGCATGTGCGCAGCTTCAGCTTCGATGCGTCGGTGCAGGCGGCGCGCCTCGGACATGACGAGGTCGATTTTTTCGTTGTCGTATTTGAGCGGATCTGCCGCGATCGTGGGCACATGTGCTTTCTTGAGCGCATCGAGCACTTTCTTGCCACGGTTACCGCCGTTGTGTCGGACAATCATCCACACGTCGTCTGCCGGGTTTTCAATGTAGGCCAGCAGATCCACCATCAGTTCGTCATTGGTGACTTCAAAATTAGGGATCACGATCAGGCGGGGTTCACCGAACAGGGACGGTGAGGTGACAACATCGAGTTGTCCAGCCGGATACGTGGCGGCCGAAATCTCCACGCGTTCAACTGAAGCGTCGCGTTCAGTGGCCTGGCGTCGAAGCTCACTGACGGCACGGTCTGCCAGGAAGGCTTCGGATCCTTTAACCAGCACAAGAGGTGCCAGTTCGATCGGGTCACTTGAGCGTGACTGGGATCGACGCGCCATCTGCCATCCTCCTCCGCTTCCTCACCGTGTCGTTTTTTAGATTCAGGGTATGCCACTAGTGTGACATGCGTCGACGGCATCTGCGTACCACTGTGGACACACTCAGCATTCCGATTGCTGCGCTGGCCAGGACGATAGTTCCCTCGATCCCCTGTGGCCATGACACGTTCGCCATCGGCCATGACGACACCCATGTAGCGACCCACGCGATCCATCCCGTGAATATTTGTGCAACGTGCGCCATCAGGGTTGCTGCAGCGGGCCACCACGGCGCACACACCGCTGTCATCAGGGCGCAGACGCACGCTGGCGCGATGACAGGGCTGACCAAAACGTTCGCAATCACACCCCACACTGGTAGAAGCGGCGACATCAGTACGAGGACAGGCGCCACCAGGATTTGAGCGGCAAGTGGAACACAGCACGCCTGCAGCAGGCGTCTGACACAGCGCGCATACCAGGCATCGCTGCGCACCGCGTGCTTGACAGCTTCGTTCCACTGTTGAGCAGGGCCGACAACGCCCCACGTGGCAAGGACGGACAGCGCAAACCCCACTGCCCGGGCAGAAAACGGGTCAATCAGCAAAACCAGTACGACCACGGTGGACAGCGCTGCCTGCGCTCCCCCAGGCCGTTTGAGCAACAAGCCTGCGACTCCGACGCTCGCGGTCAACACCGCGCGTATGACCGAGGGCTGCGGTCCGACAACTGCCACAAGAAGACTCATCGCCGCAAGGGTCGCGCCAGCGCGGATCAATCCTCGCCCTGGCACTGCGCTGACGATCAGTGACAACATGATCGCGATGTGAGTTCCGGACACGGCCGTGAGATGCGTCAGCGACGACGTCTTCATTGCGTCCGAAAGCTCCTCGTTCATGGCGCGATCATCACCAATGGCGACGCCGGGAACCAGCGCCTGGCCTTGCACAGTGAGCGCCGAGCACACCTGACGCATCGATGATCTGACATGACGGACAATCGAGACCCATCCGCCCGGGCGTTCAGTCAGCTCAATGTTCTCAGCCTCCATCGCGCCCACAAACGGCGGGTCGGAGCGAAACTGCGAGTCAATACTGCCGCGCACGAGTACGCGATCATCGCGCACATACTCTCCAATCCCTGCACCCATCAACATGACATTCACGTTCGAGGGCTGCCATTGACCGTGAGACACTTCAACCTGTTCGACGCGCGCGTCTGCGTAGAAGCGTGTCCGGTTCCACCGGCTTGCCATCGCAGCTGGGTCATCGATCAGGCGCACGCGGAGCGTCACGTAGGTGCGTCCAGAGTCGATGAGGCGCACGGTCGGATCCCGCGCATGAGCATCGCAGGCACTGCCGGCAACTATTGCAGCCGCACCCGATGCGATAAGTATTGCCGCCCATCCCAACCGTAACGATCCGACAGGAGTGCGCATCCGGCGAGGGCGAGGCCTCCCTCGTTCATTGTGCCGATCACGAACCCGCCACGCGGCCAGTGTTGCTGCGAGTGCCACAAGGACACCGGTCACTACCACCGCATCCTTCAGGTGGATCGAGATGCGCAGACAGATGAGCAGGGTGATCCAGATGCTGGCGGCAACCGGCGTGACACGCATATCACGCATGCGCGGATAAATCCTCGGTGAACTCATCGGATGGCCTTCAGTGACGGTGGCGCCCCGGGAAACGGCTGACCGGCATGGCAACGGCGAGTGCGAGCCGATGATTCAATCAAGAAAAAGTGCTGCATGAGGACGAGGGTATGCATTCGTCTCACCGCCTACCACCGTGTGTCCTTCGCCTGTGGGTGAGCGCTGCACACGTGTGGTGGCTGTGGACGGCGGTGGTTTTCCACACGACAAAACCCCGGTCGGATTAAGTTGTCGTTCGATTTACAGGGGCGACGCAGCGCGCTTACAGTAGGACTCATCTAACCGCGCTCATGACAAGGACACCCGTTTGAACCCACCATACGTTGCTCCTGATGCTCACGACGCTGCGATACGGACACCTCCGGGACCATCTCCAGAACTCTTGCACCTGCGCGCATCAACGAGGATCGTCCGCGCACTGAGTGCAGCACGCTTACAGCGCGCTCACACCAAGTCCCGCACTGATGCGCTGAGAACGCGGGTGCGATCGTTCCTGATGTTGCCACTTGTCACACTCATGGTTGCGTTTGCGCTGACGTCGTGTCATTCCTCGCAGCCGACGACGGATAATCAATTCTGGGATGGATCCTTATCCCTCGAGCAGCGCGCCACAATCGAGGATGTTCAGCGCACCATCCTGCCCGCATTCCAGGAAATCCTCGCCAACCTGTCCGCAGCTGGAGCCGGACAATTTTCAGAGCTCGAGGGCCCTTCGCTGACGGGTCGTGCGACTGATCGTAACACGGGCAAGATCTCGGCTTTTGAAGTTGCAACTGCCATTGCCGCTGGCCACGCAATTCCGCCTGAAGAGGCTCGCCGGATCACAGGCGACATTGTGACCCCGCTCGGAATGACCCAATTCAGTGACCTCACACCTGATGATGACGACACCGGCGAGGTCTCGTACAACTGGTTTGATCCGGATAACGGTGGATTCGTCGAACTGACGATTCTACCCGATGGTTCCATGACTGTTTATTACATTTCAGGCATGCGCCCGACGGATGGTTCGACAACTCAAGCCGAACAGTGGACTGACGGAGCCCAGTCCGATGCGAGTGCCCAGTAGCAGGCGTTTCTGTCGGTGGCAACGCCGCTCTTACACACACGCACCTGTCGAAATCTTCTGAAGCATTGCCGGTCCAATGCCTGAGACATCATCGAGCTGTTCGACTGAATCGAAGCGACCAACTGTCTGGCGATAGTCAATGATGCGTTGCGCAATGGCTGGTCCCACGCCGTCGAGATTTTCGAGTTCGGCAGATTCAGCGGTGTTGATGTTGATACAGGATGGTGCCGTGTTGCCTGCCGGGTTGCCATCAGAGTCATTGCGTGACGGAGTGCCTGTCTGAGCACCGGGTGGAGGGCTTTCACCTGGTTTGGTCACGGCTATGTGTTCACCATCGACCAGCACGCGCGCCATGTTGAGCGATTCAAGGTCGGCATCAGCAAGTGGACCGCCCGCAGCATCGACCGCATCGATGACTCGTGAGCCGTCGGGAAGCTCCACGACTTGCGGCTGCCCGACCTGTCCTGTCACGTAGACGGTGACGCTGGCAGTGTCAGATGGGGTGAGTAGATCGCCCTCGTCAACGCCCGTAACAGCCGAGGAGGACTGGGCGGACTGAGCAGCCGGTGCTTCGTTTGGCGATGATTCGTCGAGGCTATGGGCGGTATCTGGAGCTGAACGAAAGCGCCATACTGAGATTGCGCTGACAAGGACAATGACGAGGACCAGGACAATGACTGCCGGCGCCGATGGCAGAATACGGATGCGCTGCTCGGGTGTTTCGTCGCCGCGTTCAGACGCTGCCTGGGCGTACACAGCGTGTGTCAGCTTTTTGAGACGACGGCGTTGAAGGAGGTCCATGTGAGCACTGTAAGGATACTGCGGACTGTCTCGGAACAGCGGCAGTGCGAGTGTGGATAACTCCAGCGCGAAGTGCCTCATGTGGATATCTGGGCACTGTCCACATCACAAGCGATTTATTCCAACCTCTTTACTCGAGGGCATGCATCTCTTATCATGAAAACGCCCGCTGACAAGGAGACAGAGGACTACCGTGACAGATTTACATGTCGTGCCAGGAGATTTCGGCAAGCTCTCCAATTCAACTGCATCTATCGCTGACGATCTTTGCGCCGTCACAGTGGCGGACGCACTTTCAGGACTTTCATCAGCAATGCCCGGCGCATCGTCACCTTCAGCCGCGGCGGAGGCCGGCGCGAATATCGAGGAACGCTCAAAAGCTACCGCCAATTTGCTGTCTCGGTTCAGCGATGCTGCTATGAGTACTCAAAACAGCTTCAACGCCACAGAAAACAGCATTACGAACGGATTTTCAGGCAACACTGTAGAGCCGCCAGCGTACTCAGAACCTGCTAGAGCCACTGATGGCGGCACAGGTGGGGACACCGCTGTTCACACAGTGAAGTAGGAGGTCGCAATGCCCTCGTGGAGCGATATTCAATATTGGAATGACGGCCCGGTCATTGAAGCGGCGAACAACCTGACTGATTCCTACCATAAGTTCCGAGCTCAGGCGGATGAAGCAGCCGCAGCACGAAACGAGATCCAGTCTGTTGGTGAGGCCGCAGACTCAGCGCGCGATCAATTAGGCACGATCATTGAACATCTGAGCCGCGTCATTAATGACACTGCCGAGCTCATGATGGCAACGGCAGATGCTGCTGATGGCGTCAATGAAGTCATGACTCTCGTTCATGAATGCATCACTCAGGCACAGATCGATGGTGTGGCGATCCATGCAAATGGATCGGCATCTCATCCCCCGCCACCGTCCACTCTCCCCCCAGACGTTTACGCCATTGAGGCGGCGCGGAACGAAGCGGAATGTCAGGCTACGATTGCAAACATCAACCGTGCAGTTCAGCGAGCAACAGAAGTGGACAGCGAGTATGCACATCGCACTCGCGCCGTGGCAGAAGGCTCTTATCGAAATTCGGAGAGTAGCAGCTCTACGAGTCCGGGTTTATCAGATTTGCCTGACCCTGCCACCTGGTCACCAGCAGAAATCGCAACGTGGTGGAATGCTCTATCTGAAGATGAACAAGATGCCCTCATCAAAAATCATCCAGACCTCATCGGAGGGCTGGACGGCCTGCCTGGATCCGCACGCGATGAAGCCAATAAGATTCGTCTTCCTGCCATGCTCTCTGAAGCTGAGCAAGCCGAGAAGGAAGCTCGCAAGAAATACCTTGATGCTCAAGAACGCTTGGGGCCATCGGGTTTTGCATCACTCGAATATAGTGAATGGCAGCGAGCTCAAGAGAAACTGGAAGATCTTCGCGCTGTCGAGTCCACACTTAATTCCGACCCGGAATTGTCCTTACTCGTTTTAGATGATTCTGGAGAACGATTGAAAGCCGCTGTCGCTCATGGAGATATTGACAGCGCTAAGCACGTTGCGACTTTCGTTCCCGGTATGAACACTACAGTTCACGATAGTCTCGACTCGTACACGGCCAAGACAGACGTCATGCAGAGCAAGGCTTTGAAGAACAATAATGGCGATGTCGCAACTATTGCATGGCTCGGCTACGATGCTCCGGACTTGTCAGATGTTGCCTCCACATCTAAAGCACACGCAGGTGCCGACAGGCTCAATTCTTTCGTTGAAGGAATCCAGGCCTCGCGTGAGGCAGGCGAATATGGTGACCCGCATCAGACTGTTCTCGGCCATTCGTATGGCTCGACTACTTCCGGTATGGCAGTGAAGGACACGAGGACAGGGGTAGTTGACGATCTCGTGATGTTTGGCTCCCCTGGATCGGGTGTGCAGGACATCCGTGAATATAACCTGCCCGCTGATTCAGGAGGAGATCCGGGACCGCATGCGCACGTCTCGCACGCCCAATACCGAGATCGAGTGCAAGGGATAGGACCGGACTTTTCCTTCGGCAAGAACCCGAACAAGCTTGACGGCATCGAGCATCTCGCAGATTCCACTGCTAAGCCTGATACCTTCTGGGAATGGGTCGACCCGTTTTCGCAGCACAGTTCTTACTTTGAAGAAGGGTCTGCGACAATGAATGACTTCGGCCGTGTAATCGCGGGAGTGAAGTAGATGGTGTTCGCAGCACGTACAAGACTGCACGCTCCGAGCATTCCCTTTCTATCCGTACTGACAATTGCAGCGTTGACAGCAGCGTCGTGTACCACAAAGGAGCAAACAGTGACTAACGAGTTCTGGGATGGCAGCGCCCCCTTTGAGAAGCGCCAGACAATTGAAAGCGTTCAAACGGAAGTTCTCCCCGCCTTTAAGCAGCTTCTCGACGAACTCTCCGAATCCGGAGCTGGGTCTTTCTCTGAGCTCAAGGGGCCTTCTTTGGACGGACGAACGACAGAGAAAGAAACCGGAGCCATCGTTGGCTTTGAGGTCAGCACTGCAGTCCTGGCCGGCAACGCAATTCCTGCTGACAGCGCGCGTGAAATCGGCGACCGTGTCCTCCCCCCAGCAGGTCTGAGCCACTTCACCGATATCACGCCTCAAGATGCCAAATCGGACACCACATTTAACTGGCACGATGAAGAAAACGGTGGATTCGTCGAACTGACGATTCTTCCCAAAGGCGATCTGACGATCTACTACGTCTCCGGAAATCGCCCCTCTGACGGCTCAACAACACAAGCCGGACAATGGATCGACGGTGCTCAGTCAATTGCGGGCGCCAACTAACCCTGATCCTTGCGGTGAGCTTTTAGACTCGAGATATGAGTGAAAACAACGCCGACTTGGAAGCTCAACTCGCACAGGCTCGCGCTCAGGCGGCCGAAGCTGAAGCACGCGCCGCCCGAGCAGAAGCTGAGGCCGCCGCAGCCCGCCTCGCCGCACTGGAAGCACAGGGCGGATCAGTGCAGGCGCCCGCAGACCCAGCCCAAAACCCCGCCGAGAACGCACAGGACGACAACCCGCCTTCTGACAAGCCCCACGACGTGCAACCGCACGCTGACGAATCTGAGCAGGAGCAAGAATCCGCCGACAAGGACTCAGCAGCAGACAAGGACTCAGCAGCAGACAAGGACTCAGCAGCCGACGCGCCCCAGCAGGCACCAGAAGGCACGACGGACAACGCGCCCGATAAGCCTCAAGAAGACACGACGCCTCCTGCCTCTTCACCTTTGGCTGACACTATCAGCGCCGCCTACGCATTCGCGGACACCACATCGGCTCCAACCATCACGGTCGGTACGCTGCTAGACGGCGACACTCACCTACCCCAGGCGACCGCCACAATACCGCTGTCCATCCTCAACCGTCACCTACTCGTAGCCGGCGCCACCGGCTCTGGCAAGACTCGCACCCTCCAGCTCCTGGCAGAAGGACTGTCAACAGCGGGAACCCCGGTCGCCCTCGTCGATGTCAAAGGCGATCTGACCGGCCTTGCCGAAAAGGGTACTGCCAACGACAAGCTTGCTGCGCGCACGACCGCCAACGGGCAGGACTGGCAACCGGCTTCCTTCCCCACACAGTTGCTCACACCGGCAGGCTCCAACGCCCCTGTTCCCGGCGCGATGGTGCGCACACGCGTCAGCGATTTCGGGCCGCTGCTTCTGGCCCGCGCGCTCCAGCTCAACACCACGCAGGAGCAGGCACTTCAACTGATTTTCTCGTGGGCCGACACGAACGGTCTGGAACTTGTTGACCTCGGTGACCTGCAATCAGTCATCACGTTCCTCACTTCCCCTGAAGGCAAAGAGGAGCTCAGCGGGATCGGCGGCGTGTCCAAAGCGACCGCCGGTGTCATCTTGCGCACGCTGACCGCCCTTGCTTCCCAGGGGGGTGACCAGTTCTTCGGGGAACCCGCATTCGACACGGCTGACCTGATGAAGGCCGACAGTGACGGGCGCGGGATTATCTCCCTGCTGGAAGTAGGCGACATGTCCCGCCAGCCGGCCCTGATCTCCGCGCTGATCATGTGGCTGCTCGCTGACTTGTTCTCCAGCCTCGACGAGGTCGGTGACCTGGACAAGCCACGCCTGACATTCGTCTTTGACGAAGCACACCTGCTGTTCACCGATGCGACCAAGGAGTTCGTGCGTCAGGTGGTCCACACCGTGCGCCTGATCCGTTCCAAGGGCGTCAGCATCGTCTTCGTCACCCAGTCTCCCACGGACATCCCCTCTGACGTGCTCGCACAGCTCGGTTCGCGCATCCAGCATGCGCTGCGTGCCATCACACCGGACGATCAGCGCCGCCTCAAGGATGCCGTCAAGACTTTCCCCACCACTGATCTGGACTTGGCGGAGATCCTGACCACGCTCGGCACAGGTGAAGCGGTGGTGACGGTACTCGACCCGAAAGGCCGCCCCACACCGCCCGCACCGTTCAGCATCTGGGCTCCCGCATCGGTCATGGGAGAGGCGTCCGACGCGACGATCTCTACGTTGTTGTCGGCCTCAGATCTGGTCGCCCGCTACGCCACACCTGTTGACCCGCGCTCTGCCACCGAAGAGCTGGCTGAGCGCACCCAGAAAGCGATTGACCAGCGGGCCGCAGAAGAAAAGCAGGCCGAGCTGGAAAAGGAACAGGAGAAGGCTCGCAAGAAGGCCGAACGAGAGGCGGAAAAGGAGCGAGCCCGCTGGGAGAAGGAAGCCCAACGTGAGCAGCAACGCGCTCAGAAAGCCCGCGAGCGCCGCCAACGATCCATGGAATCGGCACTGGCCAACGTGATCAAGTCCGCCGGCACTCAGATTGGGCGCGAAATCACCCGCAGTATTTTCGGCACGCGCCGCAAGTAACGTCACGCCAGTCATGCCGCCCACTTTGAGTCGCCCTCGTCCGCTGGCAATAATTGACGAGGGCGACGCGCGCACGCGAAGAAGGAGAAGATCATGCGTATAGGTTTCGTTGGATCAGGATCAATGGCAGGAGCAATTGCTCGCGGAGCGGCTCACAGTGAGGCCATCGACTCCCTGATGTTTTCAGATACCGGCTCCGGCAGGGCAGCCGCACTGGCCGATGAGCTGGGCGGACAGTCTGCGACCAATGAGCGTATCGCCGCCGAATGCGACATCGTCGTCCTGGCCGTCAAACCCTACGCGATTCGTGAAGTGTGCATCGCGCTGGCTCCAACAATCGCCGAACGCGGCGGGGTATGCGTGGCGTCCCTGGCTGCCGGCACGCCGATCGATACGCTCAGTGCAGCGCTGGGTGATGTTCCGATTGTGCGCGTCATGCCGAATGTGAATGCGCAGATCGGCCAGTCCATGAGTGCACTGTGTGCCAACAAGGCTGCCTCGACTACCGCCGCCTCCTTCACCACAAATGGCACCTACCTTGACGCCGTTCGCGCACTGATGAACGCGGTGGGCACCACCCTCGTCATTGACGAAGACAAGTTCGCAGTATTCAGCGCACTGGCAGGATGCTCACCGGCTTGGGTGTTTCAGATCATTGAGGCGCTCGCGCGCGCCGGTGTGAAATACGGCCTGTCGAAGAGTCAGGCGACCACCATTGCAGCCCAGGCGGTTGCCGGGTCTGCCAGTTTGGTCCTTGACCGAGCCGAAGACGGCATCGTGCCTGCTCAGCTGATCGATCAGGTCTGCTCGCCCGGTGGCACCACCATTGCAGGACTGCTCGCAAGTGAAGAAGCAGGCCTGTCGAATGCACTGGTCGCCGCTGTCGATGCGGCAGTCCAGCGCGACGGTGAGTTGAGGTAGACACCACTGGATGCTGGACGTCTTTGGTGGCAAGCGCCTTAACCTCGTAGGCTAAGGGCAGAGTTATACGCGTATCGGATGGAGTCAGACTCATATGACCACACAGCAACCCCTGTCATCGCGACCGCACCTGGGTCAGGTGCCCGACAAAGTGACAGCAGATGGATTAGAGGACAAGTGGGGCGGCCGTTGGGAAGACGCCGGAACGTACTCATTTGATCGCACGGCCACGCGTGAACAGGTCTATTCGATCGACACTCCTCCGCCCACCGTTTCCGGATCCCTGCACGTGGGGCATGTCTTTTCCTACACGCACACTGACGTGGTTGCCCGCTACCAGCGCATGATGGGCAAGGAAGTGTTCTACCCAATGGGGTGGGATGACAACGGCCTGCCAACTGAACGCCGCGTTCAGAATTATTTCGGCGTGCGCGTCGACACGTCACTGCCCTACGACCCCGACTTCCAGCCCCCGCACACCGGTGGCGGAAAATCCATTAAGGCTCGCGACCAGCAGCCGATCAGTCGCCAGAACTTCGTGGAGCTGTGCGAGCGCCTGTCCATCGATGACGAGAAGCAGTTCGAAGCGCTGTGGCGTCGCCTCGGCCTGTCGGTCGACTGGAAGCAGCATTACCAAACCATCGGCGCACATGCCCGCAAGGTTGCCCAGGCAGCGTTCCTGCGTAACCTGGCGCGCGGCGAGGCCTACCAGCAGGAGGCGCCCGGCCTGTGGGACATCACGTTCCAGACTGCCGTGGCCCAGGCTGAGCTCGAATCACGCGAATACCCAGGGTTCTACCACCGCCTCGCATTCCACATCACTGACGAGGGGGCCGCACGCCAAGCCGCTGAGCAGGGTGCACCGGTTGAAAACGGTCGCGATGTCTACATTGAGACCACGCGACCCGAACTGCTGGCAGCCTGTGTTGCCCTGATCGCTCACCCTGACGATGAGCGTTTCAAGCCGTTGTTCGGCACCACGGTTACCTCGCCCGTCTTCGGTGTGGAAGTGCCTGTCCTTGCCCACCCGGAAGCGGAGATGGATAAGGGCGCGGGCATCGCGATGTGTTGTACGTTCGGTGACACGACTGACATTGACTGGTGGCGCGACCTTGATCTGCCGTTGCGAGCTATTTTGCGCAAAGATGGCCGCATCGCAACCGACGTGCCCGAATGGATCACGGATCCCGCCGGCCGCCAGGCGTATGAGGCGATGGCCGGAAAGACCACGTTCTCAGCGCGTCAGGAAGTGGTTGACCGCCTGCGTGAGTCCGGTGAAATGAGTGGTGAACCCACTCCGACGCAGCGTCAGACAAACTTCTTTGAGCGCGGCGAAAAGCCTCTGGAAATCGTCACGTCCCGCCAGTGGTACATCCGCAACGGTGGGCGCCCATGGACGCATGAATCAACGGGTAAGGACTTCAATGAGGAGCTCATTGAGCGCGGGCACGCATTGGACTTCCACCCCGAATTCATGCGGGTGCGCTATGAGAACTGGGTGGGTGGCCTCAACAATGACTGGCTCATCTCCCGTCAGCGCTTCTTCGGCGTGCCGTTCCCGCTGTGGTACAGGATCGACGAGGATGGCACAACGCTGTACGACCAGCTGATCATTCCTGATGAAGCTGACCTGCCGATCGATCCGTCCAGCGACACGCCCCACGGATACACGGAGGATCAGCGTGACCAGCCCGGTGGCTTCGCAGCCGAGCTGGACATTATGGACACGTGGGCGACCTCGTCCCTGTCCCCACAGATTGCAGCCGGCTGGCTGGAAGACGAGGACCTGTTCACCCGCGTTTACCCGATGGACCTTCGCCCGCAGGGGCAGGACATCATCCGCACGTGGCTCTTCTCCACGGTGGTGCGTGCCGCACTCGAATTTGGCGAACTGCCCTGGCAGCACACGGCTTTATCCGGCTGGATCGTCGATAAAGACCACAAGAAGATGTCGAAGTCGAAGGGCAACGTCGTCACGCCGATGGGCCTGCTCGAAAAGTACGGGTCGGATGCGGTTCGCTACTGGGCGGCTTCCGCCCGTCTGGGTGTGGACTCAGCTTTCGACGAGTCGCAGATGAAGATCGGTCGCCGCCTGGCTATCAAAGTTCTCAACGCCTCGAAATTCGCGCTGACGATGGGCGACGATTCCGGTGAGGTGGATCTTGATGCCTCGCATGTGACGCAGCCACTTGACCAGTCTGTTCTGGCACACCTGCGTTCCGTCATCGACACTGCCAGCAGCGCATTTGCAGCCTACGACCATGCGCGTGCCCTCGAGGTCACTGAATCATTCTTCTGGACGTTCTGCGATGACTACGTGGAATTGGTCAAGGAGCGTGCCTACAACCACGACGGCGCCTGGTCGGACGAGGAAGCTCAGTCGGCACGCGCGACGTTGGCCCTGGTCATCAACGCTGCTGTGCGTCTGCTCGCGCCCTTCCTGCCCTACGTCACGGAAGAGGTGTGGTCGTGGTATCAGGAAGGTTCCATTCATCGCGCGTCCTGGCCTACCCTCGATGAGCTGTCCGGCCCCGAGGGTGACCCGACTGTTCTGGATGCTGCGTCGGCAGCGCTGATCGTCATGCGCCGCGTCAAGTCGGAAGCCAAGGTTTCTCCGCGTACGCCGTTCCTGGCTGTGACGGTGCAGGCTCCTGCCGACATGATTCCTGCCCTCGAAATGGTGGAATCCGATCTGCGCTCTGCTACGAAGGTGACGGGTACGCTGACTCTTGAAGAATCCGCGTCAACACCCGACAGCGGCGATGATTCGCATGAGACCCACAGTGTCAAGGTTGCTGACGTGACCCTGGGTGAGCCTCCGGCCAAAAGAAAGAAGTAGTCATGGCGCACAGCTCCAGCGAGCCCGATTCGAATGCCGATGAACAGGTAGTCGTCGAGCCGGCAGGACAGGAGTCTCCCTCGTCAATTGGTGTGGAAGAGGCAACGTCTGCTTTCACGTCGTCTCAGCTCCGCCTGCCGTCAGGAGACTCGATTGACGCGGGCGAGAGCGAGGACGAGAGCGAACCTGTCTCAACCGATGCACTCGAGTGGCGGGCGCCTGTCCTGGTCCGGATCGACGAGCACACCACGATTCCCTACCTGCTGCAGCGCAGGGTGCAACGCTCACCGCGCAAGCCGATTATTGAGCGCAAGCTCTCGATGGGGGACACGTGGCGTCCAATGAGTGCCGCGCACTTCTACGAGGATGTGCAGCGCACATCTGCCGGCCTGATTGCAATGGGGCTCGAATTCGGTGATCGGGTCGCCGTCATGTCGCATACGCGCTACGAGTGGACGCTGTTGGATTTTGCCTGCTGGTGTGCAGGACTGGTGCCCGTTCCGATTTACGAGACGTCGTCGATCGAGCAGATCGCCTTTATCCTCAGAGACACGCAGGCGCGCGTGGCGATCACTGAGACCATCACGATGGCGGAACTGGTGCGTGCCGCGGCCAGCTCGCAATCTCAGGATGTCACCGTGCTGTCGCTGGATTCCGAGGCGATCCAAACCATCCAGGATGGTGGCGCTCAGGTTCGGCGCACAGTGCTGACTGGTCGCATGGCGCAGCTCACCACCGATTCGATTGCCACGATCGTGTACACGTCGGGCACGACGGGACGGCCCAAAGGCACGGTGCTCACGCACGGCAATTTCACTGAGCTGGCGGTGAATTCGCACCGTTGGATGCCGGAGATCGCGGCGGGTGAAGATTCACGCCTCTTATTGTTCTTGCCGTTGGCACACGTGTTTGCGCGTTTCCTGCAGGTCTTCCAGATTTCAGGTGGAGGTGTGCTGGGGCACAGCCCTGACACGAAGAACCTGCTGCCGGATCTCGCTTCGTTCAGGCCGTCCTATCTGCTGGTTGTGCCGCGAGTGCTGGAGAAGATCTATAACTCGGCGGACGCTCAGGCGGGCTCGGGCCCTCAGCGCAAAGTATTCCGTTGGGCTGCACATGTGGCGGTGGAATACTCGCGCGCGTTGGATACTCCTGAAGGTCCCTCGCGTTCGCTGCGTTCCCAGCGCATGGTGGCTGACAAGCTGGTGTATCAAAAGCTCCTGAAGCTTGTGGGCGGCAATGCCAGCTACATCGTGTCCGGCGGCGCTCCCCTGTCCACGCATCTCGCTCACTTCTATCGCGGT
The DNA here is from genome assembly GCF_900106055.1 of Schaalia radingae. NCBI lineage: Bacteria > Bacillati > Actinomycetota > Actinomycetes > Actinomycetales > Actinomycetaceae > Schaalia > Schaalia radingae. The sequence continues at coordinate 782,118 of NZ_LT629792.1, read as the reverse complement.
ATCGGACTGCCTGTGTTGGAAGGCTACGGCCTGACTGAGACGGTTGGGCCGGTGTCGGTCAATACACCGCGTCTGACCAAGATCGGCACGGTCGGACCGCCGCTTCCGCCGCTGTCGATCAAGATCTCTGATCAGGGAGAAGTCCTCATCAAGGGGTGTTCGGTTTTCCAGGGCTACCACAATATGCCCGACGAGACAGCTCAGGCGTTGACTGAGGACGGTTGGTTCCGCACCGGTGATCTGGGGTCGCTGGATCGTGATGGGTATGTGCGCATCACAGGTCGAGCCAAGGAGCTGATCGTGACGGCAGGCGGCAAGAATGTTTCACCTGCCACGCTGGAAGATCCACTTCGTTCTCATCCGCTGATCAGTCAGGTTGTGGTCGTAGGTGACAAGCGTCCGTTCGTCGCTGCTCTCATCACGTTGGATGAGGAGATGTTGCCGGTGTGGTTGAAGAATCACGGCCTGCCAGCGATGTCCGTTGCTGAAGCCTCGACCAATGTGGAGGTACAGGCGTCGTTGGAGCGAGCAGTTGAACGTGCGAACGCACATGTGTCGCGTGCCGAGTCGATTCGAGCGATCCGCGTGCTGACCTCTGACTTCACGGAAGCTAACGGCATGCTGACGCCCTCGCTCAAGGTCAAGCGTGCGGTTGTGACCAAGCGCTTCGAGGCTGTCATCAACGACATCTACGGCGGACCGCTTGAAGAGGACCAGGATAAGTAGCGTTCGTGTGCTTCTTGCCCGCGCTCTCGTGCAGGGCGCGGGCAAGAAGCCAACCGTTTGCGATGTTCGCGCAGTCGCACGTCAACGGGTCAAGGTCCTAGTCAACCGGTCAAGGTCAACGCACTGCCGCGCGTCAACCCGTCAAGGTAAGAGGGCCGCTCACTTCGCACAGCCGACCGTTGAACATCGATTTTTCCGTACTATATCAACGTTCTCATATCGTGAGATGTTGAATCCTACGCCTCATACCTTGACTGGTTGACGATTCAGCCCTTCAATTACCTTGACCCGTTGATCAGCAGATCATCCCAGCCGCTTTCGGCTGCACGCAGCCGCGGAATATCACGGCCACAGCCAGATCACGATGCTCAGCCGTCCCCAATTCATGCAGCTGATGGGTTGGCCAGCCGCCCCATCACCACAGGACGCCCGATGAGGGGCCGGCCGTCTGCATCATGATCGACTGCCACGGCGCGATCGGCCGAACCGCCGCTAAATGGCTTTGAGTGAGAGGTTATCGTTCTTCTTGGCCTTCATCATCATGAACGCCAGTGCACACGCACCTGCCGCGATGCCGATCAGGTCGGTGATCGGCTCAGGCGACATCATGGATAGGCCTGCGCCCAGGAACACTGCTCTCATGAGCAACGGTACCTTTTCCATAAAGAAGCCTTCGACGGCGATCGCCAGCAGGAGCACGCCTGCAACAGCCGTGGCAGTTACCTTCATACCCTCCAGCCAGTTCACGTCCTGGAGCAACAGAACCGGGTTGAACACAAAGATGAACGGAATGACGTATCCGGCCAGGGCGAGTTTCATCGACTGGAAGCCCGTGCGCATCGGGTCAGCCCCCGACAGGCCGGCAGCGGCGAAGGAGGCCAGGGCGACAGGCGGCGTGATGTTGGCGAACAAGCCGAAGTAGAACACGAACATGTGTGCAACCAGCGGAGGCACGCCCAGCTGACCAAGCGCAGGTGCAGCCATCGTTGCGGTGATGATGTAGGTCGGAATCGACGGCAGGCCCATGCCCAGAATGATCGAGGCCACCATCGTCAGCACCAGTGACAGCAAAATTGATCCTGCGCCGAATGCTACGATTGCATTCGCCAGTTTGACACCGAACCCCGTCATCGTCACAACACCGACGATGATGCCAACGGCCGCGCAGGCCACAGCCACGGAGATTGCTGTTTTGGCACCGTTTGCCAGCGCTTCGATGATGTCTTTGACTGACATGCGCGTAGCCGGGCGAAGCTCTGCGACCACTATGGTCACCAGAATCGTCAGCAGCGCAGAGAACAAGATGGTGCGTCCTGAGAAGAACAGCATGTAGATCAGGAAGAGCAGCGGGATGACCAGGTGACCGCGTTCTTTCATGACGTCTCGCACCAGAGGCAACGAGTCACGAGAAATACCCTTCAGGCCTTCCTTCGTTGCCCTCAAATGCACCTGCGCGATGATGCCCAGGTAGTACAGCAAGGCGGGGATCAACGCGGCAATCGCGATTTCACTGTATGGTATGCCCAAGGTCTCAGCCATGATGAACGCTGCAGCGCCCATAATCGGCGGCAGGATCTGGCCGCCAACAGATGACGAGGCTTCCACCGCGCCCGCAAACGTCGACTTATAGCCCACGCGTTTCATCAGCGGAATCGTGAAAGCACCGGTTGTTACCACGTTCGCCACGGCGGCACCGTTGATCGACCCAAGGAAGCCAGAGGCAATGACCGACACCTTCGCGGGGCCACCACGGGATTGACCGGCAATAGCCAGCGCGATGTCATTGAAGAACTCACCCATGCCTGACTTCTGCAGGACCGCTCCGAACAGGATGAACAGGAAGATGTAGGTGGCGGACACAGAAATTGCCGTGCCGTAGATTCCTTCGGTCGTCAAATACAGGAAGTTGAACGTGTCGGAAGGGTAATACCCGCGGTGACGGAAGATTCCGGGGAACAATCGCCCGTACAGCGCGTATATCACGAACGCGATCGCCAGCAGCGGCATGGCCCAGCCGGTGAGCCGGCGCGCCGCTTCAATGACCAAAACAACCAGAATCGTCGCAAAGACAAGGTCTGCAGTCGAGGGTTCACCGAACCGACGCACAATCCCGTCGTAGTTGGTTATCACGTAAACGGCCGTCGACAGCGCAGCCAGGGCCAGGATGATGTCATAAAACGGGACTCGCGAGCGCACGCCCTTTCGGATCGGCGGATACAGCAGGAATGTCAGGAACAAGATGACGCCGACGTGGATCGATCGGTGGATCAGCACCGGCGGCGCACCGAAGTAGGCGGTCCACATGTGATACAGGGACAGGGCGACTGCGACGGCTGTGATGAGAATGGCCATCGGTTTCCACTCGACCTGGCGAACGCGCGATTCCCGGTCAAATTCTTCAAGCACGTCTTCGGCGTGTACATCAATGTCGTGCGTGTCGACACTGACACGTTCGTCGTCACGTTTCGACCGGGTCGGGTGCGTCTGTGAGGGGTGAGCCTATGTGGTGTGTGAGTGAGACATGGTTCTACTCCTGAATTCGTAGTCGCACGAGGGCATGATGTGGCAGATCCGTCGGGGCGATGACATGAGTTCCGACGGTGAGCGTGGTGTGAGTATCGTGGCTATGCGCCCACGTCAGCTCCGGAATCGTCCGGTTGATTCCTTCGGTGTGGATGACACCGTCTTTGACGGTGGTCACTCCTCCAGGGTCGGCCGGCACCCCCGCTCCGTATGATTTGATGTCGATGGCGTCAAGCTGCAGGTGGTCGCCGTGGACGGTGTAGTACTCGACCCACGGTTCCTTCTCGATGGAATGGATCCATTTCATCGTGATCGGTTCGTCGTCAGTGGCGGCGAATCGGAAATATTCCTGACCGGTTTCCTGATCTTCAATGATTATCGAGGGTGCGGCATGGAGCGCGGTTGCGTACGCACCGCACATTGCACCCGTTGCGACGAGGGCGATGCCGACGACGGCTGCCACGATCCGCGGGCTCTTATTCAGACTGTGCAGTGTCTTTGGATGCATCTTTGCTCACCACCCCCTGTTCTGTGTAATAGCGCAGTGCTCCAGGGTGGATGGGGACTGCTGCGCCTTCATCGAAGCTGTCCAGCGTGATTCCCGTTGCAGCCTTGTGAGACGCGTGCAGGGTGTCGAGGTTTTCAAACAGGGCTTTCGTCATTTTGTAGACCTGTTCCTCGTCCAGGTCCGGAGAGACGAGCAGCTGGTTCATAATCGACGCGGTGAGGACGTCCTCTGCCTGTGAGTATGTTCCGCCTGGGATTGCGCTCTGGTCGAAGAAGGGATACTTCTCCTTGAGCCTGGCGAATCCTTCACCCTCGATGGGGACAATGACAACGTCTTCGGTTGTCGCAAGGTCCATGATTGAGGAGTTTGGCAGGCCGGAGGTAACGAACGCTGCGTCAGTCTGGCCGTTCTTGATCTGGTCGATGGCGCCCGAGTATGACAGGAAGTCTTCCTGGATGTCGTCATAGGTCATGCCGTACGCATCCAGAATCATCTGCGCGTTCAGTTCCACACCGGAGTTCTTGTCTCCCACGCCGACGCGTTTGCCGCGCAGGTCCTCCACCGATCGGATCCCGGTCCTGGCGGTTGTCACGATCTGGACGTAGTTGGGGTACAACGCTGTTAGTGCGGTGAGCTCACTGAGCTGGCGGCGTCCTTCGAATGGGCCGGTTCCCTCGACAGCTTGTCGTGTTGCATCGCCCATGACGAAGGCCAGTTCGGCGCGCCCTGAGGTGATGAGCGAGATGTTTTCCACGGATGCGCCCGTTGCCTGTACGGATGCGTCCGATCCTAGTTCGTTGCGGAAAATCTGAGCCATAGAGGCGCCGATCTGGTAGTACGGTCCAGACGTGCCGCCGGCGGCGATAGTGATGAATTCGACGGATCCGCGTTCGTGCGAAGGACCTGGTGCTATGCAGGCAGTCAGTACCAACGCCGCGGCGGCCATTATGGCTCCAAATCGTTTTCTCATGACGTCCCCTTCCGGGCTTGCTGATGTGTCCGATGAGGTGGCTGTGTGACGGTTGGATTCGCCTGCGCCATGCTGACATACTGGCTCGGTGAATCCTCATGTAGCCAGTTACTTCCCTGTCCTTCAGCTCACATATTTCTTTCGGACAATACCCCTGTTATTATCTTCACGTCAAGAGAAATTTTAGAATTTCATTGCCGTATCTCGAATCGCAGAATTCGAAATACGCAAAAATGCGGCAGATATCGCTGAGGATATCTGCCGCCTTGCGCGTTCCTGGTGCCGCGGATTAGGACATGGACACGGAGGCGCTCGCTGCTACTATCGCAACAATGATGAACCATATGATCATGAGAACAACGAACACGATCAGTGATGCCAGGAAGCCGTTACGCGACATGCGCGAATCGTTCGGACGCTGATCCTTCCAGACCAACCACAAAACCAAGCCGACAATCGGGACGAAGAATCCCAGGACCGCCCATCCGATGCTGCCGGTGTCCACAGGATTTGCTCCCTGCTGATACTGGCTCGCCTGCTGGTACTGCCCCGGCTGGCCGTATGGCGATGGCTGTCCAGCCTGGTACTGCTGAGACTGGGATCCGTACGCATCGGAGCCGGACGAATTGTACTGATTCTCCTGCCCATAATTAGGGTTATCCTGCCCATAATTAGGGGGAGTATTGGTGTTTTGGCTCATTGCCATTGCCCTCATATCCTCGAAAGTGTATGACGTGATTACAGTTCTGACGAACTATCTCTATGATACGGTCACTGGCCCCACTTTGTGAACGATGTCATTTACGTGTTACGCCCCGTTCACTCCTCGTTTCCAAAATTGCGCTTGATGTGTTCATGATGTCGGATAACCTCGCGCACCATAAAGGCCAGGAACTTCTCCGCAAAGTCCGGATCCAGCCCGCTTTCTTCCGCCAAACGCCGCAATCGCGCCACTTGCCGCGCCTCACGCGCCCGATCTTCAGGCGGCATATCGTGCTCCGCCTTGATGAACCCTACGCGCTTCGTGCAGCGAAACCGCTCCGCCAGGATGTGGATGAGCGCAGCATCAATATTGTCGATCGTTTCGCGTGCCTGGCTGAGTTCTACAGGAATAGCGGGCTGCGTGCCGGCACTGGCGGCACTCGGGTCAGATGTTTGGTTCATATCAGCACTCCCCTCGTTGTCTTACGTGCTGCGTCGTCTTCGACGCGTGCATGTCTTCCTGCCGGGCACACCCGCTCCGGCAAAGGCGGCTACGCGCTTTGAGTCTTCGCCTCACCAGGGGCATACAGTTCCGCGTCCCCCTCGCCGGTGACGACATCGCGGGTAATGACGACGGTGCCGACATCGTCGCGACTGGGTAGTTCAAACATCAGGTCGGACAGCGTCTTTTCCATAATGGTGGACAGGCCGCGCGCGCCCGTACCTCGCCTGTTGGCTTCAGAGGCGATCTCCATCAGCGCGTCCTCGGTAAATTCCAGCGTCATGTCGTCCAGCTCAAACAGGTGCTGGTACTGGGCGACGAGGCATGCCTGCGGCTCGGTGAGGACGCGAACCAGGTCCTGCTCGGTGAGCAGTTTCGTTGAGGTGAGGATCGGGAGCCTGCCGATAAATTCCGGAATCATGCCGAACTTGTGCAGATCTTCGGGCGTGACTGATTCGTAAATGTCACCCATTTCGGAAGAGGATTTCAGTGACGAGGCAAAACCTGTGGAGCGCTGTCCAAGGCGCGCCCGCACGATCTCCTCGATACCGGCAAATGCGCCGGCCGCGATGAACAGAATGCCGGATGTGTCGATTTCGAGGAACTGCTGGTGCGGATGCTTGCGACCGCCTTGAGGCGGGACGGATGCGACGGTCCCTTCAATAATCTTGAGCAGTGCCTGTTGGACGCCCTCGCCCGATACGTCTCGCGTGATCGACGCGTTTTCGCCCTTGCGGCCAATCTTGTCGATCTCGTCAATGTAGATGATGCCGCGTTCAGCCTTCTTGATGTCGCCGTCGGCTTCCTGGATAAGTTTGAGCAGGATGTTTTCAACGTCCTCGCCCACATACCCTGCCTCCGTCAGCGCAGTGGCATCCACAATCACGAACGGAACGTGCAGCATGCGGGCAAGCGATCGGGCCAGGTGGGTTTTCCCGGTTCCGGTTGGACCCAGCATGAGAATATTGGACTTGGTGCCCTGCATATCCTCATCGTTTCCGGCTTCCCTGGAGCGCACGCGCTTGTAGTGGTTGTAGACTGCGACGGATAGTGCGCGCTTGGCGCGGTCCTGACCGATGACCCACGAGTCAAGGAAGTCGAAGATTTCGCGCGGTTTGGGTAGCGGGGTCTGCGTGGGCGCGCTGTCAGTCTGCAGCTCTTCTTCGATGATTTCGTTGCACAGTTCGATGCACTCGTTGCAGATGTACACACCGGAGCCGCCGATCAGCTTGCGCACTTGTTTTTGTGTCTTGCCGCAGAACGAACACTTGAGCAGTTCTGCCCCATCCGTCAACCGTGCCATGACGCGCCTCCCATTCGATCCGCACACCTCCATGCGCGTGTTTCTAGCCTAATGGAGCCATCCGCAGTGGGCGAACCGGCGCGCGTGGGAACGCCCTCGCCAATCATGTGAGGTTTCCCGGTCGGGTGTCACATAATTGACGAGGGCGACTTGTCCACGAACAGCTCAGCGCGCTGAACAAAGTGACTGGCACCACCTGCTGATACATGCGAGCAGCACCGCGCGTATCTGAGCCAGCGATACTACGCGCCGGCGATCAGTTACTGGGCTTTGCGCGGCTCGAGCACCTGGTCGATCAGACCGTACTCGCGGGCCTGCTCAGCGGTGAGGATCTTGTCGCGTTCAATGTCGCGGCGTACCTGCTCCGAACTGACGCCTGAATGCTTCGACAGGGTGTCTTCGAGCCACTTGCGCATGCGGTCAATCTCATCGGCCACGATCTCGATGTCCGAGGCCTGACCGTGCATGCCTTCCATCGCAGGCTGGTGAATCAGGATACGAGCGTTCGGCAGTGCGAGTCGGCGTTCAGGCGCGCCCGCGGCCAGCAACACGGCGGCAGCCGAGGCGGCCTGCCCCAGGCACACGGTCTGGATCTGAGGCTTGACGTACTGCATGGTGTCGTAGATGGCGGTCATCGCAGTGAACGAGCCGCCGGGGCTGTTGATGTACATCGTGATCATTGAATCGGGATCCTGAGACTCCAGCACGAGCAGCTGAGCCATCACATCGTCAGCCGACGAATCGTCAACCTGAACTCCGAGGAACACGATGCGGTCCTCGAACAGTTTGGCGTACGGATCCTGGCGCTTGTACCCGTAGGCGGTGCGCTCCTCGAAGGTGGGCAGCACGTAGCGGGCCTGCGGCATCTGACGGGCCATTGCGTCAAAGTAAGGAGCAGTGCTGGACATATCAGTTCTCTCCGTTCTGCGCGTCGTTGGCACGGTGGCCGATCTCCTGCGGTGTGGAGACGATCTTGTCGGCAAATCCGTAATCGACAGCTTCCTGAGCGCTGAACCAGTGGTCGCGGTCGGAATCCGCAAGGATCTGCTCGACGGACTTACCGGTGCGCTCAGCGGTGATTTCCGCCAGTTCGCGCTTCATCTTGAGAATCAGTTCGGCGTTGATGCGAATGTCGGTGGCCGAACCACCGGCCCCGCCTGAGGGCTGGTGCATGAGGACACGCGTGTGCGGGGTGATGAAACGCTTGCCGGGTGCGCCTGCGGTGAGCAGGAACTGTCCCATGGACGCTGCAAGACCCATGGCCACGGTGACAACATCCGGCTTGACGTACTGCATCGTGTCGTAGATGGCCATGCCGCCGGTGACCGAGCCGCCGGGGCTGTTGATGTACAGGTAGATGTCGCGGTCGGGATCTTCAGCAGCCAGAAGCAGCATCTGCGCGCAGATTGCGTTCGCATTTTCGTCTTCCACTGCACTTCCCAGCCAGATAATGCGTTCCTTGAGCAGACGCTGGTAGACAGCATCTCCGAACGAGCCTTGAGGCTGCGCGCCGTCGGCGCCTCTCACGCGCTGTTCACTCACTTGACGTCCTTCCATCGGGCACTTTTCATCACTGATGTCCAACCTACCGGTTTCGCACTGCGCCGTCGGCCTGGATTGGCACTTTTCGCTGACGGCGCACGCTCGCGCACGCTCATACATGCTCACCTCATGCAGGCGGGGCAGGACCGTTTTCTGGTTCCTGCCCCGCGTGTGAGTGATTGATCAGCTACGCGATCACTTTTCGTCAGCTTCTGCTGCCTCTGTGTCTTCAGTCTCGGCTGCATCGTCGGCCTCAGCTGCATCCTCAGCAGCTTCGTCTGCACCTTCAGCTGCGTCATCGTTAGCTTCTTCATCACCAAAGAACTCAGTCAGGTCGATGGCCTGGCCGTTTGTGTCCTTCACGGTGACCAGACGCAGGGCCTCGATGATGGCCTTGGTGCGGGTCAGTCGTGCAACCACGGTCTGGACTTCCTCGGGCGAGGAGATCAGCTGGTTGATGTCGATGCCGTAGGTCTGCGACATCTGCATCAGGTAGTCGATCAGTTCGCGCTGCGAGACCTGGACTTCCAGTTTCTTGGCCAGCTCGTCGGAGAGGATGTCGCGGCGGAATTCGAGTTCGATCTCTTCGCGAGCTTCCTTCTTCTTCTTGGCGGTGGGCTTGTCACCCAGCTGCTGCTTGACAGCCTCGTCGATGACGGATTCAGGCAGGAGGATTTCCACCTTGTCCAGCAGTGCTTCGACCAGACGGTCGCGTGCGTCCAGCGCCTGCTGAGAACGCTTGGTCTGCTCAGCCTGCTTCTTCATGTCTTCCATGAGTTCGTCAGCAGTGTCGAATTCGGATGCCATCTGGGCGAATTCGTCATCAACCTTCGGCATTTCGCGCATCTTCACGGAGTGAACATGCAGAGCCACTTCAGCTTCTTCGCCGGCGTGGTCTCCGCCCTTGAGCTTGGACGTGAAGGTCACGTCGTCACCCGAGTGCGTGCCGCGCAGAGCCTTGTCCTGGCCATCCAGCATCGTGCCGGAACCGATTTCGTAGGAGACCTCGGACACCGAGTCCACCTCTTCACCGTCGACCGTTGCGGTCAGGTCGATGGTGACGAAGTCGCCGGTCTTAGCCTGGCGCTTGACGGACTTCAGCGTGGCGAATCGGGCGCGCAGGCGGTCCAGCTCGGTCTGCACGTCTTCGTCGGTGGCATCCGCCGGGTCAACCTCAACGGTCATGTCATCGGTAATTTCGGGCACTTCGAAGGCGGGAACGATGTCGACCTCGCCGGTGAAGACGAGCTTGCCGCTGATCGGGCCGCTGGTCGCCGGAATTTCGGTGACTTCGATGCTGGGTTGAGCCATGGGGCGCAGTTCGTTTTCCACGACCGCCTGCGAGTACAGGCGAGGCAGAACCTCGTTGACTGCCTGCTCGATGATGGCGGCACGACCAAATCGCTGATCGATAATGCGCGGCGGAACGTGTCCCTTACGGAAACCGGGGATACTCGCCTGCTTCGAAATTTCCTTGTATGCCTTGTCCATCTGAGGCTTGATTTCTTCATGGTCGGCCTCAACGGTCAAGCGCACCTTGGTGGGCTCGAGGGTCTCAACAGTGCTCTTCACGTGTGTGCACTCCAACGTCTTGTTTCGATTTCAGCCCGTATTTCGGGCACATGACAACCCCTCGATTCTACGACAAGTCCCAGGCGTTGTCTGCAAGGGATCCGTCATATGTGGGATGAATCTACCGAATGTGCGACACGCACCACTGAACGTCCCCATCGCAACGTAATCTGCGTCACAGTAAAGGTATGGCTCCAACGACCTTAACTTTCGTGGGCGCAGCTGGAACCGTGACCGGTTCCAAGCATCTTCTAACCGTTGACTCCCCACGAGGCGAGCGACGGATTCTCATCGATTCAGGCCTGTATCAGGGCGAGAAAAAACTCCGCCGCAAGAACTGGTCTGATTTTCCAGTCCCGGCCGATTCCATTTCGGACATTCTCCTCACTCACGCACACCTGGATCACGTGGGATATTTGCCACGCCTGGTCAAGCAGGGCTTCAGCGGCACCATCTGGGCCACACCGTCCACCATCGACCTGGCACATATCGTTCTGCGAGATTCTGCCTACCTGCAGGAACGCGACGCCGAGCATGCACGCACCTACGGGTATTCCAAGCACCGCCGGCCGTTACCGCTGTATACGGTCAACGACGTTGAGGACACGCTGCCACTGATGCGAGCTGTCGATTTCGACGCTGACATTGACGTGGGCGGGCAGGTCAGTGCGCACTGGACGCGCGCCGGCCACATCCTCGGCTCAGCTTCGATCCGCGTCCACACACCTGGCGGTGACGCGCTGTTTTCCGGTGACCTGGGCCGACCCACGCACCCCGTTCTGCGCTCGCGAGAAATTCCCGAGGGTGCCCCGACGGTTCTGCTCGAATCAACATATGGAGATCGTGAACACTTTGAAGCTGATCCAGGACACGAAAAGCACGAAGTGTTCCGTGACGCCATCTGCCGAACCATCGATCGCGGCGGCTCCGTTCTGGTTCCAGCGTTCGCCGTCGACCGCACTGAAGTAGTGCTGAAAGTACTTTCCGACATGGTCGCTGCCGGCCAGATCCCCTCGGTGCCAATCTACGTGGACTCCCCCATGGCGCTGGCGTCCCTGCGCCTCTACCAGGCTGTCAGTGCGCGCGGCGAACTCAATGATGAAGTGGGAGGCCTGAAGCTGAGCAACCTGAATCTCATTGAGGTGCGAGACCAGGAACAGTCGCAAAAACTCAACGATCCTAAGGAGCCTTCCATCATTGTGTCGGCCTCCGGCATGCTCACCGGCGGCCGCGTCCTGCACCATATCGAGCACATGCTCCCCCAGGCGATTCATACCGTCGTGTTGACCGGCTATCAGGCGGTAGGCACACGTGGGCGCGCGCTCCTGGACGGCGCACGCGAACTGAAAATGCATGGCGCGTGGGTGAGCGTGCAGGCCGAGGTGATTCGCGACGAGGAATTCTCCGTACACGCAGATTGCTCGGAGCTGGTGGACTGGGTACGCGATCTGGTGCCTCAGCCTCGTTCAGTGTGGTGCGTGCATGGCGAAGAAAAGGCTGCGCAGGCGTTAGTCGAATCGCTCGATCAGGAGCTGGGTGTACGCGCCCGGGTGGCCGTCCCGGAGAAGACCATCGAGTTGAAGAAGTGACATAGCGTCCACTCCCCCTCTTCTCAGCCGGCCAGAATCGACCGGAACAGAACACGGTTATTTTCTGCTTTTGTGTCCTTTTCGTAACTTTTCTTGTCGCAATTTCCTGACACACGTCGCGGCGCGCCATACAATAATGTCTGCGACTAAAGTCCTATATGCGCCACAGTGCATACAGGCGGCGGACCGACGATGGTACGCCGCGTCGCACATCTGTCCTGGGATTCTCCGTCGAGGCGACGCGTCCTCTGTGTCACGAAAGGTCACCATGAGTATTCCTACCCTTCACACATCGTCATCGCATGCAGCAGCTGATGACTACGTAGCGCCATCACGTACCGTCCACCTTGTGCGCGTGGCGGGCCTGCTGGGAGGTCCACTTCTGGCCGTACTGGTGTACTTCATCATGCCCGACAATGCTGCCGACATCGCAGCACAGGGCCTTTCTGACGAAAAGCTCAGCACCATGAATCTTGACGGCCTGCCCATCGTGGCCGCGGTCGCGATCCTCATGGGCATCTGGTGGATGACCGAAGCCATCCCGCTCGCCGCCACTGCTCTGATTCCAATGGTCGTCTTCCCTGCCCTACAGGTCGATTCTTTTTCCGGAACAGCCGGACCGTACGCCTCGGACACGATCTACCTGTTCATGGGCGGATTCATCCTGGCGCTCGCCATGCAGCGCTGGAACCTGCACCGACGTATCGCGCTGACCGTGGTCAACATGGTCGGGACGAAACCTCGCCAACTGGTCGCAGGATTCATGATCGCGACTGGTTTCCTGTCAATGTGGGTGTCCAACACCGCGACCGCCGTCATGATGCTACCCATCGGCATGTCAGTGCTGCAGCTCGTCTCCCAGCTCGAAGGTTCCCGCCAGGCAGATTCTGAGGATCGACCCGCCGACGCTGAATCAGTGTCCGGCACAGCTCGCGACGCCACAAAAGGTGGCGTCGTGGCAGCAATCGTTCAAAAAGGCAAAGATGCCTCGGAAACGATCAGTAAGCAGACGCAACTATATCACTCGAAGTTCGCCATTTCCCTCATGCTCAGCATCGCCTATTCCGCTTCGATTGGCTCACTGGGAACCATCATCGGCACTCCGCCCAACTCGCTCCTGGTGGCATACCTGAAGGAAAACCACGATATTTCGATCGGTTTCGGACAGTGGATGCTGGTAGGTGTCCCACTGGCGGTGACGTTCCTGGCGATCGGATGGTTCCTGCTGACATATGTTCTGTTCCCACCGGAAATCTCGGAAATCCCCGGAGGTAAGAAGCTCATTCGCAGTGAACTGAAGAAGCTCGGCCCGATGGGCAGCGGCGAGTTACTCGTCGGCATCCTCTTCGTGGCCGCCGCCATCTTGTGGGTGTTCCTGCCCTTTTTCCTGAAGTTTTTCGGCATTCAGATCAAGGGGATCGACACCATTATCGGCATGGGGATCTCCTTGCTGCTCTTCATCATTCCGGCAGACCCGAAGCGAGGGGTGCGTTTGATGAACTGGGAGTCAATGAAGGACCTACCCTGGGATATCATCCTGCTGTTCGGCGGCGGTCTGGCTCTGTCTGGCCAGTTCTCTCACACGGGCCTGTCAAACTGGGTGGGCCACTCAGTTGAACAGTTGCGCACCCTGCCCATCATCGTGATTTTGTTCACCATCACGGCGCTCGTCCTGGCTCTGACGGAGCTCACCTCCAACACCGCAACTGCTGCCGCGTTCCTGCCGATTATCGGCGGCGTCGCCATCGGCCTTGGGTACGGCGACATGAACATCCTGCTCTTCGTGATCCCGGCTGCACTGGCTGCCACGTGCGCGTTCATGCTTCCGGTCGCCACACCTCCGAACGCCATCGCGTACGGGTCGGGTTACGTGCGCATCGTCGACATGATCAAGGCAGGTTTCTGGTTTAACGTCGTCGGCATCTTCCTGGTGATGGGCACCGTACTGGCTCTGGCGGTCCCGATCTTTGGTCTAGCTTTAACGCCTTCCGTGTAGCACTCCGGTCGCCCTCGGCAATCATGATGAACGAGGGCGACCGCGGCGCCGTGTCGAAACTCCAGCTTGAATCATCGGGCGGATGACCGCGCGCCACTTTAATGACGGTGTGTCATAATCATGGCATGACACCGACCTCCCTGAAAAGTGCGTCCACTGCGCCATCTCAGTCATTAACACTGGCGCACCCCTGGATCGCACTCGTTTTCCTGTCTCTGGCACTGTCACTGATCGTTATGGACGGCACCATCATCAACGTGTCTTTGCCGACAATCATGCGTGACCTCGAGCTCACATTCACGCAGGCTCAATGGCTGACAACGAGCTACGCGCTGATTTTCTCGGCGCTGCTGATCACCGTGGGACGTCTGGCCGATAACTGGGGACGACGCAACATCCTTCTGGCAGGGATCGCCATCTTTGTTATCGCATCAATCATTGCCGGCACGGCGCGCACTTTCACTCCCCTGCTCATCGCACGTTTCCTGCAGGGCACCGGAGCGGCGGCCGTTTCTCCAACAACACTCTCAACTGTCAACGCGACGTTTACAGGCAAGAGGCGCATGATTGCGTTCGCCGTGTGGGGGTCAGTTATTTCAGGGATGGCCGCTGTTGGTCCTCTGCTGGGTGGCTGGATCACGACGAACACCACCTGGCCGTGGATTTTCCTGATCAATGTTCCGATCGGCATCATCGTTGCGCTCGGCTGCATTTTCTTCGTGCCCAACACTTATGGAGAACGCTCCGAACACGGTTTCGACGCGGGCGGGTTTATCACCTCGTCAATCGGTTTCGCCGCTCTGGTCTACGCACTGATTCAGGGGCGTGACCTGGGCTGGTGGAAGCCGATCACTGAGGACTGGGCGTCATGGCCACTCTCGCCTGTGCCGCTGGCGGCTGCTCTGGCCGCCGTCCTGCTCGGCTTTTTCATCTGGTGGGAACGGCGACAGCTGCGAGTGGACGGGCCGCACCTGCTGAATCTGAATCTTTTCAAGCTCCGAAGCTTTTCTGCAGGGAACGTGGCCGCTGCGGCAATTTCAGTGGGAGAATTCGGTCTGCTCTTCGCGTTGCCTTTGTACCTTCAGAACGTCCGCATGCTCACACCACTCCAATCAGGCGGTGTCCTGGCTGCAATGGCTGCAGGCGCCTTTATCGCAGGTGGCTCAGCATCCCCACTGGGGCGTCTCTTTTCTGCAACGTGGGTGGCGCGCGCCGGACTGGCCATAGAATCCATTGCCGTATTCAGCCTGGCGATCAGCCTGACAGCCCACACGCCCATCGCAGTTATCGTCACAGCACTGGTTGCCTACGGTTTTGGTCTGGGGCTGGCGTCAGCGCAACTCACATCCGTCATTCTGGTTGATGTGCCACCCAGCATGTCGGGGCAGGCATCCGCCACCCAGTCCACGACACGTCAGGTCGGTACAGCGTTGGGAATTGCTCTGGTTGCAACGTTCCTGGCTGCGTCAGTGAATTCACAAGTACAGGGAAGCCTCGACGATGTGCCGCTGCCCGAGCAGGCACGTCACGGCATCGAAGCGTCTGTCGCACCTTCAGCTGGCGCTTCCATTCGGGCGCTGACTGACTCGGACGGTTCAGAAGGCGTTCCAGCGGAACTGACCGATCAGGTGATCGACAAACTGTCGGAGGCTTTCAGCGTCGGAACGTCGCGCGCAATGGGAGTGGCCGGCGCAGCCCTCGGACTGGGATGTGCACTGACGTTCTTCCTGCCTGGCGCCCGCAAGCCCTCAGGCGAATAGGGCACGTGGCACGGGGGGTTACCTCGCGTCACACGGCGGCGCTTCTGCAGATACTTGTTCGACACGCCCGCTTAAATCGCTACACTATATCAATTGCATCCCATCTGACAGCGACGATCGCTGTGGCGTAGAACAAGAAATGAACGGAGTATGTATGACCGATCCCCATTCACGGCCACAGAGCCCGATTCGTCGGATCGCACTGATTACAAACCCCGTTGCAGGTTTGGGATCGTCGATGGATGCGGCACGGCGCGCCACTGAGTTTCTGGCCAATCGCGGCATCGATGTGGTCTCCATTGCCAGCTACCTGCCACTGACGACGAGCCTGCGCACTCGCGAATTTGTCGCTGACCCAACCATTGACGCGATTGTGGTGTGCGGCGGAGACGGGCTGATCAACCTTGCATTGCAGGAGGTGGTCGGCACAGGCAAACTCTTCGGTGTCATACCGGCTGGCACCGGTAACGACCTGGCACGCGAATATTCCATTCCTTTCGATCCCAGAGCAGCCGCATCACTCATTGTGGACGGCCACCACGACAGCGTTGATGTGGGCCTCATGAGCCACGCGAACGGGGAAGAACGCTACTTTGCAACAATTATGTGCGCGGGCGTGGATTCAATGATTAACGATCGTGCCAACCAGATCAGATGGCCGAAGGGTAATTCACGCTACCTGCTGGCACTGGGCATCGAGTTCGCACGTCTACGCCCCCTGCGCACAACGATCCGCATCGACGGCAAAGGCACACATCACGTCCCGACAATTCTCAACGCCATTGCCATTACCAAGACGTATGGCGGCGGCATCATGATGTGTCCGCATGCTGACCCCCGCGACGGCCTGCTGTCGATCAGCCTGGTGGAAACGCTCAATCGCCTCGAAGCGATCAGCAAAGTTCCGAAGGTCTTCCTGCACCGCCTGGAGGAGGTACCGGAGGTCCACATGTACCGTGCCCACAGTGTTGACATCGAAGTCAGCGGCCTCGATGCATTTGCTGACGGCGAGCGTCTCATGCCCATGCCTTTGCACATCGAATGCGTGCCGCGCGCCCTCAACTTGATCATGGCGAGGTAGAGCGGCGCACGCAAGTCGCCCTCGCTCATTGTGACGAACGAGGGCGACTGTGGCAGATCAGTGAGTTTGCGTCGAATCGGTAGGGCTGGCTCACTATGCTGCTGCAGACCAACGGCCAGCCACCGAGAGGCACCCTAGCTTTCAGCCCACGGATCGACGACTATACGGATCGGGTTACCTGTCTTATTGCGCATGATGTCCAGGCCTTCTTCCAGATTCTCCAGCGAGATGATCTGAGAGACCGATTCGGACAGATCCAGTCGCCCGGCCTTGACGAGTTCAGCAAGCAGGAAGATGTCCACTACTTCGTAGCCCAGGTGTCCTATGGCCTGACGGCGCTTGACGCCAAAATCGTACAGGCTTCCGCCGTGGAATTCCTGGCGTGACAGCCCGACCAGCACGGCGCGCCCCCTGTAGTCCAGTGACTGCACTGCCTGCTCGAAGGTCACCTGAAGACCGGCAGCGTCGAACGCAACGTCAATCATGCGCCCACCCGTCGCTTTCTTGATCTTGTCCATCAGCTCGGGGTCGTCGGATCGGAACGTGAAGTCAGCGCCCAGACGTTTGGCTCGATCAAACACGCCCTCGTTGATGTCGATACCAATGACAGGGTACGCACCCGCCAGCCGGGACAGCTGGACGATGTGGGTTCCGACTCCACCCAATCCCCACACGGCAACGGCGTTGCCCATCGAGACCTTGCCGGTGTGCTTGACTGCTCCGAACGGGGTTGCCACAGCATCAGCGAGGATCGCGGCCTGTTCCATCGGCACACCATCGGGCACGCGGGTGAGTCCTTCAGCGTTGGCCACTGTGTACTGCGCCCATGCACCGTCATAGTCAAATGCCATAACGCGCAGGTTTTGGCATGAGCCTCGGTTACCTCGGCGGCATTCGCGACACTTCAGGCAGGGCATACCCGACTGCGGGATGACCTTGTCGCCGATCTCCCAGCCCTGCACATTCGATCCCATCTCTGCGATGGTGCCCGAGCACTCGTGGCCCTGCGTGATTTCCGGCATTTTCATGGGAAAATCACTGTCGATCAGCGCCATATCCGAATGGCAGATTCCACAGTAGGCAACTTTGATGAGGACCTGGTTCGGACCGGGTTTGGGAATCGGAATATCCTCGATCGTTACGGTGCGATCTGAATGCAGACGCTGGGCGCGCATCGTGCCTTCCATTGCTTTCTCCTTTTTGCGCGCAGCGCCGTGCCCTAGTGCGCATAATAAGACAGGCGTCTGTGCCTGCAGATGCGTTGACAAGGTTGTCGCCAAAGCTCACACGACGTCACGCGGACATTATGTAGGAGGATTTCTCCTATGAGCACAGACTAACCCATGACCTGCGGTTATTGGGTCTTTTGACCTATATCGCAGATGCGAGTTTCGACGAAGCGATGCGTGAGCCTGCCTCGACAATAACGAAGAAGCCTCCTGCAACCAACGCGATCGTGCCGCCTGCTGACAGGCCACACACGACCGCAAGCCCCAGTCCAACTACGGCAATAATGGTAGACGCGAGCGTGGACAGTGCGACGAAACGCGGCGTCGATGCGACGCGCCCCTTCAAGACGGTGGGTGCGGCGGCGATTAAGGAGATTGACACGACGGTGCCGACCGCCGGAATAATGACCGTCACCGTCGCGATAATCAGACCCAGGGTAATCAGGCGCATCAGGTCAGGCCGCCCTCCGCTGGCTCGGTAGTTCACCGCGTCGAAGCTGACTGCTACCAGCCGCCCGCCCATCAACGCCCACACTCCCCCAGCGACAATAAGGACGAGGGCGGCCGCGATAACGTCGATGCGCGTACATGCCAGCAGGGATCCTGTCAGGAAGCCGTCGATTCGCAGCGGCAGGGGCGCGAACCACTTATTGAGGAAGTAGCCAGAGGCAAACCCCACGGTGAGCGTGATTCCGGCGGCCGCCTGCGAGGAAATTCCTTTCAGGGCCGATACGCCATGCATCAACAGCGCGAGGACGAGTGAGGCCAGGCCAGCACCGATGAACAGTCCCAGAGACAAAGCCTCATGGCTGCTCGAGACCAGCGCCGCGCCGACCACGCCGATGACGGCGCCCGGGAACGCGGCATGGGTGATTGATTCAGTGAAGAAGATGCGCTGGCTGAGTACGGCGAGGGATCCGACCAGGCCGCACAGAGCTCCCACAACGATTACTTCAACCAGCGGCAGGGCGATGATGGTCCACATCGAGATCATGGGCGCACTCCCTGAATCGGGTGGGCGACAGGCTGCGTCACGTGCCCGGTGTCCAGTGCGCGCACGCACATGCGGTACAACGTGCGCACAGCCAGTACCAGTCCGAACATGGCACACACACTGAGCGAGACAGCAGCCTGCGGTGAGATTGGGCGCGAAACCGGCAAGTTCATAACATGCATCCCCAGGACCGCCCCGCCGACGCCGACCGCAATCCCCACGGGAATCATCCACCCGACGGTGCGGGCGACCAGTCGAGCGCTGGCTCCAGGGATCACCAGATATCCGATCACCAGCAGGACGCCAATGGCGGAAGCGGCTGATACAACAACGGCGGCGATCGCGGTGTTGAGAACAATGTCGACAAGGAGGGTGTTGACTCCCAGAACCGGAGCGGTATCGCGGTCGAAGGCGGTGATTACCTGGCCGCGCCACGTCAGGGCGACGATCACGATGGCGAGCAGACAGAAGAGGACGGACTGCGCCAGGCGCGCATCGGTCACGTCCAGCAGTCGGCCGAACATGAGCGCTTCCAGCTGGCCGGACATGTCGCCTTTTTTCAGCGAGATCACCACGCCCAGTGCGAAGAAGGTCGTCAGAATCGTTGCGGTGGATCCCTCGGAAATGTGGCTGCGCTGCCCGGCCCACACCAGTGCTGCGATGACTGCGCATGCACATAGCGCAGCTCCGGGCACGATCATGTCGATGCCGCCATAAAGGGCACCTACTACGATGCCAGGGAAGACGCCGTGAACCAGTGATTCTGCGTTGAACTCCGCACACCGCACGTTGACCAGCACGCCGACCACTCCGCTGGCGCAGGCCAGGATAATCAGCAAGACAAATGGCCTGAACGTGTACGGAGCTGACGCAATAAATCCCCATCCAGGTAGTGGCTGCAGAAACTGCCGTAGACCTTCAAGCCATTCAGCCCACATGCTCGGACTCCTGTGTCGCTATGTGCGCGATGCGAGCACGCCGATCAGCGCGGTGCTCCTCTTTACCTGCGCTGGTCGCTGCGAGTTCGACGGGCACCGACCCGCCGTATGCCTTCGCCACCAGCTCCGGTGTCAGTACCTGTGCGATTGGCCCAAATGCCACTTGCCTGCCTGCCAGCAGCAGTGCCCGTTCACAGGTAGCGTCAGCCAAGATGAGGTCATGCGTGGAGATCACGACGGCTACGCCCTGGTTCTTGGCGTTGGTGATGATGGAGAGCAGGGCACGGCGGTTCGGCTCATCCAACCCGTTGAACGGCTCGTCGAGCAGGATCATCGCCGGCTCAGCGACCAGGGCCCGCGCCAACAGGATGCGCTGACGCTGCCCGCCAGACAGGTCACCGAACCGGACGTCTCCACGATCACTCATCCCGACATTGGCGAGGGCGTCCTCGATGCGCTGTTTGCCGGTCGATCCGAGCCGCCCAAACAGTTTCCGCTGACCTCGGTATCCCATCGCAACTACCTGGCGAGCAGTGATGGGGAATGTGGGGTCCAGGTTGAGCTGTTGCGGGACGTATCCCACTGTTGAGCCTGGCGGCACTCGAAGGTGACCGGCGCTGACGCGGACGGATCCGATGATGCCGCGCAGCAGCGTGGTCTTTCCTGACCCGTTCGGCCCGATCAGTGCCAGCGCTTCACCTGCCTGGATGCTGCCATCCACTCCGGTGAGCACTGTCTTATTGCCGTATGCCAGTGAGCAGTTGTCGAATTCGAGTGCCGCGCCCATAGCCTTTCCTTGCTCCGTTGCCTATTTTTCTGCGAGCGTGTCAGGCAGCTGTGGTACGTTCCCGTTCCACGCCTGGACCAGCGTCGTCACGTTGTGAGTGATGGAGCCGACGTAGGTTTGTCCTGCCGACCCGTCGGGTCCGAGGGAGTCGCCGTATAGTGCGTCGTCTCCGACGATTGCTTTGACACCGGCGGCCTGAGCAACTGCCTCGATTGACTTCGAGTTGTTGGAGTTTTCTGCAAAAAGCGCGACCGCTCCTGAGTCCTTGACCTGTTGGGCGGCTTTCTTGATGTGGTCAGCGGTGGCGTCCTGTTGGCTGTTGAAATCCGACAGGGCTGCGCCGATGAACTTCACGCCGTAGTCTTTGGAGAAGTATCCGAATGCGTCGTGAGAGGTGAAGAGGACGCGGTGCTGAGGCGGAACCGAATCGATCGCTTCACGCACCCATCCGTCCAGGTCGGTCAGGGTCTGCGTGTACTGCGCAACGTGCCGGTCGAAGAGGTCCTTGTTGTCAGGCGAGGCTTTGCCGAGGATTTCACCGATATTGCGCACCTGGATGGCGGCGTTCTTCGGGCTGGTCCACACATGCGGGTCGTACTGAAACTCCGGTGTTGCGGCACCATCTTCAGGCGGGAACGGCCACTTTTGCACATCGACCTTCTGCGTGCCGCGATCAATGGTGTAGGGCAGGTCGCTTTCACGCTTGGTCACCGAGGCAGGGTCGTCGACTTCCGCTGCCGTCAGAACTCCCGATGTCACTCCCATGATCCCGTGGAAGCCAGATGCCTGGATTGCTGAGTCAAGGAAGTGTTCCAGGTCGATGCCAGAAACGAACATGATGTCGGCGTGAGCAAGGGCGTCTGCCTGTGCCGGGGTCATCTCGTGTTCATGTGCCGAGGCATTCGGGGCGAGTAGGCACGTCAGGTTAATCGTGGTGGCGGCTGACTGGGCTGGCGCTCCTAAGGCATGAGTGGCGCCCTGTGCGTCAGTTTTGTTGAGCGCCAGCGTCGAGTGCTCATCGGCGTTGCCGGCGATCTGCGTGACGTAATCGCACACTTGAGTGGTTGTAGCCACCACATTCACTGTGTTGGAGGAGCGTTGTGCGCCGGATTGACCATTCGCGTCGGTCGCTCCTGACATGTTCGCCTGGGTATTGCCACAGCCTGCAAGACTAGCCGCCGCCACGGCGACCATCGCTGCTCGGAGGCACACAGTTCTTTTCTTCACTCTTTCTCCCCTTATGTGTGATGCCGCTGGTCGTATTCCCTCCCAGCCCTTAACGATAACGGCTCTCACTATACGCCCAAGTTAGGTTTTCGGTCAACCGAATAATATGTTTGGTTCAATACAATATTTGATGGGTGTGGGAGTGGCAACGTGCAGATCAGGAGGCAACACAAGAGCACGGCAGCGTGCTGGGTACAGGGGTCTCACTGCAGTGTGTACAGAGGCACAAAGTGCTGAAGTCAGAGGCCTCGCCGCGATGGATACAAGGGGGTAACCGAGGGATTCACAGGAAGAGGCAGTGGCCAGCCACCCTCGAAAACTCGAGAGGAGCGGAGCGCAACGGGGACAGCTGAAGAACCCAAGAAGAACGGCACATTCGGAATGAATGACAATAAATCGAAAATGGTCGGGGTGACAGGATTTGAACCTGCGACCCTCTGCTCCCAAAGCAGATGCGCTACCAAGCTGCGCTACACCCCGGTCGGTTTCTCACCGCTTGGAAATGATAATGCATCCGCTGAACGAAAACCAATTCTCGCACTCAATTCGGATTGTGGGATAGATCGTGGTTTTTCGATTTCACTTTTCAGCCCCGGCACGTTACGATCGATTCGTTCACGTGAACAGTCACGCCCATCGGCGCTGGCATCGCGGGCGTAGCTCAATGGTAGAGCCCCAGCCTTCCAAGCTGGTCATGCGGGTTCGATTCCCGTCGCCCGCTCCACTTAGACGTCGGATTTGATAAGTACCCCTTTGCGTTAGCGAGTATCGCTTAGGGGGGTGTGAAAAATCGCTTGCGTTAGCGGGTTTGGGTTTTGCGTTACCTAGTATCGTGTTTTCCCTGTTCGAATAGGGTTTTGGGGGTTAACTAGCTAACGGATGGCAGGTGGCGTTCGCTGTAGTGCTTGCGATGGTGGTTCTATTTCTATTTTTAATTGGATCTATTTGCGTCGCCCGTGCTTGGCTCTTAGTCTAGTTCTGCTCTGTTGTATATGTAAGTGGCGATGAAAAGTAGCGCAATGATTAGCAGTAGGCTGCTGGTGATTGGCCAGATCCACGGTGCCTCGAGTGTGTCCTGAGCGAGGTTGTTTATTATGGGGGCGAGGCCAAGGGGAGTTTTGTCGCCCTCCTGGACAAATATCGCTGACATCGTTATTAGTAGGTAGGCTCCGAATCCGGCCGCAAGGGGTATGCCGATGCCTGGTTTAACAGTGGCTGCGGCAGTCTGTATTACGTGAATGAGAATGATTTGTAGCGCCCATACCAAACTAGCCAATATGATCGGGGCGGGATTGGCGCCTGGGAATAACAGTGACGTTCCTGCCCAGGCTAGGGTAGCGCTGAAGACGGCAAGGAATAGGGTAGATAGCCAGCTGCTGATAGCAAAGCTGATGAGGTAGTGTGAGCGCTGCACGCTACCAGGGAAAAAAAAAGGAATGTCACCATTGCCGGTAAGCACACTGCAACGAAAAGAGTTCATTGCAACGAGGATTACGGTAAGAATTTGGGTAAGGTTCTTTATCCATCCCGCGTAGGCTTGCAGCCAGGAAGGTTCAGGTAGCGACTCTATTAGCGTGGTTACTTCTGATCCGGCCAGAAATCTGATGATTCGCGGCGTGTATTGGGTAAACAATCCTTGGGTGAGAGCAAGGATAACGAATACCCCACCTATCATCCATGTCCCATAAGAGCGTAGGATCCAGACAGCTTGATAGCGCCAGATCAATCTGAAACTCGAGGTATTCACGATTCTTTACCGCCATCCTTAGTCAGTTTGGTGAAAAGTTCATCTAAGCCGCTAAAGGTGGGGTGAATCTTTGCGGCAGAGTCGAGGCTGTAGATAGCCTCCGCCACGGCGGTGGCAACGTCTGAACGCACCGTGACATCAAGCGTAACGTGTTTAGTTTGCTGATTGACCAGCTCGCCTAACTGTCCTTGAGCTAGCAGGCTACCGCGATGCAAGATCCCCACGTGGGTAGAGACTTTAGCGACATCGCTGAGGATGTGGGAGGAAAATACTATCGTTACCTGCCCGGTTAACTCGCGTAGCAGCCCCAGAACATCTGCTCGCCCGATCGGGTCAAGAGCGCTGGTTGGTTCGTCTATCAGTAGTAGTTTCGGGGCAGTAACGAGTGCTGCTGCTATTCCCATCCGTTGCTTCATGCCTCTAGAAAAGGAGCCAATTCTTCCGGGGGCTTTGTCGAGGTTAACCAGATTGAGTAGTTCGTCGCTTCTTTCGGCTGCAAGGTCTGGGGAGATTCCACCAAGGCGGGCGAGAGTGATGAGCGCATCCTTGGCTCTAAGCCAGGGGCTAATCTGGGGGACATCAGTCAGGTAAGACACGCCAGGGATCGGTTTGACCGGAAGTTTGCCTCGACTAACTCCCAGCACGGTGGCGCTACCACTACTGGCTCCGGCCAGTCCTGCAAGGATCCTCATGGTGGTGGTTTTACCAGCCCCGTTCGCTCCCACAAACCCATAACAGGAGCCGGTAGGAACTCGAAGATTTATGTTGTTTAGTACTTGGTGCTTACCGAAGATTTTGGACAAATCTTTAGTACAGACTGCTAAATCCATGTTCATTCCTTCGGATACAGCTTGCTCACCACTGAACTCGCATCAACCTGGTGATGCTTGGCTGTAGCTTTCTGTTCATATTCACGCTGCACCTTAAGCTGTCTTTGTTCGTGAAAGTACATAACCAAAAAGACGATTGGCCCAATCACTTGGCCAAAGATGATAACCAGGAGCCACACTAGGCGATTTAAACCGGCAATGTGAGTTCGCTTATCACGCAGCAAGCAAATCAAAGACCAGACCACCGCTACCAGTTGCAATCCTATAAGGATGCAAACTCCTATCAATGCTGGGGTCGGCAAATCCAACAGTTTATCTATAGGGTTCATTACTTGTCTCCTGAATTATGTAGCCGGGTTTTTACCCTAGCTAACGCGGTTTTTATATAAGCGAGTTGGCAAGCGCCAGCAACGAGGGGCCATAAAGCAACAATGGGCACCATCGACCGGCGGCTCATTTCCTGCTTGTCACCAGCCCGGCGCATTGCTGCAAGCCAGGCTATGGACAAGGCTTCAACACCCAACAAATCAGCCTGATTGGCCAAACGTACGGCATCTTCGGATTCTGGGTCATCGCGCCGAAAGACCTGTGGCGCTAGTGCTGCAACAGTCGTTAAAACCACTGGAGCTAGCGCAGCCTGCTTGCCGCTAATAAATCTTTCAGACCCTCCGAGTGTTGACCGCTGGAGGAGAACCTGATCTTTGCGACTGAGCAGTACCGCCAAGAACCCAACCCCAATCCCACCGGCAATAGTGGTGAGCTTAATGCCGCGCTTTAGACGTGTGGGGACGTAGCTGGCCAAGTCCGGTAGAGAATCATCGGGTCGAATTAGCCCTAAACGCACACCAACAGCACCCAGATTAACGTCCCAACCCAGTCCGTATTTTCGAGGAATGAACAAGCGCGGATTCTCTGGTTCAAAACCATCCAGCGCAGCATCAGCGCGCCCCAACCACAGCCCGGAGACAGGTATCCCCAAAACTCGCGCCTGCCCTTCTATGTCCTTACCGAACCACTTCATCACCGTATTCCTTTCCGCGTTGTACGCTTCACAGCACAATCAAGCGCCTCCCACTCAGAGCGCATCTGCAATAAACGATTCTTCCCAGATTTTGCGAGCTTATAAATCTTCCTCGGCGGCCCTACCGGAGACTCCTCCCAAGCCGTAACTACCAACCCTGATTTACGGAGGCGTGCAAGCAGCGGATATAACGTACCCGTAGAAATCTCCAACCCCGCTTCTTCACGAAAACGCTCTACAAGCTGCCCCCCGTAAGAAGGACGAGACGAAAGTAATCCAAGGACAATCAGTTCAACAGCGCCCTTGCGTAACTGTGACTCAGACACAACCCCTCCTTGCTTAACCATGTTCCTTGTATAACATACTACTGCGTGTCTAAAAGACTAGCAACTACTTTTCGCTAGGACTTCAGGTCTGATAAGTGCTCTTTTGCGTTACCGAGTATCGTGTTTTCCCTGTTGAGCGTTATGGCGTTTGAAATGTTTCTCTGAATGTGGAGTGTTCTACCTAATTCATCCTAGTGTTCATGTACACTATAAACACTAGGAGGTGTTCGTGGATATCATCGTTAGTAATGCAAGTTCTGATCCGGTTTACGCTCAGATTAAGAATCAGCTCAAGGCGGCAATAATCAACGATCAGGTAGCGCCCGGCGACAAGCTGCCGTCGATCCGGCGTTTGGCATCACAGCTTCGCGTGTCGGTGATTACTACCAAGCGCGCCTATGACGAGCTAGAGCTAGAGGGTTTCATTGATTCCGTACAGGGGCGAGGTAGCTTTGTCGCTTCTAAAAACACTGAATTACTCAAGGAAGAGCAGCGTAAAAAAGTCGAAGACTACTTGAAATCCGCCCTCGCCTCGGCTCGGGTTGCTGGCTTGTCTGTTTCTGATCTGAAAGAGCTGATTGATTTATTAGGAGAATCCGATGAATGTGATTGAAATCAACGGACTAGTTAAAAAGTATCCGGGATTTACGCTCGGTCCGCTTAACCTTGAAGTTCCCCAGGGGGCAATTGTGGGTTTCGTGGGCGAGAACGGTGCCGGTAAATCCACAACGCTGCGTTTGATTTTAGGTCTTGCTCACCCCGATGCTGGGATAATAAACCTTTTGGGGCAGCCTGCAGGTGCAGATCACTCACAAGCGCATGAACGAGTGGGGGTAGTTTTTGACGATATTAGCCTGCCAGATAGTTTTACTGTTAAGAATGCTGGCGAGTTCGGCAAGCGCCTGTACAAGAGTTGGGATGCGCAAACATACGCTAGTTATCAGCAGCGTTTTCATCTCGCTTCGTCTAAGCGAGTTGGTGAACTCTCTAGAGGTATGCGGATGAAGCTGGGGCTAGCGATGGCACTTTCCCATGCAGCGGATTTACTGATTTTTGATGAGGCTACCAGTGGTTTGGATCCGGTGATTCGTGATGAGGTGCTTGATATTATGCTCGAATTTATCGAAGATCCGACTCACTCGATTCTGTTTTCGTCTCACATCGTTTCCGATATTGAAAAAGCCGCTGACTACGTGGCTTTCATCCGTGAGGGCAAGTTGAAGTTCATGGAACAAAAAGACGAGCTCTTAGATTCTTGGCGAATCGTAGCGTTGAGCAATGAGCAGGCAAACCAGCTAGATTCCACGCAAGTATTAGGGCGCCGCCGTCATGATTTTGGGCAAGAAGCAATCGTCCGCACCGGGGCAGTTCCTGCTGGTGTGCAAGCTGGTAGACCGACGATTGAGGACATCATGGTCTACACGATTAAAGGAGAAGATCAATGAGAGCTGCATTTTATAAAGATCTTATTGCCAATCGTACATATATAGCTGTTTTAGGTTTGGTGCTCGTTGCGATCAGCGCTGTGGGGATTTATACAAACAAGTTGATTATCTTTCCTTTTATTTTTGGCATGATTGGGATGCTTTATTTTACGGCCACCTTTGCTCGTGATGCTGAATCCAAGGTGCACCGAACGATTCTTGCCGGGCCTATCAGTAGAAACGAGCTCGTTAATTTAAATTTTCTGATTACACTCGCCCTTGGGGTAGTGGCTTTCGCGGTTACAGGTGCTCTTGCCTATTTAATGGTTGATATGCCTTGGAAAAATACTGTTTTGGTGGCAAGTTTCGCCTTTGCGGTCACTCTGCTGTTGACCATTATTCAGCTACCGTTGTTTTACAAATTTGGTCCAGAAAAAGCCAAGCTTTTTCTGGTCGCGGTATTCATCGTGGTGTTCGCTGGATCATCCTTTGTTGGTTCCAACAAACAAGCAATCTTCGAATGGGTAGCAAAAGCCTTAACCCTACCTCCGCTCACAAACGCAGGAATACTACTGACCGTGACGATCGTACTTACCGCAGTATCCCTATGGATAAGTCGTAAGATCATGGCAGGTAAAGAATTCTAAGTTATTAGAGCCCGATTTTGCATCCAATGTTGACCCCCTGCGTTCTTTTCAAAACCCCACCGTGATTTCTTTCCCGGTTCTAAAGATGAACCGGATCTGGTTTGCGCCGATTGTGATGTGTCGGGACATCATTGACAGTTTGTTGGCGGTGTCCCGGTCTTTTTGTGTGTGCGTGTGTCACGTCATTGTTGACAGGTGTGTCACGTCATTGTTGACAGGTGTGACGGTGCTGGTGTGTTTTTTGGGCTGGTAGTTGTGTGTGGGGTCGATGGTGTGTTCGGCGATGATTTCTCCGGTGGTGCGGTCGATGGTGATGGTGTCGTTGCCTGCTATGAGGATGAGGACTGGGTGGTGTGCGTAGGGTCTGCCGATGCCGAGGCGGAGGAGTTTTCCTGAGTGGCGCATGGTGACTTTGCCTGCGATGGCGACACTGTCGTGTCATATTCGCCAGATCCTCTCGAATAGCTCGGTGGTGGGGTGTGCGGGTGGTGTGGTTGTGTACACGGTGTGTGGGGTGCGCCTGTTGAAGACTCTGTGGGGGCGTTCGTAGTTGTAGATGCGGGTGAATGTGTCGAGTTGGTTGTGCAGGCTGGTGATGGTTGGGGCTGATGGTTGGGCGGCGAGCCATTTTTCGAGCGTGTAGTGGTAACGTTCGATTTTTCCTTGTGTGGTGGGATGGCCGAGGAGCCCGTTTTTCTGAATGATGCACAGGTCGTGAAGGAGTTGTTCAAACGCGTTGCGTTGGCGGTTTTGGGCGCGTGCTCCGCGCGCGTGGCGCGTGCTGTAGACCATGGCGTTGTCGGTCAGTGTGGAGCGCGGGTACCCGTAGGTGCGCGTCGTGGTGGTAAAGGTTTCCACCACGACGGGGCCAGTGATGCGCGGGTGTGCGCTTGCGTGCAGGAGGAACGTGAGTGGCCATCCAGCCAGGAGATAATCTCGACTTACTCGGTTTGAATGTGCCAGTGCGTGAAGTCGGACTACCACATTTCATTAGGTGCAGCGGCTTCGAATCATTTCCATGCTGATCGTGGTTTCTTGTGGGGTTGAGGCACAACGCAGTTGTGCTTTTTGAGGATTCTCCAGATCGTGCTCACGCTGGGGCGTTCGTGTTCGTCAAGACGCGCCCATATGCTTTCAACCCCACCATCAAGAACTTGCTCGATCAGCATAGCGCGTAAACGCAGC
Organism: Schaalia radingae; assembly: GCF_900106055.1. Lineage (NCBI taxonomy): Bacteria > Bacillati > Actinomycetota > Actinomycetes > Actinomycetales > Actinomycetaceae > Schaalia > Schaalia radingae. The sequence continues at coordinate 752,989 of NZ_LT629792.1, read as the reverse complement.
ACGTGATCCACCACGTGGAGTGGACATTGGTGGGGGTGACGGTGGGGTCTGCATGAGCGGGGCTGCAGGCCTGTCAGGCCGTCTTGTTGGTAGCGCTGGATCAGGGTGTAGACCCATTGGCGTGAGATGCCGAAACGCTTCACGGCCTCGCTGATACTCATACCTGCTTCAACATCGCTCAACACGATTACTTCGTTTTTATTTGTTTCAATCATGTGTCAACGATGACGTGACACACCTGTCAACTATGTATTGAAACCAGACAAACAACAAAAAACAGGGTCGCCCCCTCGTTCGGCGCGTGAGGACGTCACTGACACTGCGGCAAAAACGGAAGGCACGCGGTCTTCTGAAGCGGGCAATACGCACGCTTCGAGCGGCACTTCACGATATCCTCAAGGCATGTTATTTGCCTTTTCAATTTCCCCGTCCACGACGGACAGCCCTGACGGTTCGATGGCGCATATCGTGGCGCGCGCCGTCAAAGTCATTCGTGACAGCGGCCTACCCCACGAAACCAATTCGATGTTCACCACCATCGAAGGCACATGGGATGAATGCATGCCAGTGATTCGCCGCGCCTGCGAAGCAGTGGGCGAAGTCAGCCCTCGGGTCTCACTGGTGCTGAAAGCAGACCTGCGCCCCGGTCACTCAGATGAGATGAGCGGGAAAGTGCAGCGACTCAACTCCCAGCTCGACAAGATCGACGGACAGTAACTCCCCCAAGGGAACACCATAGTGCGTGGTCGCGAACGCGTGCGCGAGCATCACGCTATGACCAATACCGTAGGAACATGAGCATCCCTACCGACGCGCCCCAGTCCCGGCCATTCACGATCCGCAGGGCCACACGCGCTGACGTTTCCGCACTGCAGGAACTGTCCATCACGACTTTTACACAGACCTTCGGTTTTCTGTACGCGCCCGATGACCTCCAGAACTTCCTCGAATCGACCTATTCGCCCGACGCGCTCACATCGCTGCTCACTGACCCCCAATGCGCCGTCTGGCTGGCGTTCGATGCGGGCGTTGGTGGAGACACTAATCTCGACGCGCAGGAGACCTCTCAACCGGTCGCGTATGTGCTTGCCGGGCCATGCTCACTTCCCCACCCTGATGTGCGCTCCGGCGACGGGGAGATTAAGCGGCTCTATGTCAGGCAAGGCCTGCAGAATTCAGGCCTAGGTACACAGGTCATGTTCATCGCCGTCGACTGGCTTCTTGAGCGTCAGCCGGACGCCTTATGGCTGGGCGTCTGGTCACGCAACGACCGCGCGCAGCATTTCTATGAGCGTTTCGGCTTCACGCACGCGGGGGAATACCGATTCAAAGTCGGCTGCCACCGCGATCATGAATTCATCGTTAAACGGGCGCTGCATGCCTCACTTCGTCAATGAGGCATGAAATGGGCCCACCGCCTTCAACAGCGGTGGGCCCGAGCTCATACTTTCCGCAGACTACATGCGCTGCATCATCTCCAGCTCACCTGCATCAACCCTCAACTGTCACAGCGCCACTTTCAGCGTCGATGTCGAATTCGGCCAAGTCTCCCCCGGCTTCGTTTTCGAGTTCAACCTCGAAGTAGAACTTGTTGTCGTCATCGTCGTCGAAGTCAGCAGATATGAGGTAGCCATCGGGACGCTCGGCCAGGGCAGCCTTGACCGCATCGGCCAGTGAGATGATTCCAGCATCCGCAACATGCTTGTCGTCTTCATCAAAGTCGTCGTCGATCTCGTTTCGCACGACATTGCCGCTTTGATCAATGACGTAGACACGGCCTTCATTACCCTCAACAACCTTCACTTTCCACTCGGAGCGCTGGTCGTTGGTTTCCAGAGAATAGGCGCGGCCACCGTTCACGCCCTCAGCAGCCGCCACAGCCGCCAGAGCCTGCTCGTTGGATGAAACACCTGATGCCGCAGAGGCCTGATCGTCATCTCCAGATTCGGCGGTGTCATCAGCATCATCATCACGGTCATCGTCCGAGGAAGACTGAGTTGCCTCGCTCGTCGTAGTAGTTGACGTGGGTTCAGATTCAACTGGTGCGGGGTCATTTTGGGAACTGCAGGCTCCGAGAGTGAATGCCAACGCGATCGCAGGGACAAATGCCAGTTTTCGTGTGGTTTTCATGCCTTTACCCTGTCAAGTACTCTCCCACTTTTGCAAGCGATCACGCCAGATTCACGGCGCGCGAAGCATTGCTACCACCCTCAAACGGCGCCAGCGTGCGCAACCCTCGACGTCCGCATGATTATGCATACCTATCAGTAAGTTTCGCTATTTGGATGCCGTTCATCCGACCTTGCGCAAGGTATCCACCATACGAACACTTTTCCACGAGGGCGATTTTTGGCCTACCGTGTTCACATGCATGGTGACAGTCGACTTCTTTGCTGATTCTCGACTGACTGCTTACTCAACGAGGGGGAACGTATGTCTGATTCTGCTGCGACGCCAAAAACTGGCAGCCACGGCACAGCCGATCCACACCTTCGACGCAACCTCAAGGCTCGCCACCTCAACATGATCGCCATCGGAGGCGCAATTGGAACGGGCCTGTTCGTCGCATCAGGTGGCACCATCACCGGCGCAGGGCCAGGTGGCGCACTGCTGGCGTACGGCGCAATCGGCGTCATGGTCTTCTTCCTCATGCAGTCACTGGGCGAGATGGCCACATACTGCCCCTCCTCCGGTGCGTTCGAGGTTTACGCGACGCGCTACGTCTCCAAGTCTTTCGGCTTCGCGCAGGGATGGAACTACTGGTACAACTGGGCGATCACGGTGGCAGCCGAACTCGTTGCCGCCACCATCGTCATGCAGTACTGGTTCCCGCCGGATCAAGTTCCACCGTGGATCTGGTCCGGCGTCTTCCTGCTGATTCTGTTCACCCTCAACGCGTTCAGTGTGCGCGGTTTTGGTGAATCTGAATTCTGGTTCGCCGCCATCAAAGTCGTGACCGTCTTGATCTTCCTGGCGCTGGGTGTGCTGATGATCGTCGGTATCCTGGGAGGCGAATCGCCCGGCCTGACTAACTGGCAGATTGGCGAGGCGCCCTTCGTCAACGGCTTCTGGGGAATCATGGGGGTCTTCATGATCGCCGGATTCTCATTCCAGGGAACAGAAATGATCGGCATCGCAGCCGGCGAGACTGAAGATCCGGAGAAGAACGTTCCCAGGGCTACGCGAGCGGTCTTTTTCCGCATCCTGCTGTTCTATATCGGCGCGATCCTGGTGATTGCCTTCCTCATCCCCTACACCGACCCGTCGCTGCTGCAGGGCGCAAGTGCGGACGATTCCACCGCACAAGGCTTCACCGAGGCCGTCACGAAGTCACCTTTCACGTTGCTCTTTGAGCGAGCCGGCATCGCCGGTGCTGCAGGTGTAATGAATGCGGTCATTTTGACCTCGATTCTGTCTGCAGGAAACTCCGGTGTCTACGTCGCCACTCGCATGCTCTACTCAATGGCGAAGGAGCGTAAGGCGCCTCGTCTGTTTGGTCGTGTCACCTCACACGGTGTTCCCCTGGCAGCTCTGGCCGCTACGTGCCTGATCGGCGCGGCATGTTTCGCCACATCTCGCGTCGGTTCCGGCGTTGTCTACAGCTGGCTGGTGAACGCGTCCGGCCTGGCCGGTTTCATCACATGGATGGGAATCGCATGGTCGCACTTCTGTTTCCGTCGCGCATATAAGGCTCAGGGGAAGGATCCGAAGGATCTGCCCTACCGCGCTCTGCTCTATCCTGCAGGTCCGCTCATTGCGTTGGCGATGTGTGCGATCGTTGTGGTAGGTCAGTCCCTCGACGTGATTGCCGGCGAATTCTCCGTCATCAAGTTCATCGGTATCTATATCGGGCTGTTCTTCTTCCTCGCCATTTGGGGCGGACATAAACTGGTGACGCGCTCGCGCGCAGTTGACCCGATGAATGCCGACCTGTCGCGGACAGCGCAGTAGTTCCGCCGTTCCCTGTCGTAACGGAATCGGCCTCGCGTTCGACGCGAGGCCGATTCCTTATGCGCTGTTCTGTGTGCTCTGTTAGACGCCCCACCCTTTTGAGATTGATTTTCACTATGTTAGTGTTGTGCGTATTGATAATCATTCTTGACAGGAGGTCCAATGCGCTTCTTACGCACGCTTGCTCGGCGCCGCAGCGCCAAAGCCCTTGCGGCAGCAGCACTGCTCAGTGTGGTCGCCTCACTCAGCAACGCCATGCCGTCCCCGGCATCCGACACACTCACCCTTGATCACGGTCACGTCGATATGTTTCACCTGAGTACCACCTCCTCAGGTGGAATCGACCTCGACGTGAAAGAAGACGTTACGGGCACAGACGTCCGTCACGCCCCTGAAGATGTCACATTCGTCGTCAAGGAAGCTGCAAAAACAGCGATTCCATCCGATGCAGGTGTGCCCGGTGCACCAGAGGCGTACGTGCTTCCGCAAAAGCAGGATTTCAACCTGCTGTGGCCGGGATGGGACATTTTGGCGTTGGGAGATTCCTACACGGGCGCGAACTTCGACATTTCGTATTCAGGTCCCCAGGGAGGTCACATCGCAGCGTGGATGACACCAGCCTTCGGTGCGCCTCAGTCAGTACTGACCGACAAGTCCCTCGCTTTGGATCCTGCCGGCTCCACTATCGAGCAGCCTTATCTGGCGCATGCGCACGTCAACTGGCTGTTTACACATGCCGGCACCTACACGCTCAAGGTCACCGCGCGGGCCACGCGCACCGATGGCACCCAGGTTCACAGCACCCCACATACGTACACGATCGTCGTAGGACATGCACAGCCTGCCTCAGATTCACAGGGCACTGACGAACCTGGCTCGAAGCCGGGCGAGGGCGAGGCAGCCACGACACCGACATCCCCTGAAGGGGACGAAAGCACCTCCCCGGCAGGTGACGACGCGCAGGCAGGTGACGGCACGCAGTCAGGCGACGGCACGCAGTCAGGCGACGGCACGCAGTCAGGTGACGGCACGCAGTCAGGTGACGGCACGCAGTCAGGCGACGGCACGCAAACGGAAAGCAGTTCACAGACGGGAACTGGCTCACAGGCACAGCCTGACTCGCCAGCCGCCGTCTCGAAACCGCACGCAGACTCACCAGCACACAATGGCTCAGCAGCACAACCAGCCGCGAAAGCAGAACCAGAGAAGTGCATTGCCACCGAAATCACCCGCCCCGCCACCGAAGCGGAGATTGCGCAGGCACAATCTGCTCCCCACGGTGATTCCACAGTCGCCACAACAACCCTGCACTTTTCGGTAGGCCCCAACGCTTCAGGAGATGCGACCGATGGACACTTCGACCTCGGCGTCGGCATCTCGAACGGGCGTGCCGTGGCACTGCTCAAAGACGATCGCGCTCAGCCCGCATCGTGGGTCAATCCGTCAAGCCTGACGTTTGCCGTGGGAGGCGCCGCATATCTCAAAGCACCCTCAGCATTGTCATTCCTCACCACCGCAGGAAAGCCCGTGTGGATGATCGGCTCCACACAGCAACGCGGTGTGCCGTGGCTCGGCATGAACTCACAGCGCCCCGAACTGTCAGGCGCCACAACCGGTCAGGTGCGATGGGCACTCGAGGATGTGCAAGGTCCTGGCCGTCTGGGCGTCTTCTTCTCCGGAGGACTTGGCGGCGGAGTAGGCGAAAAAATCTTCACCGCTCCCGGTGATTCCTTCACACTGCCAGCCAACACTCACGCGCATCCGAACTGGGTCTTCACAGCTCCTGGCCATTACTCCGTGACCATCAGCCAGACACTCACCCCCACCAATGCCGCAGCTTTCGCAGCCTCAGGCGTCCATGTGGATGAGAACGGCCAGCACGTCGTCACAGAAGTCGTGGGCCGCACCCCCTCCGGAAAAGCATGTGAGTTGCCGGAAAACGCCACCAGTCTAGCGTCAACCGGCGCCAACAGCTTTCTGGTTCTTGCCGGCCTTGTGCTCATCGCGGGCCTGGCTGGTCTGGGCATGCACCACGCTGCTCGTCGCACACGCTGCGATCGCTAGATGCCGCTGATCGCCATGTTCCACACATTACGACGAGGGTGGCCAGCCCACCTGCATGCTGCAGCACACACCTTTCGCATCACAGGGCGCGCACTGCTGACACGCACGGTAGTCACCCTCGTCACTGTGGCATCTGTCGCCACGATAAGCGCGTGCAGCGGCATCGGACGCGCGCAAGCAGGTGCCGATCAAACCGGCGCGCTCAAAGTCGTGACAACCACAGGAATCCTGGCTGACCTGGTGCGTCAGGTCGGCGGTGAGCGCGTGTCGGTTAATGCACTGGTGCCCGATGGGGCAGATCCGCATACCTATGAGCCCTCACTGCGCGACATCCGCGACGTCGCCTACGCTGACGTGGCATTTTCGAATTACCTGCTGCTCGAAGAACATGCCATAATCCGCGCGCTCGACGCCAACCTGCCCTCCCAGGCACGCTCGGTGTCCATCGCGGAAGTTGCCGCGGCATACGGTGCGAAAGTACGCCCGCTGGTCGAAGATCGCGCACTGGATACGGTGTGGCTCGGCATGCGGGTAAGCGGCAGCGGGGAGAAATACGGAGCGGATCGAGCATCGGAAATATCCCTGTATTGCACCGGCGCAGACCTACCCGAAGGATCGGTGGCGAGCGCGTGGCTGACCACCACGTTCGGTGCGCCCAGCATCGCCTTTACTGCGGGCGGGCAGACAGAGACTTCACAGACACATGCATGCTCAAATGATCAGATGCGCCTCCCCGCCCAGGCGCACCAGCACATGAGCTGGGGTTTCACAAAGCCAGGGATCTACCGCCTCACGCTGGGAGCGACCATCCGCCCCGGGCGCGGCCTGCCTGACAGCAACCTGCGCAGTGGGACGCTGGTCGTGGCTGTGGGCATTGACCCCGGTGAAATCGCCGCGCGCGAAAGGCGCACCGTCGTCGATTCTGGCCATGCGGATGTGACCGTGGATCTGGAACACGGTGACGTGACCCTCATGGCTGATTCACACGCGGGCGGGGATTCAAGCCTGGAGCGGATCAACCTGGATCGCGCCGTCCTGTCAGTGCCGGCTTCCACTTTGACCTCAATTCCGGCAGATGGCTTCCGATTCCTCGGCCATCCAGGCGACCCGATCTACCTGCTGCCGCAGGCAGTCCTCGGCAAGCATGTGCACGGCGAGATCGACCCGCACCTGTGGCACGACGTATCGAATGCGCGCGCATACGTGCAGGTCATTCGCGACGAACTGATGCGCGCTGATCCCGAAGGGGCCGCAACCTACCAGCGCCGCAGCGCCGCCTACCTCAACGAGCTGGCTGACCTGGACACCTATATGGCCCAGACGATTGAGCAGATCCCGCCCGAACGACGCCACCTGGTCACCACTACTGATGCGTTCGCTTATCTTGCCGACGCGTACGGGTTGGACGTGGCGGGCTTCCTGGCTCCCAATCCGGCCACAGAGCCATCCCTCGCTGACCGCCAAGCACTCCAGGCAGCGCTCAGTGACCTGAAGATTCCCGCCGTTTTCCTGGAGCCGAACCTGGCCCGAGGGCGCTCACCGCTGCGCACGATTGCAGAGGAATCAGGCGTGAAAGTCTGCCCTCTGTACGGCGACACGCTGGATTCACGCGCCCCGACCTACATCGACATGATGCGCGCGAATGCAGATTCGCTGCGCGAGTGCCTCTGCCCTGCTGATTCAACGAAAGAGTAACCGTGACACAATCCCTGATTTCACGCCTGACCAGTGCCGCCCTGGGGGCCCTCGCCGCCACTGCCTGCCTGGCCCTGCCCGCCTTGTCTGCGCCGATGGACGAGGCTGACCCTGCCCTGGATCAGACGGTTAAGGCAGATGAACCCGTTTCCACTGATCCGACCGTGATTTCGCGCGGACACGTTGACATCGGTCCGCGCGTCATCGACGGCACGTGGCAGATCCTGGCGCGCGATGATTCGGCTGCCACACCACTGTGGCGCACCCTGGATTCGGTTGCCATCCACGTGAGCGATGAGTCCATGATGGATGTGCCGGATACAGACGATTACGCCTTCCTAGAAGGCGCGCAGGGTAAGCGCGCCTGGGTGATCCCGCAAACTCAGCAGGTCGATGTGCCCTGGGTCGGGTGGAACACGCAGGATTCGGCGGCACTGAAGCGCATGGGAACGGGCGCCACGATGACGGTTGAACGTGTCGAGGGGCCGGGCCGCATGTGGCTGTTCCTGCAGGACGGTACGTTCGGAGCGCCGCGGGTGCTGGCGGATTCGGGGGCGAACGGCGCTGACGGATCAGCGGGCAGCACACCTGCCGGTGAGGTATGGATGGAAGCCAATACTCATGTCCATGCCAACTGGGTATTTTCTGAGCCGGGCGTGTACCTGGTTCATCTGCGTGTGGCAGCTGACGACGGTGCAGGAAACGCGTCGTCTGACGCGACGGCTCAGGCTGTCATGCGTGTCGCTGTTGGAAGTCAGACTGATCCGCACGACGCCCTCAGTGCTGTGCCCTCAACTGCAGATCCTGCCGTTTCTCAGAATGCTTCCGACCAGTCTGGAGCAGGCGAACAAGCTGGCGACAATTCTGCATCCACTGCCGAATCGACACCGCCCGGTGTTTCCTCACAGGACCAGTCGGCTCTGAAGGGGCCGCGGGACGTGTCTGATTCGAATACGTCCGTTCCCCTGTGGATCGCCATCATTGCAGCCGTCGTGCTGATGGGTGCGGGCGTGGCGTGGCTTGTGAGCAGGGCGCACAGGAAGCAGCGCGCAGGCTCATCCCTCGTCAATCCGCAGGATTCAGAAAGGACCACTCGATAGGCATGACTCTCACGGTACCAACTGCTGCGGCGGACAGGTCACCGGCAGGCGATGCGCTGAGCGTGTCGGGCCTGAATGTGTCACTGGCGGGCCGTTCGGTTCTGCACAATGTCTGCTTCACTGTTCCTCCCGGCTGCCTGATCGGTCTCATCGGCCCGAACGGTGCCGGCAAGACCACACTGATGCGCGCGCTGCTCGGATTGGTGCCGATCAGCTCCGGCAGCGTTCAAGCCGGAGGGACGCATCTGAGTGCGCCGATGATCGGGTACGTTCCTCAACGCCATGAATTCGCGTGGGAGTACCCCATCAGCGTGCGCCAATGTGTCGATATGGCTGCGCGCCTCCACCCCGGCGAGGGATCGCGCACGCTCCGCATGATGCGGCGTTTCGATTCCATCGCACGCCGCGAGCGCCATGAGCGCGTCTCGCGCGCCCTGGATCGAGTCGAGCTGTCGGATCTGGCTTCCCGTCCAATCGGACAGTTGTCAGGCGGGCAGCGCCAGCGCGTCCTGGTTGCCCGGGCGCTCGCCGGTAATCCGCAGTTACTGTTCCTCGATGAGCCGTTCACGGGGTTGGACATGCCCACCCAGGAACTCCTGACTGATCTGTTTCAGCGGCTGACCGGCGAAGGCTGCACCATCATGATGAGTACGCATGACATTGCTTCCGCGCTCCATACGTGCGATCAGCTGCTGCTGCTCAATCGCACGGTGATTGCGCACGGCACTGCCGCTGAGCTTGCTGATCCGACGTTGTGGGTGCAGGCCTTCCACATTCGCTCCGACAACCCGCTGCTGCGCCTGTTGCCGACAGAACGACTGGAGGACGCATGCTGACGCTCAGCGAGTTTTGGCAGGATCTGCACAATCCCCTGTTGGCTTTCCTGCCTCGGGCGCTTCTGATCTGTGTGTGCTGCGCCGTAGTCTGCGGTGTTGTCGGGTCCTACGTTGTGCTGCGAGGGATGGCGTTCATGGGTGATGCAGTTGCCCACTCTGTGTTCCCCGGCCTTGCCATCGCGTTCGTCCTTCAGGGATCTCTGGTACTGGGAGGTGCGATCGCCGGCATCGTCACAGCGGTGCTGGTCGCTCTGTTGTCAGGCAATCGGCGTTTGAAGGAAGATTCTGTCATCGGAGTACTGTTTGCCGGTGCGTTCGCTCTGGGTTTGCTCATCATGTCGAGGGCGCCTGGCTACGCCGGTTCGCTCCAGCAGTTCCTATTCGGTTCCATCACCGGCATACCTGCATCCGATGTTCCCGTTGTTCTGGGTGTGAGCGCTGGGATCATGGTTGTGGTTGCGCTGATGCATCAGCGTTTCCTGGCGGTTGGGCTGGATCGGGAAAGTGCTCGCGCAGCCGGAGTGCAGACGCTGGCTGTGGACGTCTTGCTGGCTGTAGTGATTTCGCTGACGGTTGTCATTTCGGTGCAGACGATCGGAAATGTTCTGGTGCTGGCATTGCTAGTGACGCCGGCAGCCACCGCACGTCTGCTCACTGATCGCCTGGGCGTGATGATGCTTCTTGGCCCTGCCATCGGGGCGCTGTGTTCGCTGATCGGCGTGTATCTGTCGTGGAGCAGTGATCTGCCGACGGGGGCGACGATTGTTGTCACGCTGACAGTTGTTTTTGTCGTGGCGTGGGTTCTTGCTCCGCGACATGGACTGACAGGCCGCCACAGGCCACGCCGCGTAACCGCATCACCTGCCGCCGCCTAAGCGCCCGCGCCAACAAGGCTTCACGGCTTCGAGACTGCTAGGCGCCGCTGAGACCGCACTCGGCACGCGAGTGCGTAAGGGTTAGTCAGACTGCCCGCGTTCCAGTTCACGCAAGGTGTCAGCCAGGGGGAACCCTTCGTCGGGTTCAAAGCAGAAAGTGGCACTGCCATTGGGGTCTACGCCAATGCTCGTGGTAGGTTCCACTCTGATCAGGGTAAAAGTCCCCACGGATTCCAGAGTTGCCGAATCTCCAGCCAGTAGCACTACCTGAATACCGCCCTGCGCGCTTCCGGCATTCAGATATGTCTGCATAAAGTGATCCTGTACCTGCGGCGCAGTGATCGTCGCGGTGTAATTGCCGGCGTTGTCCAGCCACAGCGGCGCATTCTCGCCGATCGTCAGTTCGATTCCGTTGTCACACACTATAGTCTTGCTCCCGTTTTGTCCGTGATTTCCACCGGTGATTGGCTCTGAGTCTGATTGCGACTGTTGATGGGGGCTCTCGCTTTGTCCTGTTTCTCCATCAGAGCACCCGGCAAGGGCACCCATCGCGACTACGAAAGCGCATGCCAGGAGGGCCTGTCTCGTGCCCCCATGTCTACTTCGCATATCCATCTCCAACCGCGATTGAGCCGTAATACTTTCCGAAGTCTTCCCAGGAAATGGTGATTTCACCGGTGGGGGTTGTTCCTCCACCTTCCAGATAGTTGTGGCCCCATGGATTCACAATCGTGACCGTATCCGCTGTCGCGCTCTTGACCTGATAGGCGTGCTGTCCCACAAGTTCGACGTTGATGTCCCGTCCGCTGGAGTCTGTGGCATGGACCACGGCGGTATTCCTGTCCGGATGGAATTGTCCGCTTGTCGTTGCTGTCTCGGCAGTAACAGGCTTGTCAGCTTCAAGCGCATCTCTGACTTCCATCTGATCCCAGGGCTTATATCCTTCTTTGAAGAACAGGAAGCCGTTCGACTTATCGATGACGTGATAGTCCCCGCCGGACAGTTCCTTCGTGGCAGGGCCAGGCCATCCACCGGTGATGCCGCCATTGTTGCCAGGCATCGTTCCGCCCTGATGCATTTGCCCATAGGCCGACTCAAACAGCGAATACACATTCGCTTTCCCGTCTTTTCCACGGGCTCCACTCGCATATACGTCATCAACGAATTCAGTTCGTTTCCGACTTTCGTCAGGATGAAGCGGATCATCATAGATCGTCACAAAATAGCCGTCGAGTTTTCCATTTTCATCGTAATGGGGCTTGATCATGTTCCGAAGGTGCTCACGCCCTTCTGTCGAGTCATTAAGAGCTATTAATGCCGACAGGAAATAGCAGTCTCCGATTCCCCTCTGGTTCATTTCAAGGGAACCCATATCATCGAGCTGTCTGAGAATATCCTCGAGCTCTTCGTCCGATAATGCGGTGCGATCACTGATATAACTGCCTGATTCGTCTCTGTTGACCGGCTCCAGATGCAGTGCTTCACGCACCAGTGCTGCACATTCAGCACCAAGAGCCTGCGCCTGATCCAGCAATGAACGATATGCCGACAGCAGCCCGTTCCCCTGACGCGCAACAGCTACGATCGTTGGCAGTTTCGCCAGGGGCGGAGCTGCATCAATTTGCGCATCGATTGTGAGCGCCTGGTGATGGAGTTCGTCGGCTTTTCGTTGAAGCGCTGAAACCGAGGCTCCATATCCTACGAGGGCATCGCCTGCCTGGCCGATTCCGTCCACCACATGCAACGCCTGTTTTCGAATCTCTTGATGCGCGCTGTCGAACGATTCGCGCGCTTCCCCTTCCCATGCACGTATTCGGCCAGGAATTCCTTCCAGTTCCTGAGTATTCGTTTCCATCACTTGTGCGGTGGTTTCCACACCTGAGGCTGTTGCGTTAATGGCGGCGGCATCTCCCGGAATATCACCGATAAGAAGAGAAAAGAGCGGCATGGCGATCACGACCTGAATTTGTGTTGACGTTCTGGGTCATATCTGAAACTCCGGGCCCATTGCCCGTCCGTTTGCTCACTTTGCTTCCTGGCAGTCGCAACGGCCTCAGATGTCTTGTTACACCATTGCCCGACTTCCCCAACACGTGTCTGTGCGGCTTGGGAAAATGCTTCGTATGCATCGCTCAGCTCCGGCTGACCAAGCACCCCGACCCCAGGGTGAGCTGGCGTCTTGACAGTGGAGAACGCCGAAAACAGCTGGTTCAGATCGTTCGACAGCTGTTTCATTTCTTCAGGGGACATTGAAAAAGTCATCGTCGATCCTGTCCGGTTGCACTGGCTCTACCGTCACGACACTGAGGTGGATCATGTCTCACATCACACTATCATACAGACTCTAGACAATACAAGTGTTTTCGGTGAAAACAACCGGCACACCTGTCGCTTCAGCTATCTCATTCAATACACAGATGACCCTCATCTGGACTGCTCTAACACACAGAGCATTCCAATGACTCGACTGGCTGCAACAAAGTCGGCGTATGATCAGTTCACACGTTGTACCCCAAGGATGCGAAACCACCATGGATGTCTTTACTCAAGCAATCACTCCCAGTGCCACAATTACCGGCTATTCTCTGTCCGCAAGCGAGGAGCTGTCCACAGGTCTTCGCCCTGCAGTCCTGATTTTCCCTGGCGGCGGTTACCAGTTCTGCTCGGACCGGGAAGCAGAGCCAGTAGCGCTCGCCTACGCAGCTGAAGGATTCAACGCATTCGTCGCCCGCTACGCAGTGGGTCAGGACGCACCGTGGGAGCAGTCTTTTAACGATGGGCAGGAATGCATGCAATGGGTGCGTCGACACGCACGCAAGTACGGCAGCGACCCTCATCAGATAGCTGCAGTTGGCTTTTCGGCGGGTGGCCACCTGGCGGCATCCATCGCAACGACGCGTGGTGACCGGCCGGACGCCCTCGTCCTTGGTTACCCCGTCACGCGAGCCGAGTTCGGCCCTTTGATGGGTAAGGAGATCCTCGATGTGGTCGATTCAGTTGACGAATCCACTCCTCCCACATTCGTGTTCACCACTCAAAGCGACGGCCTGGTTCCCGCTTCCAATACGACTGATCTGGTCAGCGCGCTGATGGCGCACAACGTGCCCGTGGAGGCGCACATGTACCTTCTGGGTGCTCACGGCCTCAGCCTGGCGAAGGCTCACACGGCTAACGGGCAAGCGGGAAGCACAGATCAGGCGGTTGCGCAGTGGTTCCAAGCTTCCGTTACATTCCTGCGGCGCATTTTCTCCCCCTTCCCGCTCGAGGGTGCTGCGATGACGTGGAAGTCCTATACAGATACGCGCCGAGTGGGGATCGACATGCGAGTCGATCGCCTCCTGGCAGTTCCTCAGGCACGCGCGATCCTGCAGAAACTGGCACCTGAGCTTTTGGCATTCGTGGAAGCACATCCGGCGTCAGCGCACATGTCTGCACGCATCCTGTTCGAACAGGCACCCGACCTTTTTCCTGAGGACACGATCCGTCAGGTCGAAAACGAGCTCACCGCTTGCAACAGGTGAAGACTCCGCGTATTCAAGCGAAAACCCCGCAACCTCAAGGCTACGGGGCTTCCCTGGGGGTGGCTGACGGGGCTCGAACCCGCGACGTCCTGGACCACAACCAGGTGCTCTACCAGCTGAACTACAGCCACCATTGCCGCACCGACCGGTGCAACGAATGCTAACTCTATCAGAGTTCACGCCGGACCTGAAAATTCTCACGCCGCCTCCGACGGTGGCATCGAACACGTCCCGCGTTCACCGCTGCACGCTCCATCGTTCGCAACATCACCGTAAACAATTCGGAACATGTTAGTGAAAGTTCTGCATCAATTCTGCAGCATCGATCCTGATCGCCGCACTTCCACCTCAGCACCCATGTTTTGCCTAGTATCATGCGAAAAAGACCGCTTCTTAAGCATATGTAAAGGAGACGAGCGATGTCGTTCCCACGTCGCGCACGATCAGGTCACCGGAACGCAGGAATCATCACCCTCAGCGCATTGTTATCGCTTGGCCTTCTGGTCGGGTGTTCCAGCGGAGGCGGTGCTACTAAGAGTGATGACAATGCCAGTGGCGGTGGCACAGCATCTGCCGATGGTGAGATCCCCACCTATGACCCGATTGCTATCGTCGCTGAAGAAGGATCTTGGGTTGACCCCGCTTACATCAACGGTTTCGAGGAAATAGAGTTCAACAAGAACGACGCCACCACCTTGCAAGCGGTGGCAGCTGACTCCTCTTATTACGTTGCCTGGAATGCCGACGATCACCTTGCAGCCCAAGGCATCAGCATTCCGGATGGACAAGTCATGTGGAGCGACACTGAAGACTACATGCAGTGCGCAGAGACCCCGAACCATTCCGTCAACGGCAGCACCATCTGCTTTTATAGCTCTGACGGCAGAGTGTCTGATGATGGTTACGCGGAGCTTTTCGACGGTGAGACAGGCAAGCGGACACCACTGCTCGAAATCAAAGGCGGTGTCATTAGGAGCATCAAGCCATTCGGCATACGTGACAACGTGGTGTATGCTGCCCTCGACGTCAATTTCACGGGCGACATGATCGCGGCAGTGGCACTGGACGGCAGCGGCACCAAGTGGTCCGTCGACGCTCACGGAGCCGACTGCACAATTGCTGAAGAGGTTCTGGTGTGCGATAACGGCGAAAAGCAGATCACGGCATACGACCTCGAAACAGGCGAACCCACAATGGACCCCGTGGGCGGCAAAGAAAGCTGGGTTCAGACGTTCAGCGACGGATACATCGTCTACGACTCCTCAGCAGATGACGAGGAAGCCGAACATACAATTTACGCCTACGACGGCACAGAAAAGGGTACCTTCAAGGGATTCAGTGAAGAGCTTGCCGATAGCGTGGTCAGTCATTCTCTGGTTCCGTCCTCGGCGATGTTTGCCCATCGGGAAGATGGCCCTGCCAGCGTCGACGCCAAGGGAAACGTCGTGACGATCAGGCACGACCGCGATAGCCTGTTCGCCACCACTGGCTTTAACTTCGACGATATGGGCGAAGTCAAAGCCGTGGCAGCCGACGGAAGATTCGTTGTGATGAGAACTGATGACGGGTACTTCATCGTCACCCCCGACGGAAAGACTCAGCACGAAATTCCCGGGGAAGATTTCAGGGTCTTTGATGGGCACATCGTCATCGACGAACCCGGTCCTGAGGCTCGCCTGCTGGTCCCCAATAAATAGGCCAAAGCGGGTTGCTTAGCCCCACCCCCACTGGTCGAGCTCTTCGTCGTCAACACCGAAATAGTGAGCGACCTCGTGGATGACCGTTGTTCGTACCTCGTCCTCGACTTCTTCGAGCGTGTCGCACACGGCCAGGGTGGGGCGACGAAATATGAAGATACGATCCGGCAGCATCCCGGCGTAGTCGCTGCGCTCAGTCAGAGGCACGCCATCATACAAACCCAACAGGTGCAGTGAATCTTCGGGTGGGTCGTCCTCGACAATGAATGCAACATTGTCGATTGCTCGCCACAGTCTTTCGGGGATCTCATCGACTGCACGCGCCACCATCTGTTCAAACTCATCAAAGCTGACGTCAACGCTCACGCCGGCCGCCCTCACAGGATCTTGCGAGCGCACCTGCCCGCAGCACCACAATGCTCACCAAAACGCGCGCATCGCAATAGCGTCAGCAAAGTTGTTCATGGCGGCAGGTGACGAGGCAAGATACAGGTCCGCATCCACCAGTGACACTTCCATCACCCTGAACGAGCCCTGCCCGTCGGGGACAAGATCAACCCGGTTATACAGGAACAGCTCGTCGCGGCCCATCCGATCACGCACATAGGAATGCAGGATGGAGCGGATCAACTCGCCCCACTGCCACTGCTCGGCACTCGCGTCACGCGCCTCGACCACTGATTCACGGAACACAGGTGCCGACATGGTGTCCGGGGACAGCATTGCGGTTTTTTCAACCGAGTGCGAAACCAGGCCGTTGAAGAACAGAAGCGAGATCTCACCGTGAATATCGATGTCCTCCAGGTAGCGCTGCACCATGACCGAACGGCCCTCCGACAGCATCGTCATCGCGTGCATGATCGCGGCCTGACGCTGCTTCGTGTCGTTGGCGGAGTACCGACCCACATCGCGCACACCCGAGGACACAGCCGGCTTCACGACGAAGTCACCCGAGGCGGGAAAACGTGCATGCACCTGATGCTTCGACAGGTTCTGTTCCGGCTCCAACCACATCGTGGGAATCACCGGAAGGCCACGCTTCTCCAACTCAATCATGTAGTGCTTATCCGAGTTCCACTCCAGCACATCGGGGTGGTTGAGTAAACGTGGAACCGAGCGGCTCCACTGGATGAAGGCATCACGGTCAGTGGCGTAGTCCGACACTGAGCGGACGACGCTGACACCGGCATCATCCCAGTTTACGTTCGGGTCGTTCCACACTGCAATGTGCGGATCGGTACCTCGCTCGACCAGTGCATCAAGAAGTCCGACATCATTGGTGTACAGGTCAGGCATTTCCGCTGACGTTACGAGCGTTACCTTCGGTTTCGACATGACTCCACATTACCCCGATCGGATCTCAGCGAAGCCCAAGCGGGCGTGCAAGTGCTTCGCGCAGCAAAGTATCGAGCAGCTGACCGTAATCCACTCCGGAGCTCTCCCACATGCGCGGGTACAGCGAAATGGGAGTGAACCCCGGCATGGTGTTGATTTCGTTCACGGTAATGGCGCCGGTTGAGTCGTTGAAGAAGAAGTCAACGCGTGAGAGTCCTTCACCACCCACCGCGGCAAACGCCTGGATCGCAACATCACGGATCCGGTCGGCGTCTGCCTTCTTTAAATCTGCAGGACACTTGAGCGTGGCAGCTTCCGCGTCCACGTACTTGGAGTTGAAATCGTAAAACTCGCCGTCAGGCACGATAATCTCACCCAGAACTGCGGCACGAGCCGGAGCCCGCTCCCCTGTCTCAGCGCGGGTGGCCAAGACGGCGCATTCAACTTCGCGCCCCTGCAACATTGATTCGACGATGACGCGCGGATCGTGTGCGTGTGCTTCTTCGATCGCCTGGTCCAGCTGCTCCCACTGGTCCACACGCGTGATACCGATGGAGGATCCAGCGCGACATGGCTTGACAAACAGAGGCAATCCGAGGGCACGGATCCGCTCGTGCGCATCGTCCTTGTGATGCGACCACTGCTCAGCCGTCACCAACTCCCAGCGCCCTACGTCTACGCCAGCCTGGCTGAGCACTGTCTTAGTCAGGTGCTTATCCATGCACACCGCAGAAGCTGCCACACCGCATCCCACGTAGCGCACGCCAACCATCTCCAGGAGCCCCTGGATTGTGCCGTCCTCACCGTAGGGGCCATGCAGCAGCGGGAACACAACGTCGATTGCTCCCAGATCGCGTGCCGTCCGCAGGCCCTGGCCACCCTCGTCACTGTCTGACAGTTCAAAGAGGTGTCCGTGCGGCCCCCACACCACGTGTGCGCCCGTCGCGGTGACTTCGTGCCCATGCCCGTCGTGGAATTCAAGGTCATCAGGGTTGTCACTGACGCGCACCCACTGGCCATCCTTCGTAATGCCCACCGGCACAATGTCCCACACGTCGCGGTCGATCGCTGAAAGGATCCCTGCGGCAGTGGCGCACGAAATCTCGTGTTCGCTTGATTGTCCTCCAAAAACCATGAGGACACGGGGTCGGGCTTGAGTCATCATGGCGTTAAGCCTACCGCCGTCCGCCGCGTTTATTGACGAGGGCGCCCCCTGATGCCTCGGTTCACAGCAGTTCGATGCGCCACCCGTCCATCTTCTGAGGGCGCGACATGAGCATCTGACCCATGTGCTCAATGGAGTCACCGTCATGGACCACGCGCACCACGCTCTCCGTGATCGGCATATCCACATCGTGAGCGCGAGCCAGCTGCAGGATCGGAAGTGCGGAGCGCACACCTTCCACCACACCGGGAGACAGTTCGAGCGCTTCGTCCAGGGAAGCTCCGCGGCCCATGCGCACACCCAGCGAGTAGTTACGCGACAGTTTCGATGAGCAGGTCGCCACAAGGTCACCGATACCGGCAAGACCGGCGAAGGTGTCGGCACTGGCTCCCAGTGTCGTACCCAGACGGGTCATTTCAGCAAGGCCGCGGGTGATCAGTGTGGCACGCGTGTTGATTCCCAGGCCCATTCCCTCGGCGGCTCCAATGGCAACGGCGATGACGTTCTTGACAGCACCGGCGATTTCGCATCCAAGTACGTCGCCGCTCACGTAGGGGCGGAATGTTGACGTGTGGCAGGTGCGTGCGATCATCGTGGCGCGCTCGATGTCCTCACATGCCACGACCGTTGCCGTCGGCTGACGGTCGGCAATTTCGCGCGACAGGTTCGGACCGGACATGACGGCCACGCTGGTCGGTGCGAAGCCGGTTGCCTCGCAGATCACTGAATGGACTGTGTGCAGCGTGTCCAGTTCAAGACCCTTGGCCAGGGACAGCAATGTGGCATCGGGGTCCAGTGCGGGTGTGGCCTGTTCCAAAGTGGCGCGCACCGCCCCCACGGGCACGGCGATGCATAACAGGTTCGAGTCCTGAATGCACTGCCGGATGTCGGTCGTCGCGTTAATCGCATCGGACAGTGTGACACCAGGCAGGTAGGTTGAGTTTTCATGAGAGTTGATGAAGTCGACGACGCCCTCGTTCCTACCCCACATCGACACGGTGAGGCCGGCCTGGCTCAGGATGTGCGCGAAGGTTGTTCCCCATGCTCCGGTGCCCAGCACGCTGGCGTGGGTGAAGCGCTGTTCAGATGCGCCTGCCCGTTCCTCGGAGCTGTCCGCCGGAGGCGTGTGGGAGTGAGCGTCGTAGCCGGTCGTTGCGTGAGATGTCATACATCAACTCTACTGCGCGGGCACTCAGATCGCGGTTGAGCCACAAGTACGAAAAATGGGAGATAAGCTTTTGGGTACTGCCACATGCGCACGAGTGCGCATAAGCGACGCCCTGTAAGGAGATTGTGATCATGGTGCTGCCCGGACCGCACGACGAGGGATCAAAACGTGACAGTGCTTTTCTGCCTGCTGTCGCAGCAGGGATTGCCGCAGCCAGCCTCCTTGTCGCCGGTTGTTCATCAACTCCTGACGAGGGTGCCTCTGCATCCGGTGCCAGCGAGCATTCTCAGCAAAGCACACCCGACACGCCGCAGACACCGGATGAATCGGATGTTTCCGACTCCGGCAGCGACACGGATTCATCCGCGACACCCAATGAGCCGGAAGCGAACCTCTCAGACGAAAAAGATGCAACGTTGCCAGTGAACGTCGATCAATGGATTGACGGTCCCACTCATCAGGAATCCGCTCCTGTTGAAGGCAGCCAGCTCATCTTCCATGACATGCGAGTGGGAGAACATGAGAACTTCTACCGTTTCGTCATCGAATTTTCAGGTGAGGGCCTACCTGGCTGGTACGTTGACCGTGCGGCTCAGCCTCTTGAGCAAGGACGCGGATTGCCGCTGAAGATCCGCGGCGCAACCTTCCTGGATGTGGGCATCGAGGGCACTGCCATGCCGCTGGAGGAAGAAGATCAGAACGTGTATTACTCGGGGCCTCCTCTGCTCAATATCGGGCCGCTGTCGATCATTGAGGACGGCACATTTGAAGGGCGCACGCATGTTGTGATCGGTATGGATCAACAGCGCGTCTATCAGATTGGAATTCTTGAAGACCCGATGCGCGTGGTGATCGACATACGCAAATGAGCCGCCTCGTCGCTCAGGTGGTCAGCGGGCAGCGGGCGGAAGAGTCATCCTCGTCGATATGAGTACACGGGGCGCAGGCGCCGCATTGCAATGAAATCAGCGTCCCTGGACGCCCCTGCGCCAGTGCCCGAACCGTCCCAGCGTCTTCTTGGCTGGCCCCTGCATCTTGTCAGGATCCCACGGCTGTTCAGGAGCCTTCTCTCCGCGCAATTCCTCTACGCCACGAGTGATGGCCTTCTGGATGCGCTCAGTCGCTTCCACCACCGCTTCGCGGTCCTGCGATCCCTGATCGGAATACAGATCGGAAAGGTCGACCGGTTCCATGATTATCATGCGCACTTTGCGCCCGGGACGAATGTCCAGCGCCTTCGAGTAACGCTCCAGGATCGCCTGTGGCCCCCACTGTGCAATCGGGATGACCGGGCAGCGAGTATCCAGGGCAAGGCGAGCAGCACCCGTCTTGCCACGCATCGGCCAGTACTGCGGGTCACGTGTAAGAGTGCCTTCAATATAGATGCCAACGCACTGACCCGCGTCGAGCGCCTTACGGGCCCCTGCCAGCGAGTCCACAGAATGCGAGGAATTACGCAGCACCGGCACCATGCCAAGTTTCTTCATAACAGCGCCCAGCACCGGCACCTTGAACAGCTCGTTCTTGGCCATGAAGCGGGTTGGAATTCCCAGCTCACCCAGGACAAACGCCACGCACACCGGGTCGGTGTTCGAAATATGGTTCGGGGTCACCAGGAAGCCGCCTGATTCGGGCAGATTTTCTTCCCCCGTGACGTCAAAGTTGATCCACGTGTGCATGATCGGTGAAACCGCCGCCACCGCATTCTTGTACAGGCCTTGAATTCTGCTCACAGTTCACCAGCTTAATCACAGGGGTCGGTCAATAAGGCGTCTTCAATCCGAGCTGTCGGTGCCGCTTGGTTCTTGGGCACTGCCGAGGAGTCGCTTCAGTCGTCAACGTACTGGACGCGGGCGTCCAGCTGGCGCAGTTTGGTCAGGAAATGCTCATATCCGCGCGAGATCACGTCGATGCCGGCCACGTGGGACGTTCCCGTCGCAGCCAATGCTGCGATGAGGTGGGAGAAACCGCCACGCAGGTCAGGTACGGTGATGTCAGCTGCCTGCAGCGGCGTCGGTCCCGAAATCACTGCGGAATGGTAGAAGTTACGCTGACCAAAACGGCAGGGAGTCCCACCCAGGCACTCTCGATACACCTGAATATTCGCCTTCATCTGGCGCAGCGCCTGAGTGAACCCGAAGCGGTTTTCGTACACCGTCTCATGGACGATGGACAGCCCGTCGGCCTGCGTCAGGGCGACAACCAGTGGCTGTTGCCAGTCCGTCATGAACCCGGGATGGACAGCCGTTTCCAGCGCGATCGAATGCAGAGAACCACCAGGATGATAGAAGCGGATACCCTCCTTCTCGATGTCGAAGGCGCCGCCGACCTTCCTGAAGGTGTTGAGGAATGTGAGCATGTCGGGTTGGCGCGCACCCTGGACGTACACATCGCCGCCGGTTGCCAGTGCTGCCGCGCCCCACGATGCTGCTTCAATGCGGTCGGGCAGCGAGGTGTGCCGATATCCAACCAGTTCCTTGACACCTTCAATACGGATGGAACGGTCGGTATCCGGTGAGATGATCGCGCCCATTTTCTGCAGCACGTTGATCAGATCCATGATTTCCGGTTCAACGGCCGCGCCGCGCAGGATCGTGACGCCTTCAGCACGAACCGCGGTCAGCAGTGTCTGCTCGGTGGCTCCCACTGATGGGAACGGCAGGTCCACGACTGTTCCGCGCAGCCCTTCGGCTGGCCGTGACATATGGATGCCGTCGGATCGTTTGTCGACAATCGCACCGAACTGGCGCAGGATCTGCAGGTGAAAATCGATGGGGCGTCCCCCAATGTTGCATCCTCCCAGCTGTGGGATGAACGCTTCACCCATGCGGTGCAGCAGCGGGCCGCAAAACAGGATCGGGATGCGTGAGGATCCGCCCAGAGCATCGATGTCAGAGCGTTGAGCCACTTCAACGTTCGAGGGGTCAATTCTCATGACGCCGCGGTCCTGGTCGAAGTCGACGTGCGCGCCATGCAGGCGCATAAGATTCGACACCACATCCACGTCACGGATCAGCGGAACGTTGTACAGCTCAGAGGGCGTGGTCGCAAGGAGGGCTGCAACCATGGCCTTAGGAACAAAGTTCTTTGCCCCTCGCACGGTAATGCTGCCCGTGAGCGGGTGTCCCCCTTCAACTTCAAGTATCGACGTCATCTGAAGCTCCTCGTGGAAGAATCCGTATTGTCTCACTCTATGACAGTCGAGTGCGCAACGGAGTCTCAGGGAGCGCACTGCTAGGAATCTCTCACTGCTCCTGCTCGTCGCTGGGGCGAGCCGACACGACTGTTTCCTTCGGCAGGGTCCGCACCGGCAGGGTGCGCGGCTTGAAAGAGGGGCGGCGCGCCTCGTACGCTTTGATGGCATCTTCGTTGCGCAACGTCAATGAAATGTCGTCCAGGCCTTCTTGCAGACGCCACG
The DNA here is from genome assembly GCF_900106055.1 of Schaalia radingae. Lineage (NCBI taxonomy): Bacteria > Bacillati > Actinomycetota > Actinomycetes > Actinomycetales > Actinomycetaceae > Schaalia > Schaalia radingae. The sequence goes on along the minus strand of NZ_LT629792.1, from coordinate 730,164 downwards.
CCGTGTAATCGTCGATGTCGAACGTGCAGGTGAACGAGCCGCATGTCACGGTGCGGTTCTCCAGTGACACGGTCATCATGACGCCTGGTTCGTTGCGTAGAAGCTTCCACAGTTGCTGGCAGTCGCCTTCGCTGATCTGCCCGGCCAGCAATCCCTGTTTGCCCGCGTTTCCTCTGAAGATGTCCGCGAACGAGGGGGCCAGAACGACTCGGAACCCGTAATCTTTGAGCGCCCACACCGCATGCTCACGCGAAGAGCCGGTGCCAAAATCAGGGCCTGCCACCAGGATCGTCCCGTGTTCGTAGGCCGGGTTGTTCAACACGAAGTTCGGGTCTGAGCGCCACGCTGAGAACAATGCGTCCTCGAAGCCCGTGCGGGCAACGCGCTTGAGGTAGACGGCCGGAATAATCTGGTCGGTGTCAACATTCGATCGTTCGAGCGGCACGCCCACGCCACTGACGGTGGTGAATTTTTCCATCTCACTCTTCTTCCACAAGTGTTTTTCTACGATTGCTGGTCCGGTACGTAGGCTGCCATCTGCCCGGGGCTCGTGCGCTGCGCGTAAGGGCGGTGCGCGCGTCGTTCCGGTCAGGCCTGCGGTTCCAGATCGTCCGGGCTGGACAGTGTTCCGCGCACGGCAGTCGCCGCTGCCACCAGTGGCGAGACGAGGTGGGTGCGTCCACCTTTGCCCTGGCGTCCTTCAAAATTGCGGTTCGATGTGGAGGCGGAGCGTTCACCAACCGACAGTTGATCGGGATTCATCCCCAGGCACATCGAGCATCCGGCGTTTCGCCACTCGGCTCCAAAGTCCTTGAAGATCTTGTCCAGGCCTTCATCTTCAGCCTGCAGTCGCACGCGCGCTGATCCTGGGACGACGAGCATTCGCAGGCCGTCAGCTTTGTGGCGCCCGTTGATAATCTTCGCCGCAGCCCGTAGGTCTTCAATACGTCCGTTGGTGCATGATCCCAGGAAAACAGTGTCGATGGGGATCTGCCGCATTGGTGTTCCTGCACGCAGATCCATGTATTCGAGGGCTCGTTCAGCTGCATGCCGCCTGGCTGCGTCACCCATGTTCTCCGGATCGGGCACGCTTGCTGACAGCGGGACGCCCTGACCGGGGTTCGTTCCCCATGTGACGAATGGTTCGATCTCTTCAGCTTCCAGCACCACTTCGGCGTCAAATACTGCGTCGTCATCTGAATACAGTGTGGACCAATATTCCACAGCCTCGTCCCATTGCTCACCCTCGGGCGCGTGGGGGCGACCCTTCAGATAGTCGAATGTGGTCTGGTCGGGAGCAATCATTCCGGCGCGCGCACCGGCCTCAATGGACATGTTGCATATGGTCATGCGGCCTTCCATTGACAGTGCGCGAATGGCTTCGCCTCGGTATTCGAGGACGTATCCCTGCCCGCCACCTGTGCCGATCTTCGCGATGATCGCGAGGATAATGTCCTTGGCTGTCACACTCGGTGACAGCGTGCCGTTGATCGTGATCGCCATTGTCTTGAAAGGGGCCAGCGGTAGTGTCTGGGTAGCCAGGACATGCTCGACTTCAGAGGTTCCGATGCCAAATGCGAGGGCGCCGAATGCACCGTGTGTGGACGTGTGCGAATCGCCGCACACGATTGTCATACCCGGTTGAGTCAGACCCAGCTGCGGGCCGACCACGTGCACGATTCCCTGGTCCGAATCTCCCAGTGAATGCAGGCGAATGCCGAATTCTTCGGCGTTGGCTCGCAGCGTGTTGATCTGAGTGCGCGAGGTAAGGTCTGCGATCGGCAGGTCAATGTTGACTGTCGGAGTGTTGTGGTCCTCTGTCGCGATGGTCAATTCAGGGTGGCGAACCTTGCGCCCGGCCAGGCGCAGCCCTTCGAATGCCTGAGGGCTGGTGACTTCGTGGCACAGCTGCAGGTCGATGTAAAGAAGGTCCGGGGCACCGTTCTCGCCTTTCGTCACAACATGGTCTGCCCACACTTTTTCAGCCAATGTGCCGCTCATGATTCCTCCTTCACGCGTGTCATCACCGTCAGTTCCCTCTGATTCAGCGAATTTTCAGCACCGCCGTCGAACTGGGTGCATAAATACGTCGACAGTGTCTATGGTTAGACACAACACGTGTCTGCAGATTTTGAATCTCAGGACTTGAGATGAGAGGATCACTATATGGACGACGCATCTTCATCAGGCGTCGGGGTTCTCGACAAGGCGACGCTGGTTCTTGACACACTCGAGGCAGGCCCTGCCACTCTTGCCCATCTCGTCGCCGCCACTGGCCTGGCGCGGCCCACTGCCCACCGCCTGGCTGTAGCTCTCGAATTTCACCGTATCGTGGCCCGCGACATGCAGGGTCGATTCGTCCTGGGGCCGCGCCTGAAAGAACTGGCCTCACAAGCGGGCGAGGATCGTCTGCTGTCAGCCGCTATGCCCGTTTTGATTGCACTGCGCGATCACACCAAAGAATCCACGCAGCTGTATCGCCGCCAGGGCGAATCACGCGTGTGTGTGGCAGCGAGCGAACCGCCGATGGGTCTGCGCGATTCCATTCCTGTCGGCGCAACACTGTCCATGAAAGCCGGATCCGCCGCCCACGTTCTGTTGGCCTGGGAAGAGCCGGACCGCATGCACCGCGGCCTGTACAACGCCTCCTTCAGCGCGACGATGCTGGCACAGGTGCGTCGCCGCGGGTGGGCACAATCTGTAGGTGAGCGCGAAGCCGGCGTCGCGTCGGTGTCCGCTCCGGTGCGTGGACCATCTGGGCGCGTGCTCGCCGCGATCTCCGTGTCCGGCCCGATTGAACGCATGGGACGCCAGCCTGGTCGTCAGCACGGTCCGTCAGTGGTTGCTGCTGCCAACCGCCTGTCCGAGTACCTGCGTTCAGTTGAGGAAATGGAACTGTAGGGCGCTGTGAAAGTCGCCCTCGTTTCTGACTGCTACCCACCGCGACTGGGCGGGATCGAAACGCAGGTGGCGGGCTTGGCTCGAGCGCTCACTGCTGCCGGGCACGACGTCACCGTCATCACTGCCACACCACTTGGATCTGAACGCGGCGATCACACGTCAGTTGAGGACGGGGTACGCGTTCGCCGCCTCACGATGCGCCTACCGTGGGACATTCCCATTAACCCATTGGCGAGGGCGACTCTCACGCGCGCTCTTCCTACTTTCGACGTGGTACACATCCACACCGGCGTGGTTTCGCCTTTCGCGCGGATGGCAACGAATATCTGCGCGCGCCATGAGATCGCCTGCGTGGTGACGTGGCACTGCATGCTTGACGATCAGCGCCTGTGGTACGGGTGGGCGAATCCGCTGGATGACTGGCAGCGTGCCGGCATTGTTCTGAGCGCCGTGTCGAGCAGCGCAGCTCGGGCCGTTGAACGCTGCGCGCGCGGGCCTGTATCGGTGCGGGTTCTGCCGAATTTCATCGACACTGACCCGTGGAACAGTACACGCGAATTCCAGGCATCGCGAACCTCCCCATCCGCTCCTCTGCGCGCAGTCACAGCCACGCGGTTGGCACCACGCAAACGCATCACGCAGCTGGTCGAATGCGTGCGGGCTGCTCGCAGTCGTGGAGCTGACATTGAGCTGAACGTGTATGGTGACGGGCCGATGCGCTCATCCCTGGAACGATGCACGGTAGGTTCCGGTTTTATTCACTGGTGCGGACGCAAAACCGCTCACGAGCTGGCCGATGCGTACCGCGAGGCTGACGTGTTCGTCTCCCCTGTTATCCACGAAGCGTTTGGCATTGCGGCGTTGGAAGCTCACGCCAGCGGCCTGCCGGTTATTTACCGCAGCGGAAACGGAATCGCTGACTTTTGCACCGACGGTGTGGATGGCGTGATGGCTGGGAGCGATGGTGATATCGCACGCGCACTGTTCGACCTGGCAGTCCAGCCACACAAGTTGGCTGGACTGCAGCATGCAGCTGCATCTCAGCCGACGCAGCTGACATGGGACAAGGGGGCCGACACCGTCGCCGCCCTGTACGAGGATGCTTTCTCAATACGCATCAAAACGCATTGCCCACACGTTCCTTAACTTTCCTCCGCTTTCCTCTGCCAGCAGTTTTTACAAAACCGGGGACCCGTTACCGCGTAATACCCGATAGCTCTGCACTGTTTCGCGGTCGCGGAACTGGCGGGGCCTCATTCGCGCGGATGAAGTGGACGCCGAGTATAGACACGGGATACTCCAACCCTTATATTACGTTGTGTGGATGAATTTGATGGGGCGCATGATGCGGTTGACTGTCAGGTGGCGGGCGCTGAGCGTCATGCCCAAGCGGCGGTGAGTTTTCAGCGCCGGGCTGAGGATACGTGTGGGAGTGGTTCGAGCCGTGATCGTATTGTCACGGTGCATGTGGATCACAGTGGTCATCTTGACAGGATTGAGTTCGCCGCCCAGGTGTCGACCTTGTCGAAAAGCCAGTTGACGTCCAGCGTGATGGAGGCGTACAGGGCAGCGTTGAGCGATGTGCGCACCCAGATGGTTGCTGTGGCCTCAGAGATCTTCGGTGCTGATTCGCCGACCGTGCGAAAGCTTGCGGACCAATGACGGGCGATCTGCGTATTAACACTGACCAGCTTGATGAGCACCGGTGTCATGTCGCTCACGTGGGGCAGGGAATTCAGATGGCCCGTGATGCGTCCGTTCAGGTCGGTGTGGGTGATGGCGCGTTCGGCGTGTTGTGTTCGCCTTTTTTGGTCCCGCCCCTGTCGCTGGTGGAAGGTCAGGCGCGTGACGCGCTGTCAAGCGCGTCGAGCGCGTTGGACCGGCTGTGCAGTCAGCTGGGTATTGCTGTGGAGGATTTTACTGCTCACGAAGACGAGCTGGCACGCTCCTTCAACAATGAGGTGAGCGTGTGGGGGAAGCGAGGTCGGCGTGGCTAATCCTTTGGTGGCGCAGCGTCAGGACTCGACCAGCCCGCTTGCCGGCACGTTTCTTCTTGAAGACGGCGAGCAGCTGGTTGGCGCGTTCAATTCAGGCAGCTGGGTCAGTGGCGGTATGGCTGCGTTCGCTGCTGTAGGTGATGCGGCCAGTTTTATCGCTGACCCGATCGGTTCGCTGATCGCGATGGGTGCCGGATGGGTGCTTGAGCATGTTCACCCTTTGGATCAGTGGCTCGATGAGTTCACTGGTGATGCGGATCAGGTTGCGGCCTATGCTCAGACGTGGGGCAACATTAACACTCAGCTGTCCGCGTGCTCCCAGCAGTTGGCCGGGTATACGCGCTCTGACCTGTCATCTATGAGCGGGCAAACCATCAGCGCGATCACCGTCTTGGAAGCCGACCTGGGTAAGCTGATTGAGCAGGCAGGCAAGTGGGCCAGCGCGATGGGGCAGGCTCTTAACGTCGCTGCCACGCTTGTTCAGATTGTTCACGACCTGGTGCGTGATGCTCTATCTGAAATCATCGGCAAGTTCGCATCCGCCATTATCGAAGCGGTTGCCACCGCTGGGCTGGGTATTCCCGCTATCGCGGCGCAAATATCCACCAGTGTTGCCACGATGACATCCAGGATCAGCACAACTGTTCACAAGGTCATTGATTCAGTCAGGAATCTCAAGGGGCTGCTCGGCAAGCTCACCGAGTTGTTCAGGAAGTTCTCTGACACCCTCAACAGGCTCCTCCGCAAAGGCGCAGACGCCCCAGTGAATACAAAAGGCCTGGACGTGTCTTCGGTGCACTCACCGAAGGGCGCGCATCCCACCACGGGTCCGCCCGTCCCTGAACCGCACACCCGTGCGAGTGAACTCCCGCGAACCAAACAGGAGTTTGACCAATACAACATAGACTTGGAGCATTCGGATCCGCTCCTGAAAGATACGGATGCTGAGTGGGGCAGGAGACCTGACCACACTCCGTACACTGAAAATGAGTGGACACACGAGTTTGTTGATCCAGTAACAGGCGATGAGCTGTATCCTGATCCACCGTATGTGCCGGGCACTAAGGTACGCATGGGACTCGATGAATTCACAGCCGCATACGGCACCAGCGTTGACCGCATCGGCGAACCAAGAGGAAGATGGCTGGCTGTGGCGCCTGGCGGTGTGCCTGTCTCATTTGAAAGTCGCGCACTACCACACAAATCGCTCGCAGAGCCTCACTACTCCTATACGGTATCCAGTTTGCCTGAGGGCTGTACGTTTGAAGTGAGTAAGGTTGCACCCGGGTTCGGCTATTCTGGCGGCGGAACACAGATACAAGTCTTCGACCCAAAGGGCATAGAACTAACGGTCAAACAAATGATCACACTAGGGATTTTGAAATGATGCCACTCACGAGTCTTGACGAGCCGTTTTTCGAGGAGCTGAGGCTGCTGGCGGAATGTCGTAATGCTCTTTTTATGCGCAATATTCACCATCCTCGTTCGATCAGTATCAGTCATGCTGGTGATCCGATTTACCACTTGGCTCAGCTTGAGGATGGGCAGTTCGCATATGGAGGGAGCTCGCGAAACGGGGATATTCAATTTACGTTTTTTTCCCCGGATCTTGACCTGGTGACACGCTGGTTCATTTATCAGGCGGGCGAATCATTCCGCTGGGCGCAGCGCGGCTACGCGTCCTTGTACTTTCCGTGTTACACCTACGAGCAGCGGCCCGGATATGAACTGGTTGAGGTAGAAAAGTACACGTACGCTCTTAAGACGCCAGCTGGCCAGGTCCTGCCTTTCCGTATGCATGACTATATCGTCAATGACTATTCAGAGACTGTGCTGTTTTCTTATATCTGTGATATTCCGGTCCGGGATCTTCTTGACTCTTTTCTGGATCCTGATGGTCATCCAGCCCTCGAAGCATTCGTTGTCGAGGAATAGCGGGTGTGAGGGTGGTGTGAGGCTGTGTCGTTGATGAGTCTTGATGAGCCGTTCTTCGAAGAGCTGAGGCCGCTGGCGGAGAGTTCGGACGCTCTTTTCATGCGTAATGTGTTTCATCCGAATTCAGTCAGCCTCAGTTTCAACAACGGGGATCCGGTCTATCACGTGGCTCAGCTTGAGGATGGGCAGTTCGCATACGGAGAAAGCTCGCGAAACGAGAAGATTTTCTTCACTTTTTTTTCCCCGGATCTTGACCTGGTGACACGTTGGTTCATCTACCAGGCAGGCGAGGCGTTCCGCGTAAGAGCTGACTACGCGTCCTTGTACTTTCCGTGTCACACCTACGAGCAGCGGCCCGGATACGAACTGGTTGAGGTAGAAAAGTACACGTACACTCTTAAGACGCCAGCTGGCCAGGTCCTGTCAATGCGTATGGATGACGATCTTATCAACGACTATTCAGACACAGTGCTTTTCTCCTATATCTGTGACATCCCGGTCCAGGATCTCCTTTACTCTTTCCTGGACCCCGACGGGCGTCCAGCCCTCGAAGCATTCGTTGTCGAGGAATAACGTGTGTGCGGGTGGTGTGAGGCTGTGTCGTTGAAGAGTCTTGATGAGCCGTTTTTCGAGGAGCTGAGGCCGCTGGCGGAGAGTTCGGACGCTCTTTTCATGCGTAATGTGTTTCATCCGAATTCAGTCAGCCTCAGTTACAACGACGAGGACCCTGTCTATCACGTGGCTCAGCTTGAGGATGGGCAGTTCGCATACGGGGAAAGCTCCCGAAGCGGGGGTATCCAGTTTACGTTCTTTTCCCCGGATCTTGAACTGCCTACTCGCTGGCTTATTTACCAAGCAGGCGAGGCGTTCCGCGTAAGAGCTGACTGTGCGTCCTTGTACTTTCCGTGTTATACCTATGAGCAGCGGCCCGGATATGAACTGGTGGAGGTAGAAAAGTACACGTACGCTCTTAAGACGCCAGCTGGCCAGGTCCTGCCTTTCCGTATGCATGACGATATCGTCAATGACTATTCAGAGACTGTGCTGTTTTCTTATATCTGTGATATTCCGGTTCGGGATCTTCTTGACTCTTTTTTGGATCCTGATGGTCGCCCGGCTTTGGAAGCCTTTATCGTCGAGGAATAACGTGTGTGAGGAAGGTTGTAGATGCTGTGTCGTTGATGAGTCTTGATGAGCCGTTTGTCGAGGAGCTGAGGCTGCTGGCGGAATGTCGTAATGCTCTTTTTATGCGTAATGTGTTTCATCCGAACTCTGTCAGTCTCAGTTACAGTAATGGGGATCCGATTTACCACGTGGCTCAGCTTGAGGATGGGCAGTTCGCGTATGGAGGCAGCTCGCGGAATGAGAGGATTTTCTTTTCGTTTTTTTCCCCGGATCTTGACCTGGTGACGCGCTGGTTCATCTACCAGGCGGGCGAATCATTCCGCTGGGCGCAGCGCGGCTACGCGTCCTTGTACTTTCCGTGTTACACCTATGAGCAGCGCCCCGGATATGAACTGGTGGAGCTGGAAGCCCGCCGATATACGCTGAGAACGCCGGCTGGTCGGGTTTTGCCTTTTCGTATGCATGACGATCTCGTCAATGACTATTCAGAGACTGTGCTGTTTTCTTATATCTGTGATATTCCGGTTCGGGATCTTCTTGACTCTTTTCTGGATCCTGATGGTCATCCAGCCCTCGAAGCATTCGTTGTCGAGGAATAACGTGTGTGAGGAAGGTTGTAAAGGCTGTGTCGTTGAAGAGTCTTGATGAGCCGTTTTTCGAAGAGCTGTCGAAGCTGGCGGATTGTGCAGATGTTCATTTTATGCGCAATATTCACCATCCTCGTTCGATCAGTATCAGTCATGCTGGGGATCCGATCTACCACTTGGCTCAGCTTGAGGACGGGCAGTTCGCATACGGAGAAAGTACGCGAAACGAGAAGATTTTCTTCACTTTTTATTCCCCGGATCTTGACCTGGTGACGCGCTGGTTCATCTACCAGGCGGGCGAATCATTCCGCTGGGCGCAGCGCGGCTACGCGTCCTTGTACTTTCCGTGTTATACCTACGAGCAGCGGCCCGGATACGAACTGGTTGAGGTAGAAAAGTACACGTACACTCTCAGGACGCCAGCTGGCCAGGTCCTGCCGATGCGTATGGATGACGATCTTATCAACGACTATTCAGACACGGTGCTTTTCTCCTATATCTGTGACATCCCGGTCCAGGACCTTCTTGACTCTTTCCTGGACCCCGACGGCCGCCCGGCGCTCACCCGATTCATTGAAGACTAGAAGCGGGTGTCTTCGGATCCCGCCGCAGCGTGGAAGGCGATCGGGGTGACCGCTCAGCAGATTAGCTGGCCTCGTGCGGCGAGGCGGATGACTGCAGCGGTGAGGCGGCGACGGCGCTGACGCAACCGCCGCCATGTACAGCCTCTTACTTGCGGTACAAACTCTTGCGCCAGTACTCCGGCTCAGAGGTGACCTGAATGTCGAGATTGCGGAAAACTCCTTCATCCACGGATCCCAGAATCGTGGTGGTGTGAACCTGGCATCCGCGCAACTGTTTGAGATACTCCAACGCCTTCGCAGCGTTCGGATCAGTATCAGCCGACACGGACAGCGCAATCAGCACTTCATCTGTGTGCAGGCGCGGGTTGCGACTGCCCAGATGCTCAGTCTTCAGAGTCTGAATAGGCGCGATTGAGGAGGGCGCCAGCAGGTCGATCTTCTTATCAATCCCCGCCAGCACCTTCAACGCGTTCAGCAGCATCGCGGCCGAACATCCCAGCAGTTTCGACGTCTTACCTGTGATGATTCGTCCGTCATCGAGCTGCAGCGCACTGGCCGGCAGATGCGTCTTTCTGGCCAGCTCCAGTGCGGGAACCACCACCGGGCGGTCCTGGCGCGTGATGCCCAGTTTGCTCATCACAATGGCAATGCGTTGAGATTCAACTGGATCCTTGACATCACGCTTTTCAGCGACCAGAGCCTTGAAGTAACGGCGGATCACTTCCTGTTTGGCAGCTTCGCGGCATACCTCGTCATCGCTGATGCAGTAGCCAGCCATGTTGACACCCATGTCTGTGGGCGACTGGTAGGGGCTCGCCCCGACAAGTTCTTCGAGCAGTTGACGCAACAACGGGAAGACTTCCACGTCACGGTTGTAGTTAACGGCCTGTTTGCCGTAGGCAGCCAGGTGATAGGGGTCAATCATGTTGACGTCATCCAGGTCAGCCGTTGCCGCTTCATAGGCCAGGTTCACCGGATGGTCCAGTGGCAGGTTCCAGATCGGGAAGGTTTCAAACTTTGCGTATCCGGCCTTGTTCCCTCGAGCAAATTCGTGGTAGATCTGCGACAGGCACGTGGCCATCTTGCCCGATCCCGGCCCCGGGGCCGTTACGACGATCAGGTCGCGGCTGGTTTCGACAAAGTCATTACGCCCGAAACCCTTTTCCGATACCACCGTGTGCACAGCAGCTGGATATCCCTCGATAACGCGGTGACGCGCCACCTTCAAGCCCAGTTTCTCCAGCTTGCGTTTAAACGTCTTGGCCGACTTGTTGTCATCTTCCATCTGCGTCATCACGATGTTGTCAACCAGGAACCCACGTTCGCGGAACACGTCGACCAACCGCAATACGTCCTGTTCGTAGGAAATGCCCAGGTCGGCGCGCACCTTGTTGCGCTGGAGGTCTTTGGCGTTCAAGACGATGAGGATTTCCAGGTCGTCCTTGAGCTGTTCCAACATAGCGATCTTGTTATCCGGTGTGAATCCGGGCAGGACACGCGAAGCGTGCAGATCATCAAAAAGCTTGCCACCCATTTCCAGGTAAAGCTTGCCACCTATTTCTTTCCTGCGAGTGGCGATGTGGTCGGACTGTAAAGTGATGTATTTTTCGCGATCGAATCCACTACGGGCCATGAGTCCTCCAAAGGGGGTGTTTCACCGACAAGCCGCCGACAAGCGGATTGCCACCCGGCGACCCTGAAAAAGAGGAAGGACGGACCCGCTGTCAGGTCCGTCCTCCAACGTTTCGTACCCCTAATCGGATTTGAACCGATGTTACCGCCGTGAGAGGGCGATGTCCTAGGCCGCTAGACGATAGGGGCTCTGTTCAGTTATGACGCACTTGTACCCCCAATCGGATTTGAACCGATGTTACCGCCGTGAGAGGGCGATGTCCTGGGCCGCTAGACGATGGGGGCCTGTGAATGGACGGCAAGAAAATGGCCGAATCCGCTGGGGTACCAGGACTCGAACCTAGACTAAGTGAACCAGAATCACTCGTGCTGCCAATTACACCATACCCCATGGCGTTGGTTGCACTCACAGTACTGAAACTATGCCTGCAACGAAAGAAAACACTACCCGACGCGGGCTCTCCTGACAAATCCTACGGACGTGGAACAGCTCACCTACCGCGGCCCTACGTCCACAATATGCAGGACAACCCGGTTCGCCTCGTCGGTCGCATCCACGTCCACGACGGCCACGATGCGCCAGTCGCCATCACCGTTGGGATCATCCAACGTCTGCTCAACCAGCCACAGGTTCGACCCCACCAGTTCGTCAGGCACGCCAACTGCCAGTAGTTCAGCCTCGCTCGGATTTTCATTCAAATTGACGAGGGCGCCTGACCGCGCATTCTGATCAATCCCGATCCAGTCGTACTCCGCCCAGTATCGTTCCAGCGCATGATCCCAGCGCTCCTCATCCCATCCGCACCAGCTGTCCAGACGCGCCAGAGCGTCCACATCGTCTCGACTCATCAACTCCACGCGTTCGAACAGTGCGCGCAGCACGGCGGTGCGCATGGCATGACGGTTGGCGCTGAAAGCAACTGTTCCGTCCTCGCTGGCTCCAAACGCGACTTCCTGTCCTGACGCATCATCCTCACCCTCCTCGCGACGCTGCCCAGATGCCAGGGATTCCCATTCGTCCAGCAGAGAAGAGTCAATGGCGCGGATGAGGTGCGAGAGCCACTCCATGATCGCTGCCACTTCCTCGGTGACAACCCGGTCGGGCAACACCTGCCGCAATGAACGGTATGCATCGGTCAGATACCGCAGGATCACGCCTTCGGAACGCGCCACGTCATAGCGGGAGACAAGCTGCGTGAATGTCATCGCGTGTTCGATCATGTCGCGCACAACAGACTTGGGTGAGATGTGCTGGTCCCCGACCCACGGATTCGTCTGCACGTAGGTACGGAACGCGTCTTCAAGCAGATCAGCCAAAGGTTGCGGCCATGTCACCTCGGCCAGTGCTTCCATCCGCTCGTCATATTCGAGGCCCTCTGCCTTCATCGCGGCCATCGCCTTCGAGCGCGCCATGCGCTGCTGAGCGGCCAGCAGGGGACGAGGATCTTCCAGCACTGATTCGACAACTGAGACGACATCCAAGGCGTATGTGGGTGATTGCGCGTCCAGCAGGTCCAGCGCTGCCAGCGCGAACGGCGACAGCGGCTGGTTGAGTGCGAAGTCATCAGGCAGGTCACGCACCAGACGCACACGCGCCATCCCATCAGATTCAGCCTGCTCAGTGGAGACATGGTCGATGACGCCGGCCTGCCGCAAGGAGCGGTAAATGTCTGCGAGTGCGCGCATATGCGGATTGGAGTCGCGCGGCGGGTCGTCGTTCGTGCGAGCCAGTTCAATGAGGTGCGCAGCGGGATCATGACGCTGCCCTGCCAGCACGTTAAGCACCATCGAGTGACTGATCGCAAAATGTGACTGGAGACGTTCGGGTTCTGCATCACGCAGACGTTCAAACGTTGACCTCGTCCATGAAATCTGACCCTTCGCGGGTGCTTTCGTGGAGCGTTTAGCCGACTTCTTGGCGGCCTTCTTCGCAGCTGCCTCATCGCGCGCCTGACGGGCCGCTTCCTGCGCGGCGCTGAGCCGAGCCTTTTCGCGCGCAGCCTCCACCTCATGTTCGGGAGCGAGAACGCGGACAAATCCAACGGTGTCGTATCCCGTGCGCCCTGCTCTGCCGGCAATCTGATGAAATTCGCGTGCCGACAGGTGGCGCATGCGCCGCCCGTCGAATTTCACCAGCGACGTGATCAGCACGGTGCGGATCGGCACGTTGATCCCCACACCCAGCGTGTCAGTGCCGCACACAATAGCCAGGAGTCCCTGTTGCGTCAGGCGCTCGACGAGTCGGCGGTAGCGCGGCAGCATCCCCGCATGATGCACACCGATCCCCTGTGCGAGCAGTCCGCGCAACTGCTGCCCGAATCCGCGTGCAAAGGAGACAGTCCTGAGGATGCGGCTGATCTGCTTCTTTTGATCGTCGCTGATCAGGGAGGCCCGATCAAACGCGGCAGCAGTTGAGACGGCGTCATTTTGCGAAAAGTGCACAATGTAGACCGGCCAGCGTCCCTCTTTCAGGAGGCGCTCCACGCAGGTGCGCACGTCCTCGACCACATAGTCGAACTCGAGTGGCACGGGTCGTTGCGCATTGTCGACGAGGGCGACGTCCCGACCGGTGCGTTCTTTCCACTGTTCCTGAAAACGGGTGGTGTCACCGAGTGTGGCCGACAAGGCAATGAACTGTGGGGCGGTCAGTTCCAGCAGCGGCACCTGCCAGGCCCAGCCGCGCTCCGGGTCGGCGTAGAAGTGGAACTCATCCATGATGATCATGTCGGCATCGAGCGCATCGCCCTCACGAAGGGACTGGTTCGCCAGAATTTCGGCGGTGCAGCACACAATCGGTGCAAGCGGGTTGAGCGAGACATCCCCCGTGACCATGCCGACGTTGTGCGCACCGAACAGCTCGACCAGGTCGAAAAACTTTTCTGAGACCAGCGCTTTGAGCGGTGCCGTGTAATAGGAGCGGCCCGAATGAGCCAGGGAAACGAAATGTGCGGCCAGGGCGATCATGGATTTACCTGAACCGGTGGGCGTGGCTGCGATGACGTGATTGCCCATCACGATCTCCAGCAGTGACTGCTCCTGATGCGGGTACAGGGGTCTGCCCGTTGATGCCGCCCACGACTGGAACGCGCGCACCAGTTCATCGGGGTCGTCCAGATGTCCGGCATCTTCCAGGTCGTCGAGCAGTTCGTTCAGCGGGGCACTCATACACGCCATTGTGTCATTACTTGCCGCAGTCTCACATGGAGGATGACGCAAACATGATATCCGCGCCCTGTGGAAAGATGAGAACCGCTTTGTTAACTAAAGTGCCCATCACGCGATGAGATGAGAGAGGAGCTCGACGTGGAAATTGCCGATATGATCAAGGTCGTTGCGGATTGGATCACCGGTCACATCACCATGTGGATCCTTATTGGTGTCGGTATCTACCTGACAGTTCGCACCCGCGCCGTGCAGGTTCGCCTCTTTGGTCACATGGTCAAGACCGTGGGGTCATCCCGTCAGGACTCCAAAGGCGGGATCTCATCATTCCAGGCTTTCACCATTTCACTGGCAGCCCGCGTCGGCGTCGGCAACGTCTTCGGCGTAGCCGCAGCACTCCTGCTGGGCGGACCAGGCGCAATCTTTTGGATGTGGATCGTGGCAGCGGTTGGCATGTCCACCGCATTCGTGGAAGCGACCCTCGCGCAGGTCTTCAAGGTGAGGGACGCTGATGGTACGTATCGCGGTGGCCCGGCCTACTACATGCATCTGGGTATGAAGAGCAAACCCCTGGCGAACATTTTCGCCATCATCACGCTGCTCACCTGCGCATTCGTTATTACATCCGTTCAGTCCAACGCGATTGCGGAGACAATGGCCGCCGCCACTCCGATGAGCAAGTGGGTCATCGCAGCATTCCTGCTGGCATTTGCAGCACCTGTCATCTACGGCGGCATCCGCTCCGTGGCTCGGGTGACCGAGTGGATGGCACCGATCATGGCTCTGATATATCTGGTGATGGTCTTCATTATCTGCATCATGAACGCAGGCGAGATCGGCAATGTGCTGTCGATGATTTTCCGTTCCGCATTCGCACCTCAACCTGTGGTGGGCGGCCTGGCCGGCGGCATCATGGCTGCAGTGATCAACGGTGTTCAACGCGGCCTGTTCTCCAACGAGGCCGGTCAGGGCACCGCGCCGAACGCGGCCGCAACCGCAACCGTGTCCCACCCTGTCAAGCAGGGCCTGATCCAGTCTTTGGGTGTCTTTGTCGACACAATCATCGTGTGTACGGCAACCGCATTCGTCATCCTCATTGCAGGACCTTCGGTGTGGAGCGCTGAAGGCGTCAACCCCTCGAACCTGACTGCTCTGGCCGTTGCCGACAAGCTCGGCGCGTGGACCACCGTGCCGATGGCACTGATGATCTTTGTCCTGGCGTTCTCCTCCATCATCGCGGCCTACGTGTACTCCGATGTCAACATGGCGTTTGTGACGAAGCGCCCCTGGGCCACGTGGATGGTGCGCACCGTGTCAGTGGCCTCCGTCGTCATCGGTGCAGTTGCCCAGCTTCCATTGGTGTGGAACGCCGTGGATATTGCAATGGCGATCATGACAGTGACGAACCTGGTCGCCCTCGTCGTTCTGGGTCAATGGGCGTTCGGAGCACTGCGCGACTACGAGGACCAACGCAAGGCGGGCGTCAAGGATCCGGTGTTTGTCGGAGTGGATAATCCGCACCTTCCTGCGGACGTTCCCACCGACGTGTGGACCAAGTCGCGTCAGGAGTAGGACGCGTCATCCAGGAAGATTCAGGCGTGATGTGCGTTACAGTACAGTATGCGCATTGCACACTACATTGATCCGAATTTCCACTCCCCCGCCTGGGGGATCCTGAATGGTAATTGCACAACAATCACTCGCCTGGCGGGCGCGCCTTTCGAGGGGGAGCTGACTCCCCCGCTGCAGGCCACGAACTACGATGTGACGTCGGTTCACCTGCTCGCTCCCACTGAGGTAGCCACGGCCAAGGTGGTTGCTGTCGGGAAGAACTACGCTGACCACATTCAGGAGATGGGCGGGGAAGCACCACAGGAGCCACTGCTGTTCTTTAAGCCATCGACCGCCATCATCGGGCCTGGTGAGACGATCAAGTACCCCTCGTGGTCATCAAATGTGCATTACGAGGGGGAGCTGGCTGTCATTATCGGGTCGACATGTTCACAGGTCGCACCCCAGGATGTGCCGGCACATATTTTGGGGTTCACCTGCGCCAACGATGTGACAGCGCGCGATAAGCAACGCAGCGACGGGCAGTGGACGCGTGCGAAAGGCTTTGACACCTCGTGTCCTCTGGGTCCGTGGATCCTGATTCCTCAGGCAGATGATGAGTTCTCAGTCGGCGACGCTCATCTGCGCACCGTTCTGCGTGACACAGTTGTGCAGGACGTCTCAACTTCTTTCATGATCCGTCCGGTGTACGACTTGATCTCGTTCATCTCCCAATCCATCACCCTCAAGGCGGGAGATGTTGTACTGACAGGCACGCCAGCAGGGGTGGGGGAGCTACAGCGTGGTGATACGATCAGTGTCGAAATAGACGGGATTGGAACGCTGACGAATCCGATCGCCTGAGGCCGATACCTCACACGTAAGTTCCGGTCCTGACTTTTTCGCATCCCATTGGTCACGTTGAAGGAAGCAATCGTGAGTTCCACTGAGCCAATCGCACCCAACGCTGGGGCACCACATGCAGTACAGACACAGAAGGAACAGGGCCTGTCCGTTGAGATGGCCGGCCTGGATGTCATTCCTGAGTCGGATCGTAAAGGCAAACCATCAGATCTGTTCATGCCGTGGTTCGCTGCGAACATCTCCGTTCTGGGAATCTCATGGGGCGCATGGGTGCTCGGGTTCGGCATTTCCTTTACACAGGCCGTTATCGTCTCCATCGTCGGCATCACGTTCTCATTCCTGACCTGCGGCATCATCGCCATCGCAGGTAAACGAGGATCCGCCCCGACGCTCGTTTTGTCGCGCGCAGCATTCGGTGTGAACGGCAACCGCATTTCCGCCGCGATTTCATGGATCCTGACGGTGGGCTGGGAAATGTTCCTGTGCATCATTGCCACGCAGGCGTCCGCAACGGTGATGGGCGCCCTCGGCATGCACAATCATGTTGCCGCGCAGATCATTTCACTGGTACTCGTTGTCGCCATCGCAGGCGGTGCCGGCATCCTCGGGTTCGACACCATCATGAAGGTGCAGACCTGGATCACCTGGTTGACGGCGATCCTGACTGTCATCTACCTGGCATTGACCATCCCCACCATCGATCTCAGCGCGATCTCCGCTCTGCCGTCCGGCCCGTTCTCCGCAATGCTCGGCGCACTGTGCATGCTGCTCGCCGGTTTCGGATTCGGCTGGATCAACGCGGCCGCCGATTACTCGCGTTACCTTCCTCGTCGTGCCTCCACCGGCGGCGTGGTCGGCTGGACCACCTTCGGTGCCACGCTGCCCACTGTTGTCCTCGTGATCTTCGGTCTGTTGCTCGTTGGGTCCGATGAGTCGCTGGGACAGGCAATCGACCTGGATCCGATCGGCGCGCTGACCACGATTCTGCCGACCTGGTTCCTCATTCCGTTCGCCCTTGTCGCGATCCTCGGCCTGGTCGGAGGCATCGTCATGGACATCTATTCGTCGGGCCTGTCGCTGCTGGCGACGGGTGTGCCCATCAAGCGTCCGGTTGCCACCGCTCTGGACGGCACCATCATGCTGGTTGGCACAATCGCCGTCGTGTTCTTCTCCGCGAACTTCATTGACCCATTCACCGGCTTCCTCACCACGCTCGGCGTGGTCATCGCGGGCTGGGGTGGCGTCATGATCGCTGATATTCTGCTGCGTCGCTCCGACTACAACGAACCTGATTTGTTCCGCTCCTCCGGCGTGTACGGGTCCGTGAACTGGGGCGCGATCGCTTCCCTGGCTGCTGCAACATTCGTGGGTTGGGGCCTGGTGGTCAACAACGCCGCCAGCTGGCTGTCATGGCAGGGCTACCTGCTCGGCCCGATCGGTGGCCGCGAGGGCGACTGGGCGTACTCGAATATCGGGATCCTGCTGGCCATGCTGATCGGTTTTGCCGGCTATTTGCTGACCAGTCGTTCGCGTGTGCGCAAACAGGAAGAGGCTGGTGCCCGCACTTACGCTGACGGCGCTCAGGAAAGTGAGGACTGACCATGTCTGACGAGTCGATCCGCAGCGTTCTTCTGGATCAGCAGGCCCAGGACGGGGCCCGCACTATTGCGGAGCTGTCGGGGCGTGACCACCATGACCTGTTCGTGGTGCTCGGCTCGGGTCTGGCACATGCACTGGATGCTGTGATCGACGCGCCGGATTCTCAGTGCCGCTCGTTCGCGCTTTCCGACATTCCGGGGGTTGAGGCTCCCGTGGCTGATGGACACGTCAACACGATCCACTCGGTGCGAGTCGGCGCGTTGAATGTGCTTATTGCTCTGGGTCGTACGCATTTGTACGAGGGCGTCTCCCCCGCGTGTGTCACCGCATGTTCGAGGGCGGCTGCCGCAACCGGTGTTCACACTGCCCTGTTGTGCAACGCGAACGGATGTGTGCGCCAGTGGCAGCTGGGCGACGTCATGGCCATTGATGATCACCTGAATTTCTCAGGATATTCCCCGTTTAACGGGCCAATATTCGTGGATGTGACCAGCGTGTGGAATCGTGAACTGACCGATATCCTCGCTCAGCATTGTCAGCGCCGAGGTATCTACGCATGTATGCGCGGACCCGAGTATCAGACGCTTGCCGAGGGCCGCTGGCTCATGTCGACGGGTGCCGACTGCGTGGGCATGTCGACGGTGATGGAGGCGATCACTCTGCATGCGTTGGGTGTGCGCGTGTGCGGTATGAGCGTCGTATCCGACCTGTCGTTTGCTGACGCCCCCACTCACCCGAACGCAGTTGTTGAGGCAGCCGCAGCTGCCTCAACAACGATTGAATCAGGTTTCAGAGCGATCTGTTCTCAGGAGTAGATCTTCTGCATGTGCTCTTCGATTTCTTCCAGAGACTTCTTTGAGGTCTCCGGCATGATCTTGAACAGCACGACTGCGATCACGAGGTTCATCACACCGTAGATGGTGTAGGTGACTCCCCCGCCGAGCGCGTCCATCATCTTCGGGAACGTCCATGTAATGATCGCGTTCATGATCCACAGGCAGAAGACCGCGAATCCGTTCATGACGCCACGCGCATTGGCCGGGAACATTTCGCCCAGCATCGTCCACACAACAGTTCCGTTGGTGGACTGCACGATCAGCATAAAGACGCCCATCATGCCCAACACTGCGTACGGTGCCCACGAGGGAGGCTCGCCGCCACCCGTGATTGCCGGTGCAATGGTGAACTGGAAGAAAGCGGCAATGGCCAGCAGGCAGATGCCCACACCTGTGACGTCGAAAATCAGCAGCTGGCGCCTGCGGAAACGACCGATCAGCAGCAGGCCCAGTGCCGAGCCGATCACTGACATGACACCATTAGCGACCTGCGCGGTAATCGCGGCGGACGTTCCCATCCCTGCGTAGGACAGAACCTTCGGCGCGTAGTACATGATGGTGTTCACGCCGGTTGTCTGGTTGACGATTGCAAGGAAGATGCCCACGGCCAGAAGCTTGCGCAGCCACGGGATCCGCATGATCTCACTCAGACTGAGTTTCTTCTCAGCGACCTGGCGTTTGCGGGCCTCGATCATTTCGTTGATTTCGTCCTCGATCGGGCCGTCCTTTTCAGGGTCACGAACGCGCTTGAGCGTGCCGATCGCCTCGTAGACCTGTTTCTGGATAATGTGCCAACGGGAGGATTCGGGCATCAGGTGCATGCCAATCCACAGGAACACTGCGGGCAGAGTACATAGGACGATCATCCAGCGCCATGCCGAACCGTTGCCGGCGCTGATCGTCATCTGCATCATGAACTCGTGGATAGCAGACTGGTCGTTCCCGACCTGCTGGGCGACCAGTTCGTTCAACGAGTCCCATTCGTAGGTGCCTGGCGCAATCGCGCCCGTCGGGTCAGCCTTGACGGTGAGCTGAGGGCCACCGTGAGCCGAATTGATCGCCGCGTTCATGCTGAATGCGAGGAGCTGGCCGGTGACGATCATGAGCTGATCGACGGCAACAATGGAGCCTCGAATACGTTTGGGGGCACTCTCTGCCAAGAACACCGGGACAGTTGCGGACGCGCCGCCAACTGCCAAGCCCAGAATGAGGCGGAAGATGTACATGATCCACACGTTGGGTGAGAAGGTGTTGCCCAGCGCGCCAATAATGAACAGGATAGCCAGCATGATGATGTTGTGGCGACGACCGAATTTATCCGACAGGCGTCCACCGATCAAAGCGCCAAATGCAGCACCGATGGTGAGGACGCCGCCGATGGCTCCTTCTTCGAGCGGTGTCAGTTCCAGGCCGCCAGCACCGGCAGGCATGTACATGTACGGCAGAGCACCTGAGATCACACCGGTGTCGTAGCCGAACAATAGTGAACCGAGTGTCGCCACTGCTGTCAGTGCGACGATTCCTCGTTTCGGTCCTGAGGGCGGAGTTTTCTCCGCCATCTCCTTGATTCGTTCAGGCGTGTAGTCCGCGTAGGACAGCTCTGCCTCTTGCCTCTTGTCTGCCATGATTCTCCTCTTCAGCGAGTAAAGTGTGGCTGCACCGCCACCAGTCGTAGTACCTGGATCACGCCTGCAGGGCGTTGTCGTGGTCGAACGTTGTGACAACATCAACTGGCGCTACTTCATGCCATGTCCGGTCTTCAGCCGACTTCTCAATGGCATCATCAACTTCAGCTGCAGCCCATCCATCACCGGCAGAGGGCCCGTACTGCTTGTTGTCGAGCACACCTTGAATGAACTGGGCAGCCTCGACCACTTTCAGGTCATCGAAGCCCATTGATGTTCCTGCTCCGGGCTGGAAGCGGCTGAATCCGGGGTAATCTGGGCTGGCCATAGCGTCGACATATCCTTGCTGGAATCCATGATCGTTTCCGATGCAGATCTGCAGTCTGTTCAGATCTTCAAAGTTCCACCGCAATGAGCCTTCGGTGCCGTAGACCTCGATAATGTATTCGGCGCGCGGTCCCACGCTCACGCGCGAGGACTCCATCGTGACCAGGGTGCCTGATTCGAGGGTGCCCAGAACTGCAACATAGTCTTCGTTGCCGACCGGGCCTTTCTGGTCGGATACCTGCACCGTGGCATGTCCCATACCCTGTTCAAGGGGAATCGGACGCTCCGTGATGAACAGTCCTGTCTGCGCTGTAACAGCGGTAAAGCGGTCCTTCAAAACGTACTGCACCAGGTCGGCTCCGTGTCCGAGCAAATCGAGGATGACTCCTGCTCCGGCCTTTTCCTTCGCGTAACGCCACGTCAGCGGCCCGTCGGGACTCGAGGCATAGTCTGCAATCAGCCACACGCGGGCATTCGTGATACGACCGATTGCGCCCTCCGCAACGATCGCGCGCGCCATTTCAATGGCAGGAGCATGGCGGTAGTTGAATCCGACGGAGGTAATCAAGCCTGCAGATTGAGCCCCTCGCGCAATTTCTTTGGATTCTTGAGCGGAGATCCCCATCGGCTTTTCGATCCAGAAAGGTTTGCCTGCCTCGATCGCGGCCATCGCGATCTCGTGGTGAAGGAAGTTGGGCGCACAGATCGACACAACGTCGACCTCCGGGTCACTCAGAACATCTCGGTAGTCCTCCACAGCCTTTTCAAATCCCAAGTTGTCAACTGCGAACTGACGGTTGCTTTCCACAACATCGCAGCACACCACCAGCTTGATATCTACTTCAATTTCCGGATACTTCTCCCGCAGTGCTTTGAACGACCGTGTGTGAAGACGCCCCATCCATCCCAGCGAGATCACGCCTACGCCGATAGTCTTCCTGCTCATATCTGCTCCTTCGCGTTGTGGTCATCTCATCGACCCACAGTGCAACTGCGACTGCCATAATCGCATTTGTTACAACAAGCCAAGACTAAATCAAATTTGCGGTAAGCACAAGAGCTAATTTTGACAGGATTACGTACCGAGTATCTGACGTGCATAAACAGGTATTTGTTAAGGCTTACTCGCGTCGTGTCGGAGGAAGCGAGGATGTGATCGCCTGGATTATTCTGTGCGCATTCGCCTTCGAACACGCCAGATTGACGCGAATCCAGTTCTCGTATCCGGTTCCCAAAGTCGCACCGGCATTGACACCCACCCGAGCATTCTCACGCAGGAAGGCGGCAGGACTATGCACGCCTGACCAGTCATACGCATCCAGCCCCCACCATGTCAGGTATGTCGCTTCAGGACTGACAAAGTCGACCAGAGTGTCTGACAGTGCTTCATGCGCGAGCGTCATATTCGACGCAACCTCCTCACGCACCACGTCCTGCCACGGGTCACCGTCGCGGTAGGCAGCAATTGTTCCGATCGCCCCCAATGAGTTTGTCAGGTGACTAATCTCGCCACAGGAGTCGTCCCATTGTTCAAGCAAAGCGTCATCAGTCACGATGATTTGTGCGCAGGGAAGTCCCGCAATGTTCCATCCCTTCGATGCAGCTGTCGCCGTAATCGTGCGCGCCGCCACCTCATCATTCAGGCGCGCAAATGAGAAGTGACTCGTGGGATCTGTCAGGACCAGCGGACTGTGGATCTCATCGGCAAAAATCATCACATCCGTATCGCGAATCGCTTCCCACAACGCTTCCAGTTCGTCACGCCGAAAGGCACGCCCCGTCGGATTCCACGGATTGCACAAGATCAGCAGTGCACCACCCTGACGGGCTTCTCGGCCGATCGCTTCCACATCGAGTTGCCATTCACCCCCACTGCGCCGGTCTCCCTCGTCACTGAATGGAACACGAACAGCGGGGACTTCAACGATGGGATGCCCAGCGACACCGGGCATCGTCAGGAAGGGCATGTAGGCAGGGGTCGGTACAATGACTCGGCTCCCCTCGGGGATCATCGAGCGCAACACGACATCAAGGGCTGGCAAGACGGACTGGACCGTGCGCACGCATGTTGGATCAAGTGTCCAGCCGAATCGGCGTTGCTGAAAATCGACGAGGGCGTCTCGCACCGCGCCATCCAGCCATGACGGCTGGTATCCGAGCAGGCCGTCATCAATCGCTTTCTTCATCGCCTCGACAACCGGTGGAGCGGTACCAAAATCCATCTCAGCGACCCATGCACCCAGTGTTGGCTCACCGCTGGCAGTGCGAATGCCTGTCCATTTGAGCGATCCAATGGTCCAGTTCTCTTCAGGTGAGCGGTCAGGCAGCACAGGTTTCATGGAACATACTCCTTCATTCATTCAGCACCATGCTAATGCTCTTCACGCACTTCACGCCCGTCACTCGATGCTGTCCCCGTCGTCTGCTTCTGTCCCCCGCCACCGGACTCAGTGTCGCTGCCTGTGCGGGTACTCGCTCAATTGCTTGCGCGCACCTGACATTTGCAGTGAACCGTGTCATATGCATTGTCAGACTGACAACGTTTTGTTCTTCCTCATTGTCACCTTCCTGGACGCGCCTTAAAATGGATGGTCGGCCCTCGTTGATCAGCCGTTCAGATTACTGTGTGTGAAAGAAGGTTAAGTGGCGACTTCACGCTATTTCACGGTACCGGGATCAGATCGACAATACGACCGCAACAGAATGCTCATTGCCATCCTTATACCACTGGTCATGGCACTGCTTCAGGTTTCAGCAGTCAATACGCTGCTCCCCGCTATCCAGGAGACGTTGGGAGCCACCTCGTCAGGCATTCAGTGGGTGCTGGCTGGCTACGCGCTGGTCTACGGCATCATTTTGGTGCCCGCAGGACGTATCGGTGACCTTGTCGGACGCTCCATGATGTTCGTCATCGGGCTGGCGATTTTCAGCGCTGGCTGCCTGGCCTGCGCACTGGCAACTGACACCGTCATGCTGAACGCCATGCGGATTCTTCAGGCGGTGGGAGCGGGAGTATTTTCGCCTCAGGTCAACGGAATGATCCAGCAGTACTTCGATGGACGTGCGCGCGCCAAAGCTTTCGGCCTGATGGGGTTGACCATTTCTGCATCGGTTGCAGCCGGACCGCTAATTTCCGGCGCTACGGTAGCGATCTTTGGCAATGATCCAGGGTGGCGCTACGCGTTCGCGATCAACACTCCAATCGGCCTGCTCGGACTTTTCCTTGCCTTCCGGTGGCTGGCCTTCTCAAAGGAGCGACGCACCATCGGCCCGAATCGCAAGAAAGCACGCGAAGAGTACCGCCGTCAGGAAATTGTCGCGGGGCGTCCTGCTTCGAAGCGACGCGGTCGCACCCTGGATCTCGACCCTGTCGGCATGATCACACTGTGCATAGGCGTATTCCTGATCATGATGCCGTTTACGATGCACGCGTCCTGGCGAATGTGGCTGCTGCCTGCCGCCGTGCTTGTTCTGACTGCATGGGTGTGGTGGGAATACACCTACGAGCGCCGCGGCCACATCCCGATGGTGAACCTCAAACTGTTCAAGATCAGCTCATTCAGTTACTGCACGGCAATCTCCGCACTGCAGTTCCTGGGCTCCACCTCCATCTTCGTGCTCATCGCACTGTTCGTACAGCAGGGACTGGGGCAGACTGCTCTGTTCACCGGCCTGATCGGCCTACCCAACGCCGTGATTTCAGCCTACTTCGCGGTGTTCGCTTCACGCCACGCGATCGAGAAGGGTCGCGTGCTGCAGGTCGTCGCGCTGCTGATCGTCATCGGCTCGGTTCTGGCCACCGTCGCTGTAGCGTACGGTGTGGCCAATCTGGGATGGCACCCGGCATGGCTGACTCTGCCAATCACGCCCGTCGGTATCGGACTGGGCATGATGGGCTCGGTCAACCAGACTCAGTCCATGCTGGAAGTTCCAGCGGCTCACGGAGGTACGGCCGGTGGCATGGTCCAGACCGCCCAGCGCATCACGACTGCCATCGGTAATGCTGTTGTCACTGCCGTCTTCTTCGCCAGCGGAGCTGCTGTGGGACATACGCCCAGCGAATGGTTCCGCGGCTTCGCCTCAGCCCAGGCTCTGGTCGTTGGATTCATTTTGTTGGCAGTGATCGTCGCAGTGGTCTACATGATACGAGGGCGTCGCTCCATACCTGGCACATCGCAGGCACAAAGGACGATCCGCAACCGGTGACCTGGTGTTTTCCTGGGCACCGTTTCAACGGTAGAATAGGCAGCACTATGACTGTCACGAATGCAACTGGACGCGATATTCGCCTCCGTTTTTGTCCTTCACCAACTGGCACTCCGCACGTCGGAATGGTACGCACCTGCCTGTTCAACTGGGCGTATGCGCGTCACACCGGCGGAACGTTCGTCTTCCGCATTGAAGATACGGACGCGCAGCGTGACTCCGAAGAGTCCTACCAGCAGATCCTCGACTCCCTGGAATGGTTGGGACTGGACTGGGATGAAGGTATCGGTAAGGGCGGGCCGCACGCGCCCTATCGTCAGTCAGAGCGTATGGACATCTACCGTGACGTCGCACAGAAACTGCTGGAAGGCGGATACGCGTACGAGTCGTTTTCAACGCCCGAGGAAGTTGAGGAACGTCACCGTGCCGCTGGCCGAGATCCGAAGCTCGGCTACGACGGTTTCGACCGTGATCTGAGCGAGGAGCAGAAAGAGGTGTTCCGTGCTGAAGGCCGCAAACCTGTTCTGCGTATGCGCATGCCGGATGAGGACATCACGTTCACGGATCTGGTGCGCGGCGATATCACCTTCAAGGCGGGTTCGGTTCCTGACTATGTCATCGTTCGTGCCAACGGTCATCCGTTATACACGCTGGTCAACCCTGTCGACGATGCGCTGATGGAGATCACACACGTCCTGCGCGGTGAGGATCTGCTCTCGTCAACTCCTCGCCAGATCGTGCTCTACCGTGCACTTGAGGAGCTGGGGATCGCCTCATTCACGCCGCGTTTTGGCCACCTGCCTTATGTGATGGGTGAAGGGAACAAGAAGCTGTCCAAGCGTGACCCGAAGTCGAATCTGCTGCTGCACCGCGAAAACGGCATGATTCGTGAAGGCTTGCTGAATTACCTGGCATTGCTGGGCTGGTCGATCAGCCCGGATAATGACATTTTCTCCGCTGAGGAAATGATTGAGGCGTTCGACATCGAAGATGTCAACCCGAATCCGGCGCGCTTCGATCAGAAGAAGTGCACCGCCATCAACGCCGAGCACATCCGCATGCTCGACATCGACGATTTCACCCGCCGCATCGTGCCGTTCCTTCATCGCGATGGCGTAGTCAGTGCGGACACTTTCGATGCACTCACCGATGAGGAACAACGCCGCCTGGTTCCTGCTGCCCCGCTCATCCAGACACGCATTCAGGTGCTCTCTGAAGCGTCCGGCATGCTCGGGTTCCTGTTTGTGGCTGACAAAGATCTTCAGATCGATGAAAAGTCGCAGGGCAAACTCAAAGATGATGCGGCAGATGTCCTCAGCCGTGCCATCAAGGAGTGCGAAAAGGTTACTGAGGCTGACTTTGGGACGGAAAAGCTGGAAGAAAAGCTCCGCTCGGCCCTCGTCGATGAAATGGGAATTAAGCCGCGCCTGGCGTTCACACCCATGAGGGTGGCTGTGACCGGCAAGCAGGTGTCTCCCCCGTTGTTTGAGTCGATGGAAATCCTTGGTAAGGAATCCTCGCTCAAGCGTCTGCGTCACCTGCGTGACGTACTTGCCCAGTAGGTCAGGGCTCCGGAGCTCAGGGATTGAGCATCTTAGCGGCGCGGGGCAACGGGAATCGCGCCCGCCTAGTCGAGCGCGATGAGCGGAGCGAATTCGCCTTTTGTCAGTTCTGCCAGATCAGTGGCGGCAACCAGTACGGAAAATCCGCGTTTGCCGCCGCTGACCGCGATCGCATCGTAGGCGAGCGCTGACTCGTCGATGAAGGCGCGGTGCCGGGTGGTCTGTCCCAGCGGGGAGATTCCACCGACCACATACCCGGTTCGGCGCTGCGCGACAGCAGGATCTGCCATCTTTGCCGAGCGAGCGCCCGCTGCACGCGCAATGAGTTTGAGTGACAGGTGGTGGTCTACTGGAATCGCCGCCACGACGAACTCACCGTCGGAAGTTTCCACCATGAGGGTCTTGAAGACCTGCTGTGCCGGCAGATCAAGCTGGTCGGCGGCTTCTCCTCCATATGAGGCTGCCGACGCGTGGTGCTCATAGTGCAGGGGCGTGAAGTTGACTCCTGCCTGCGTCAGCTCCTCGACAGCTCGCGTCGGGCCGGTGCCGTGATGCTTTTTCTTCGCCATCGTCAGATGATGCTCGCGTCAGGCGAATCGACGACCTCTTTGCCGAAGGGGAAGCATGTCACGGGGATGAGTTTGAGGTTGGCAATTGCCAGCGGGATCCCGATGATGGTGACGAACTGTGCGATTGCGGTGGTGATGTGTCCGATGGTGAGCCATAGTCCTGCCACGAGGAACCACACGACGTTCATGAATGTTGAGCCTGCGCCGGCGTCCGGCCGCTTGACGACCTCGCGGCCAAATGGCCAGATCACGTAGGACGCCATACGGAAACATGCCACGCCGGCTGGGATCGTGATGATAAAGATGCACGCGATGATGCCGAAGAAGATGTATTCGAGGAAGAGCCAGAAACCGGCCAACAGGAACCAGATGATATTCAAGAGTGTGCGCACTGTGATCTCCTAGAGTTAAACCCGCTCATTTTACCTTATCTGCTTCCTTTATTGTCCCACGGCGTTCTTCTCCAACAGAACCGGCTACATAGCGAGGACAAAGTGCGTAGTATCGACCAAGTGAGCATCAACGACAACATTGCCCGAGTCCGCGACAGAATCGACCGTGCCTGCGAAGCTGCAGGCCGATCCGATACTGCGACACTCGAGCTTGCTGTCAAGACCCAGGACGCACAAACCTGCCAGGCTGCGGCTCGTGCTTTGTACGAGGCAGGCCTGCCTGTCCTCCTCGGACACAATCGCGTTCAGGAAGCCCGCGCTACCGCGGAGGCGATCCGCACTGTTCCGGGCGCCAGCATTCATCTGATTGGCTCATTGCAGACCAATAAGATTAACCAGGCGCTGGCCTGCACCGACTTGATCGAAACGGTTGATTCGCAGCGTCTGGTCGATCACCTCGATAAACGTGCCAACGGGCTGCGCCCCGTGTTTATCCAGGTCAACGTGTCTGGTGAAGACTCCAAGAGCGGGTGCCGACCTGATGATGTTCCAGCATTGCTGGATGCGATCGAATTGTCCAGCGCGCTCACGCTCGAAGGATTCATGACGGTTGGACTGAATTCGGATCACGAATCTGACGTGCGTCGCTCATACTGCTTGCTGCGCGACATTCGTGACGCTGCCTCCTGGCACCTGGGTGTACCTGAACCTGATCTGCAATTGTCGATGGGGATGTCACGCGATCTGGAGTGGGCAATTGCAGAAGGTGCCACGATCGTTCGGATCGGAACCGACGTGTTCGGCCCGCGCCCTCGTCGCGACTAGCCTGCTGCCGGATCGTGGTCTTTCACACCGGAACCACATAGCGGAATGATGCATGAAGCCGGACCTCGACCACTCGAGACATACTGACGGTATGCCGCATAGTTGGCGGCTGACGTGATTTCACAGTAAATTCCGCGGTGCGCAAGGTCGCTGTGTGCACGCACAATGTCCTGCTCATGTACGGCAAGAAATTCAATCGAGCAGGCGCGCGCATATCTCATGATTTGCTCAACCCGTGCAGGCCTTGCAATTGCGATTCCATCGGCAAGCGTCGCTGTGGCATGGAAATCGCTGAGATTCTCACCTGCCGCCATACGGCGCAGCGGATCACAGCGCTCACTTTGCACCGCCACAATATGCGGAAAATGATCGATGCATCCTGATGTCATCAAATGTTCAAGCGCCTTAACCGCGCCGATCAGTAGCGTGCCGTTGCCAACCGGAATGAGCAGGACCTCAGGGAGCCTCCCGCCACACTGCTCAAAGATCTCGTACACATAGGTCTTCGTGCCTTCATAGAAAAAGGGGCTGAAAACATGCGACGCATAGAACGCATCATCGCGCTCCCGAACGTAGGTTCGCGCGACATCTGCGCAATGATCGCGCGAGCCTTTCACAATGTGCACCATCGCGCCAAAGGATTCAATCATCGCGATTTTCTTGTCGGATGCCGCTTCCGGCACGAAAATCTCGCACTCTATCCCCGCTCGTGCAGCGTAGGCTGCGATCGCGCATCCGGCATTTCCGCTTGAATCCTGCACCACGCGCGTGATTCCAACCGAAGCGCACCACGTGATCAGCGCGGCCGCCCCTCGATCCTTGAATGACAGGGTCGGCATGGCGTATTCCAGTTTGCCGAGGACACCCTCGTCAATGGAGACGAGGCCGGTCATCCCCTCCCCCATGCTGACGCGCTGCCATGTGGAATCATCTGACCCAACTCCGATCATCGACGCACGATACCGGAACTGTGACCACTGCGAGGAATCCACGGTGTCGAGCGCGAACGGTTCCAGATCGCCGTGCAGATCCCACAGTCCGCCGCATCGACATTTTATCGAGGTCGCGGGCGTCGCCTCCGCGGTGCTGCCGCACCGCACACACTGGTAGTACATAGTGACAGTTTACGGAAGACGGTACGTCCACTCGTGGGTCGCGAACTTGGTACGGCACCGGTTCTCAGCGATCTCAATATCATGCTGCGTGATTTCGCCGTCCGTCGCGTGGTACTTGTCGCGGAAATGCCCCAGGAACACATCGATGATGTCTTCGCGCGCCATACCGGTCTGCGAGCGCATGGGGTCGACTCTTTTGACCGCTGAACGCGTCCCCTTATCGTGGATCTTTTCTTTGCCGATGCGGATCACTTCCAGCATCTTGGCTGCATCAATGTCATACGACATCGTCACGTGGTGCACCATGTAGCCGTTCGCGAATCGTTTCTGCGCTGCACCGCCGATCTTGCCTTCCTCGGACGCAATGTCATTGAGCGGTACGTACCGCGCTTTCACGCCGACCTTTTCGAGGGCTTCCATCACCCATTGGTCAAGGAATTCGTATGACTGGGCGAACGAGAGTCCGTCGACCAGGGCGGTGGGAACCACAAGCGAGTACGTCACACAGTTGCCGGCTTCCATAAACATTGCGCCGCCCCCGGTGATGCGGCGGCACACTGTAATGCCGTATTTGTCGATACCGTCCTGCCACAGTTCGTTGGCATAGGACTGGAATGATCCGATCACAACAGCCGGATCGTCCCATTCCCAGATGCGCATGAACGGTTTGCGGCGCCCTTCGGCGACATCCTGAGCAAGCGTTTCGTCCATCGCGACGTTGACCATTGGAGGCACCACCGGCCCGTGGATGACGTCGAAGTCAATGTCATCCCAGCTCAGTGCTTTACCCAGTGCACGCCGCAACGCGATGCCAACGCCTTCAGGAGTGATGCCCAGCAGGTTGTCGCTGGGCTGCAGGGCTTCAGAAACACGCTGAGCGGCCTGTGCCGCGCTCATGTCGGCTGGGGCGCTTTCCAGGGCATCGCGCATACGCGTCAGTGCGCTGTCTGGTTCCAGGAAGAAGTCTCCTGACAGTTGCACATCGCGCAGTATGGCGTCCGAATCCGTCTGGTCGACTTCCACGTCGAGGACGACGAGTTTGCCTCCAGGAACTTTGTATTCTCCATGCATGTCTCTATTGTCGCTGTTCGGAGCGATCCACGCTCGGCAACCGCAACGCGAAACCGGTCATTTACTCAGCGGGGCAGAAGTCCCCAGCGGTATCCGTCGAAGAGTGCTTCCCATGACGCCTCGATAATGTCGGTGCCGATTCCAACTGTGGACCATTCGCGCTCCCCGTCACTCATGGTGATCAGGACGCGGATCGTTGAGGCCGTCCCGGCGTGATGCTGGTCGAGGATATGCACCTTGAAGTCACTCAGTTCAATCACCGCGGCTTCCGGTTTGTACTGTGTGAGTACGGCGCGCAGCGCACGATCAAGGGCGTTGACCGGACCATTTCCTTCGCTGGTGTGGATGTAGCGCGCGTGGGTGCGGATCGTGACGGTAGCGCGTGTGCTCGAGAGTGGCTGTCCCTCAGCAGGTCGCTGACCCGTCGACACATCCCACGATTCAACGTCCACGAATGGGGGCAGCATTCCAACCTCGTTGCGCAGCAGCAACTCGAAGGAGGCGTCTGCGCCGTCGTACATATAGCCGTCCGCTTCGCGCTCTTTCACAATGCGAGCCAGTCGTGTGGCAAGGTCAGGACTGGTGAGGTCAATGCCCAGTTCCTGCGCTTTCAGTTCGATCGATGCACGTCCCGCCATCTCCGATACCAGCATTCTCATGCCGTTGCCTACCTGCTCGGGATCGATGTGCTGATACAGGTCAGGATCGACCCGAATAGCTGATGCGTGCAGTCCAGCCTTATGCGCGAAGGCGGAAGCCCCCACGTATGGAGTACGCGAGAACGGCGCAATGTTGACGATGTGTCCGATGCTGCGTGCCGTTGAGGTCAGGTGCGTCAGCGCGTGGCCACCAAGCAGGTCAAACCCCATCTTGAGCTGCAGGTTTGCGAGACAAGCCAGCAGGTCGGCATTCCCGGTTCGCTCTCCGTAACCATTGATGGTCCCCTGGATCTGTCGCGCGCCTGCCCCGACAGCTGCCATCGTGTTGGCCACTGCGCAGCCGGTGTCGTTGTGGGCATGTATTCCCAGCACCACATCTTCATGTCCGTCATTGACGAGGGCGTCCCGAGCCTGTTCAATCATCTGCGCAATAGTGGCAGGCAGATTTCCGCCGTTCGTGTCGCAGGGAATGACGGCTGCCGCGCCGGCACGTGCCGCCTCGATCATGACCTGAATCGGGTATCGCTCGCGTGAGTCCCACGCCAGGCCATCAAAGAAGTGCTCCAGGTCGACCATAACGGTGATGGGACGCCCCACCGCGTCGGGTGACGACAGGTAGGAAACGGTGTCGCGCACCATGCGCAGATTCTCCTCTAGCGTTGTGCGCAAAGCACTGGTGACATGTCTGGGATCGGATTTGGCAACGACAGTGATGACGCTGGCGCCGCTGTCAACGAGCCCCGCAATCTGAGGGTCTTTGCTGGCCTTCATTCCGGCTTTCGTCGTTGCTCCGAACGCGACGAGGGAGGAATGTGACAGGTCAAGGCGCGCTGCCTGCCTGAAGAACTCGGTGTCTTTCGGGATCGCTCCGGGCCATCCGCATTCAATGAAGTCGATCCCCAAGCGATCCATAATTCGCACGCATTCGATCTTGTCAGCAACTGACAGGCTGATGCCTTCCTGCTGGGCACCGTCACGCAACGTGGTGTCATATGTGAATACGTGCTCTTTCATGGATACAGTGTGTCAGTTCCGTGGCCCGTGACCTAATTCATGACGAGCATCGACCACAATGCGGGCTGTCTTGAGGCGCTGAAAAATGGCCTAACCGTCTACACTGAACGGATAGAAGCTGAAGGGGGGTGTGCCATGTTCGGGATCAACGGAGCTGAATTCGTCATTCTTTTACTACTGGCGGCGTTGCTGCTGGGACCCCGATCGGTGGCACAGGCTCTGCATGGTTTGAAAAAGGCTCTGACAATGTTTCGGCAGTGGTCGGCCCGGCTTCGAACCGACGCGTTAAGCGAATCATCTGCCTTGACGCCTCAGGATCTGAAGAATCTGCAGATGTTACGCGAATTTGACCTGTCGCAGTACTCCCCCAAACAGATGGTTCGAGAAGCTGTCCAAGACGAAATCAACGAGTGGATGAAGCAGGCAGGCCTGTCAGCCACCTCACTCAAGGACGCCGCGCAGTCCGTGCCGGATGGGACGCCCTCGACCAATGACACGAAACTTTCAATACAGCAATTGGATGCAGATAATCCCACTGGAGGTACGCCATGAGGCCCAGCCACATCGTCATCATTATCGTCGTTCTCATTATTTTGTTTGGCGCCTCGAAGCTTCCCGATATTGCGCGCTCGATCGGGCAGTCAGCCAAGGTTCTCAAGAAAGAGATGCGCGAGCTGTCTGACGACGATGGCTCCACGCCGGTTGCGCAGCCCCAGTCCCAGGCTCCGCAACCGCAGGTTCCGGTTCAGCAGCCCCCGGCCGAGCAGCCGCAGGCTCCCATGCCGCAGCACGGCACATCTGCGCAGGCTCCCATGCCACAGTACCCGCAGCAATCTCAGCAACCGCAAACCGGCCAGCAGCCAGACAACGGCACGCCTGAGAGCCCAGCGCCCTCCCAGAACTAGCTCCGAGCTGCGGGCATGAAGAAGTCCAATCCCGCAGGCCGGATGCCCATCAGCGCCCATCTGCGTGAACTGCGCAAACGCCTTGTGATGGTGCTGGTGGGAATCGTCCTGGGAGCCATCGCAGGATGGTACCTGTATGACCCCGTCATGGCGTTCATGACAGAGCCGCTGCGCGCTCTCGACTCGGCGACCACCCAGATTAACTTCCACACGATCGGCGCTGCGTTCGATCTGAAACTGCAGGTTGCGATCTGGATCGGCACGATCATCACGTGCCCGTGGTGGATCTTCCAGATCGGCGCTTTCATCGCTCCCGGCCTGCGCAGACGCGAAAAACTCTATATCACCGTCTTCGGCCTGGTCGGCGTCGTACTGTTTTGTGCGGGCGCTGCAACCGGCGTGTGGGTGGCGCCCAAAGCCGTCCATATCCTGCAGTCCTTCATACCCGACGGCGGCGTTTCCCTGCTGCAGGCCTCCAGCTACGTCAGCTTCTACATGCGCCTGGTCATCATTTTCGGCCTGTCGTATCTGTTCCCGGAGGTCCTGGTTCTGCTCAACTTCCTCGGCCTGCTGCCGGTTCGCGCAATGCTGCGCGCATGGCGATGGGTCACCATGATCTGTTTTGTGTTCGCCGCAATCGCCAATCCACTCCCCAGCCCGTGGCCGATGACAATCCAAGCGTTGGTGCTGATCGCGCTGTATCTGCTTGCCGTCCTGGTGTGCTGGATTCGCGAGCGCTACATCAAATATGGCCGCAGGCTCCGCCCTCGTCCATCCGCCCAGTCCTCCAACGACATTGGCGAGGGCGTCTCACTCCCACGCAGACGGCGGATTCCACGCAAACGCGTAGACTGACCGTAGGTCACACATGGCGCACTGAGCAATTGAATCGGTGCCGACTGATCGGCATCCGCTACCGGAGGAGATGACATGGCAGACGCTGCAAAAAGCCCTGAAATGGCGGCCTGGTTGAAGGACGTCGCTGAGTCCCTCAAAATTGAAGACAACCCGCTTCCTGGTGCTCAGGAGGCTTTGCTGGATATGACCAGCAGTGTTGCACACGGGCCGAGCCGTCCAGGTGCTCCGCTGACGAATTTCCTGGTCGGATACGCTGCCGGAAAACTCGGCGTGGATGCAGCTGAGGCTGCGCGCGCGGTTGCCGAGCAGGCCGACACCTGGCAGATGAAGTAAGGTCTCAGGTTTCGTCCTCAGCTTTCGACGCCGTTTCGTCGATGAATCCGCGACGCGGCATGGGCGCTTTCCCGCTTTCCGAGAAATGCACCAGCTGCCACGGCGGTGCAAGCGTCAGATACGTGGCGACCACTTCCTGAGCGTTCGCCGTCATTCCTGTGCGCAGCCACGCCGTAATCATCGCCATCATGTTGTGAAGCTGCTGGGAAACAGCCATTTCGATCCACAGTTGCGACGCGTTCCATTCCAGGCGTTGCGCAAAATCGGTCACATACTGGCTGAAAACTTCTTCCAGACGCTGCGCGAACAGTGAGCGCACAACCGAAGGCGCGTTGGTGGCGAAAATCTTGTGATAGATCTCGGGCTGTTGGCTGATTGTGCTCATCATCCGCACATACACGTCAGTCAGGCGTTGGCGCGGATCCTGTGTCACCGACGACAGCAAAGTGGCGAGGTCGGCGAAATCAGGCTGGAGCTGGTCAATCAGATAATTCGCCAGCAGGTCAGCTGGTGTGGGCGCATGCTTGTAGAAGGTTTGCCGCGCGACGCCGGCGCGTGCTGTCAGCTCTGAAACCGTAATCTTGTCCGCAGGAGTGGTGCGAGCCAGCTCGACGACTGCGTGAACTAGAGCAGCGCGGGTGCGCTGATAGCGAGGGTCTTCTTCAGGACTGCGCTGTTTTGAAGCACGACCAGTAGCGCTCACGCATCCTCCTTGGCACCTCGGTCCTGATTGCGCATCAGGCGCTTTTAAGTGACCATACACAATTCCCGACAACATGGGTTGATGCGCTCAGCAGGAGCGGCAAGGCGATCAAGTAGTCCGTGGTCCGCCATGTCGGTAATGGCGTCAACGGGGACCACTTCGTCGGGGGTTACACACGCCGAAAAACACCTAGGAAACGCCCCGCCATTTATGCAACACAGATGCCATCATATTCATCACTTCGAATGGCGTCTTATCAGGCATTTCGCAGTCTTCAGGCATAATTGGATTATTCGTTATTTGACAGGTGTCAGCTAGTGAGACAAAGGGGTTGCAGTGAAAGCAGTCAAGACCGCGTCGGGACCGTCCCGACGTTCGTTCCTGCAGTGGTCGGCAATCGCTGGGGCCAGCGTCGGTCTAGTGGGATGTTCAAACTCCAACGTGCAGTACTCCCACACAGACGATTCAGGCACACTCGTCCCCAACGGCACGGGACGCCTGGATGTCGACAAGACAGTTTCGTCGGCATGCATCGTCAACTGCGGTTCGCGCTGCCCACTACGCCTCCAGGTCAAGGACGGCACGGTCGTTCGCGTCCTGCCGGACAACACCGGCGACGAGACACTGATGAACCGCAATATCCTGGCATGTGTGCGCGGCCGCAACATGCGTGAGCGTATCTACAACCCCGACCGTATCAAGACACCGCTGCTGCGCGTGGGAGCCAAGCGCTCCGACGGCGAGTTCAAAGCCATCAGCTGGGACGAAGCCATCGACCTGATCGTTGAGAAACTGCGCTACACCTATGACACCTACGGCCCCGAAGCGATCTACAAGAACTATGGATCAGGAGTGTGGAACGCCCTCGTCGCTTATTCGGGAGGCTGGCACCGCCTGTTCAATCTGCTTGGCGGCCACCTGAACTACTACGGAAACTACTCCTACCTGCAGATTTCTCAGTGCACAAGGTACGTGTACGGTTCACCCGATGAGCAGATCTCCAACTCGATCGAAGATTGCATCGACAATTCCAAACTCATCGTGTTCTGGGGCAACAATCCTCTGGAAACACGAATGTCAGGCGGCGGCATCGCCTACACGGCAACGCGTGCGAAGAAAGCTGGCGTGAAGATCATCGTGGTTGATCCGCGCTACTCCGATACAGCCTCCCTGATTGCGGATCAGTGGATCCCGATCCGTCCCGGAACCGACGCCGCCCTCGTCGCTGCAATGGTGCACGTCATGCTGTCCGAAAACCTGCACGACCAGGCTTTCCTCGACAAGTACTGCATCGGGTTCGACGAACAGCACATGCCCGAGGGCGCCCCGAAGAACGCCTCCTACCGTTCGTATGTGGAAGGCAAAGGCGAAGACGGGATTGAAAAGACTCCGGAGTGGGCCGCACAGATTACGGGGATCCCGGCCGACACCATCCGCAAGTTTGCACGTGAGGTGGCCACTTCCACGCCCGTCAACATCAACCAGGGGTGGGGTCCGCAACGCCACGCCAATGGTGAAAACCAGGCGAACTCGATTTATCTGCTGGCCTGTGTGACCGGCAACGTCGGTATTCCCGGCGGCGGTACCGGCGGGCGTGACGGTTATTACTGGCCACTGTCCCAGTGGCTTGACGACGGGACGAACCCGGTGGAAACGTCGATCAGCTGCTACAAGTGGACCGACGCGATTGACCACGGACCGGAGATGACGGCTCTCAAAGATGGTGTGCACGGCAAGGACAAGCTCGATGTCGGCATCAAGTTCATGGTGGTGTACGGCTCCAACATGCTCTCCTCGCAGCACGGCGATATCAATCGCACGCGGGAAATCCTTGACGATGACACCAAGTGCGAGTTCATCGTCGGGATGGATAACCAGATGACAGCGTCGATGAAACTGTGCGACCTGGTGCTGCCTGATACCACCACTGCTGAACGATGGGATCTGGTTCCCAGCGAATACACCGGTGAGCTCGCCTACGAAATTATGGTCGAACAGGCTATCGACCCGCTGTATGAAGCTCGCAGCTCGATCGAGGTGACCACGGAGATCGCCGAACGTATGGGTATTGGTGAAGAGTTCGCGCACGGCAAGAAAACCACGGAAGACTGGGCGCGCGACGTTCACGAGATGACACGCAAGGATCAGCCGCAGTTCCCGACCTTCGACGAACTGCGCGACATGCGCGTCTACCGCTATAACCCCGACGAACATGTGGTGCCCCTCAAGGAGTTCCGCGAAGATCCGGAGGCCAATCCGCTGGAGACGCCGTCGGGCAAGATCGAACTGTATTCCAGCCAGCTGGCCGAGATGGCCAAGACGTG
This sequence comes from Schaalia radingae, assembly GCF_900106055.1. Taxonomy (NCBI): domain Bacteria; kingdom Bacillati; phylum Actinomycetota; class Actinomycetes; order Actinomycetales; family Actinomycetaceae; genus Schaalia; species Schaalia radingae. The sequence goes on along the minus strand of NZ_LT629792.1, from coordinate 692,903 downwards.
GGAGTTCCCCGATCCACTACCCGGTGACCGACTGACTCCGATCCCCGAATACGTCCCCACTCGTGAGGGCGTCGAGGAGGCGCGCACCAACAAGAAGTATCCGCTGCAGGTCATTGGACACCACTACAAGTCACGTACGCACTCGACGTACGGCAACCTGTCGAAGAACCGCGAGGCTCACCCGCAAAAGGCATGGATCAATATTCAGGATGCCCGCAAACGAGGGATCGCAAACGGCGACCAGATCCGCATCTTCAACGATCGCGGCACAATCCAGACGCAGGCGTTCGTTTCAGCGCGCATCGCACCAGGCGTTGTCTCTGTTCCGCAGGGCGCATGGGTTGAATGGGACGAGAACGGTGTGGATCACGGCGGTGCAGTCAACGTTCTGACATCTCAGCACCCCACTCCCCTGTCGAAGGGCAACGGTCAGCACACGAATCTTGCACAAGTGGAGAAGGTGTGAGGCACATGGACGTGACGCTGCCATTCGCGAAGCCGGCTTCGACAACGCCCGTGAGGCTGCCCGTATAAGCGGCGGCTCCGCACAAGCCCCACGACCTACCAACCACAGATTTTCACAGACTTGACCGTTCAGTACTGAACAGATCACCACGAGGAGGACCGATGGATCAGGACGCGATCCCACAGCCAGGCAGGCACGACACGGTTGATCAGCCGTTGACGCAAAAGGACGCCGGTTACGGATTCTTTTTCGATCAGAACATGTGCAATGGGTGCAAAGCCTGCCAGATCGCATGCAAGGACAAACATGACCTGCCTGTCGGCATGAACTGGCGCCGCGTGATCGAATACACCGGTGGCACGTGGAGCACCAACGAGCAGGAAGGCACGTTCACGCCCAACGTATTCAGCTACTACACCTCCATCTCGTGCAACCACTGCGAGAACCCGATCTGTATGCGCGTATGCCCCACCACTGCGATGAGCCGACGCGACGACGGCACCGTCTACGTTGATCAGAGCAAGTGCGTGGGATGCCGATACTGCCAATGGGCATGCCCCTACGGCGCGCCGCAGCTCGATTCACGCACCGGTCACATGTCCAAGTGCGACCTGTGCTATGACTACCGCGAGCAGGGTCAGAACCCGGCATGTGTCGACGCCTGCCCGACCCGCGCGCTCGGATGGGGACCGATCGAAGCTCTGCGCAAGGAGTTCGGGTCCGAATCAGGTATCGCACCCCTGCCGGATCCGTCGATCACGAAACCGCACCTGGTCATCAAACCGCACCGTGATGCCCAAAAGTGGGATGAAGGCACCGGTATGATCCAGAATCCTGAAGAGATCTAGACCCGTTACATCGGCACGAAGGAGCATCATGCACATCGGCGAACTCCCCATGATCATATTTACTGTCGTGGCTCAAATGTCGGTCGGAGCATTCTGGATTCTCGGCCTCATTCAGTTGATCGGACGGCGCTCAGGCATGAGTAACACCACGATTGACCGCATCACGAATGCCGGCATGTATGCGGCCGGCCCGCTGTTGCTTTTCGGTTTCTTCGCGGCGTTCTTCCACCTCAATGATCCCTTCCATGCGCCCTTCACACTGCTCCATATCGGATCCTCGTGGCTCTCGCGCGAACTCATCTCCGGGGTTCTGTACGCCGGTCTCGGCGCCTGTTTCGCGATCGCTCAATGGTTCAACATCCTCAGCCGCACTGCCCGCGACACCCTCGCAGGACTGACCGCACTTGCCGGTCTGGCTCTGATCATCTCTATGACGGGTGTCTACTACTTCACCGAAACGGTTCCCGCCTGGCACAACATCTTCACGTGGGTTTCCTTCTTCTCCTCAGCGTTCTTTACCGGCTCCCTCGCTGTTGCGCTAGCCTTGTTCATCGCATGGAGTATGCAGTCCGGCAACGCCGCCCCCGCACGCAAGCAAGTCCGCGAGCCAGCTCGTGCAGGTGCTTACGCCGGCACTTCGTCCGTCCTCATTGACGAAGGCGACTCACCCATCACCGACGCTTCACCGAATTCTTCAGCCACGCAGCCAGCGCCACAGGCTCGCGCCGGCAAGAAGACAGGCCTGGTGACCAAGGTGCTGGATATCGTCAAACGTGGCGTGTTCCCTGACGGCCAGCTCTCCGATGAAACCGTGACACTTGCGCAGCGTTCCATGCGCCTGTCCACCGCGATCGCAGCCATTGCCGGGATCGTCCTGATGGTCGCCTACCCCTTCTACATGACGTCTCTGGGATTAGGCAGCGAAGTGGAACGCACCGTCGCTCACCACATTGCCTCACACGGATACCTCGCAATGCGCCTGGTGTCACTGGCCGTTGTGGTCGTGCTGATTGTGCTGGTTGTGCGCAAACAACTGGAAAAGGCAACCAGCCCGTCCAAGCCGCTGGTGTGGCTGCTTGCCGGAGCTTTCGTCCTGGCCGTTCTGACCGAGCTACTCGGCCGCGGTCTGCACTACGAAGGGCTCGTCCGAGTCGGAATCAACACCGTCTTCGGATAACATGACGTATCCGACACGCTGATTCATCCACGATAAGACACTGATGCTTGATACTGATTCACTCGACGCTTTCAGCGCCGCCTTTTCCGTACTTGGCGCTCTGCACCGCGTGCCGGCGCGCGACACGACGGCACGCAGCATTCAAGGCATGCTCAGCGACTGGCCGCTACCTGCCAGCGGCGCTTCAGCAACGGGTATTGACCTGCTGCGTACCAGCTGTAACGAAGATGAGTATTCGCGTTGGTCGGATCAGGATGCGCTCTACGGCATCTCCGCGCGTGCACAGATCCCACCCTACGAGTCTGTTCACCGCGGCACTGACGGCCTGATCTTTGGCGTGGAGACTTTGCAGGTGCGTCAGTATTACGCGGCTCTGGGCTATGAGGCGCCACGACTGGGCAAAGAACCCGATGACCACATCGGTCTTGAGCTCGACTTCATATCAAAAGCGCTGCTGGTCGTACTCGATCACCTTGAACAGGGCGACAGTGATCAGGCAGAAGACGCCCTCGTCCTTGCCGCATCTTTTACGTACACGCACCTGCTACAGTGGGCGCCTCAGATGCTGGAAAGTGCGGTCGAGCTTGCCCGGACACGTTGGGTACGCGGCCTGATCGAGCTGACCGGTGGCACGCTCGAGCAGTGGAAACAGGCTCTTGAAGATGACGGTCATCCTCTCGAACGCTATGTGCCGGATGAGACTGCCCTGCACGAGGGCGACCTGACTGCATGCCAGGACGCACAGCGAAGCGGTGGCCCGGTGCCGGTGAAGATTCAGCCGGCACCGTCGCACTCCGCCTCACACAGTTGGCTGAGCGACCTGTGATGACCGCTTTCGATCCGTTGAGCGCGCCTGACGCATCCGATGTGATCAGCCGGGGCACACGAGTGGGCACAGTCGCCTCTGTTTTGTCGATGCTCTTCGCATCCACACCCGAGACAGGCGTTCTGCATAACGTTGCGAACCCCGAGATGCTGCGGTTGTGGCCGCTGCGAGATGACGACTCACTGGAAGCGGCGCGACAACTTGCCGCTGCCGATGAGAATGCCCGCCAGATTCGCGATGAGTATCTGCTGGTTCTGGGCTTTGGCGGCCCTATCCCGATGACGGAACGCGCTGCGGGGCTGGCGCAGCGTAATGCGTGCGCAGACCTCGACGCTTTATATGCCCGCCACGAATTCCCGACCGTCATGTTGCGCGATGTGCCTCTTGATCACGTGGGCGTGGAGATCGCCTTCGCCGGGCACCTGGCGACTGCTCTTGCCCTGGCGTGGCGCACGCGCGAAGCCGCCGCATGCGCGCAGCAGGCTCACAGTCTCGGCGATTTTCTCGATCACCACCTGGGCCCACTTGCAGCGCGTGTCATTCACGGGATCCGCACACAGTGCGCAACTGCGACGTATCGTGCGGCGGCTCTTCTGCTCACTGGGATGCTCAAGGAAAGCGTGGCGCTCGCCGATTTTGCCGTGCACGCGGATCCAGGCCAGGCGACTTCCAGCGAAACCGACATCTCATGAGCGCGATGCAGGCGGTGCTGCGGTGGCTCGGCGCCTTCGATCCGGCGCACCGCCTGGTGCTGGTGTGTGACCAGGAGGCGGTTCCCCCGATCAGCTCTGGAGATGCGGCCCTGGTGTGGGATAGCTGCCTACACACCGTGACCGCTTCTGATACAGCACAGCTGCTGGTCCAAGGTGCCGAGGCTGTTCACTTCGTCCCCTGTTCGGAGCACCCATCGCAGTGCCAGGATACTTTGAAGCATTTGCGCAACATTTTCGGTGACCTGCTCGGCGCCTATAAGACTCCCCGACGCGCAGCCCATCGTCCACGTGTCACTTGGATGGCACACGTGCAGATGCCCCGACGTGCCCTGCTTCCTGTGCCCTCGGATTCGGCGCTGACAATCTCAGCAAGCAACGAGTGGAGAAGCTTCGAAGCTTTCCATGAGTTGGCTGACCAGCGCGCCATCGTCCGGCCCGCGGTATTCGCCGATACCGACCGGGTGCACATGCTGCGCTGTTCGACGTGTTCGGCTCAGGTCGTTCACTGTCAGGTCAACCAGTCCGCAGGCATCGATGCCTCTCAGGCGTTCCACGATTTTTCGGCGCTGTGTCCGGCATGCCAGGTCGCTGTCCATTACTGTCCCGCGCACACCACTCAGGACGAGCAGGGCGCGGCGCTTCTCGCACCTTTCGAAGCTGACGAACAGCGACGCGAGCAGACTGACCTGACGCCATGCACAAAATGCCACAACTTGCATCCCGCGTCGGAGGGCGCTCTGTGCGCGCTGTGCACATTCCGCATGGCGCACCCCTTTGATGCCGCGATTCCTCGCGACGTGTGGGGAACCTTCCCTGAGGACGTGCGCACGCAGTTGCGCGGCATCTGAGCCGCATGGTCGTCTAGCCTGTAGAGTCCCGCAATGCGGGGGTTTGCCGTACCACTTCCGCAAATGCGGCATTAGTGACGAGATAGTTCCGCTATTACCCGATAGGATGATGAAGATGAATTATCGTATCTCGGAAGTGTCAGAGCTGTTGGGAGTCTCTGACGACACGATCCGTCGATGGATTGACGATGGACGCATCGAATCAGCCGAAGGCTCGTCACCCCGTGAGATCACGGGCGAGTCGTTGGCGCGTTATTTGATGTCCACTAACAACCTGTCAGGTAGCCACACGGCGTCGAGCCGTAACCTACTCAAAGGCCTGGTTCTGGAAGTCGAATCAGACAAAGTCATGAGCCAGGTCGTCATGCAGTGTGGCCCCTTTCGAGTCGTGTCACTGATTTCAACCGAGGCAGTACGAGACCTCGATTTGAAACCTGGCGTCATCGCGCGTGCGCAGATCAAAGCAACGAACGTCGCGATCGTCAAGTAACTCGCTCGCGGCCATGCCGCAATGAAAGGATGAACAATGCTTCGCAAATTTGGTACCAGCTTTGCGCTGCTGGCAACGGCAGCATGTGCACTGGCAGGATGCTCCGGTGGCGGCTCAACAGAATCTGAGCAGTCCGAACCCGCAGCTGCCCTTCAGTCAGAAACTTCGCAAAGCTCCGAGGCCGCTTCCGCGTCAGAGGGTCAGAACTACGGTGACATCACTATTTTCGCCGCAAAATCTCTGACGAAGTCCTTCACCGAACTCGGTGAAGCGTTCGAGGCGGAGAACCCAGGCTCGAAAGTGACGTTCAGCTTTGACGGCTCGCAGAACCTGGTCGACCAGATTCACCAGGGCTCCCCCGCCGACGCATTGTTCACCGCCGACCAAAAGAACATGGACAAGGCCGCTGAAAATGGCGACGTCGAAGCTGATGCCTCCTACGCCACCAACACGCTGGTCATGGTGGTTCCCAAGGGCAACCCCGGCCAGGTCGAAGGCTTCACTACCGAGGCGCTCGAAGGTAAGAAGCTCGTGGTGTGCGCCGAGGGCGTCCCATGCGGCAACGCCACCAAGACTCTGGCTGAAAAGAACGGCGTCACTTTCCAGGCCGTGTCCGAGGAGCAGAACGTAGGCGACACGCTCGCCAAGGTTGAAACCGGTGAAGCTGATGCCGGACTCGTGTACAAGACCGATGCCATGTCATCAGACAAGGTTGACGTCATTGAGATCGAGAATGCCGATCAGGTTGTCAACGATTACCGCGTGGCTCTGATGAAGAGTGCGAAGAACAAGGAAGGCGGACAGGCGTTCATCGACTTCATCCTCTCCGACAAGGGTCAGCAGGTCCTCGACGCCTACGGATTCACTGCTCCGACTACGAAGTAAGCAGTACATACCGACATCCATGTGTGACCCGCTTCGGCGGGCCACACTCACGTAAGGGGCATTCGTGAAACTGAAATACGCGCCGTGGCTGACGGCACCGGGGATCCTGGCCGCACTGTTCCTGGTATTCCCGCTGCTCACGATCTTTGTTCAGACGCCGTGGACTGATTTTGGCCGCTTCATTTCCACTGATATTTCTCAGGATGCCCTCTGGCTGTCACTGAAAACGTGCGGAGTATCGGTCGCGCTGTGCGTGTGTCTGGGCGTTCCCCTCGCATTCGTCCTGGCGAATCTGCCGGATGTGTGGTGGACGCGGTTGCTGCGCACAATCGTCACCCTGCCGATGATGTTGCCGCCGGTGGTGGCTGGCTTGGCGCTGCTGCTCACCTGGGGGCGGCGTGGCCTGCTCGGCCAGCACCTGTCGGTGATCGGCATCGAAATCGGCTTCACCTCCATCGCGGTTGTCATGGCGCAGACCTTCGTCGCCATGCCGTTCCTCATCTCCTCTCTTGAGGGTGCGATCCGCACCCGTGGAAACGAATACGACGAAGCCGCCCGCGCGCTCGGCGCCTCGCGTACCCGTACGTTCTTCCACGTCACCTTGCCCGTCATGTTCCCGTCGATCCTGTCAGCAGCTGCCATGTCATTCTCTCGCGCGCTGGGCGAATTCGGTGCGACGATCACATTCGCAGGCTCGCTGCAGGGCACCACCCAAACCATGCCGCTCGCCATTTACCTGCAGCGTCAGTCCTCCACAGAAGAAGCGCTCGCCCTGTCAGTCGTCCTTCTCACCATGGCAATCGTCATTCTGTTCGGAGCGAATCTCCTCGCTGTGCACCTTCCCGGTGTCCGCCCTGCAACCGAGCGGAAACCATACAGCGATCACGCGCAGCGAATTGACGAGGATGCCCTCGACACTCCCCTTCCCGACGAAAACAAGACGGACAGCGTTGACCACTCCAAGGTGGATTCGACCACTGCCACTGCTGCGCGTCCCTCATCGAGCACGGACATCGATGTAGATGCGGAAGTGGCTCAACGTGGAGTAATGCTGAAGGTGCACATTCCCGGCGGTCAGATGACGGCCGTCATGGGGCCGAACGGTTCAGGCAAATCGACGCTGCTGGGGCTGATTTCTGGCACAGTGACTGCGTCCAGCGGTGGAGTCACGTTCTCGCAGCCGTCACCCAGGATCGTCCTACTGCAGCAAAAACCGTTGCTGTTCCCACATATGAGTGTGCTCAAGAACGTGGAGTTCGGGTTGGGTTCGTGCGGAGCGTCGCGCGCCGATGCACGCAGGCGCGCAATGGCTGAGCTGCGGGCGGTGCGAATGGATGGACTGGCGGATCGTCGTTCCACGCAGCTGTCGGGAGGCCAGGCTCAGCGGGCTGCCATTGCCCGCGCCATGGCGTTGGATCCGGACATTGTGCTGCTCGATGAGCCAATGGCCGGGCTGGATGAGCGGTCAGCGCAGTCGGTGCGCACTGAGCTGGAACGCCGCATGCGCACCTCTCCCTTTACCGGCGTGCTGGTAACGCATGATCCAGAGGATGCCGAACAGCTCGCTGATTTCAACGTGCTGATTCGCCACGGCCGTGTCGATCGTGCAGAATCGGTCGACTCCGCTTCCTGAGCATCCAGCCGGGGCGTTGGACCCTCCATTACCCAGCCAACTGGCGTCCGGCCATTGCTTGAACGTCCATCGGGTCAGCGGCTAGCTGCCTGGCGCACGACCCAGCGACTATCGTTCAGCCAGCGTCAGGCTCAAATCCGGGGCGATACCAGTCGCCCGACCGCCCGCCAGCCTTGTGGATGATCTGGCAGTTGGTGATTCTGGCTGAACGATCAACGCCTTTCACCATGTCAATAATCGCCAATGCGGCCACCGAAACAGCGGTAAGCGCCTCCATCTCCACTCCCGTGCGATCTGCAGTTCGGACCGTTGCGCGAATCAGCACCCGGTCCGCGCCCAGTTCAAGATCCACTTCGCAGCCGTGCACGCCGATGACATGAGCCAACGGCAGCAAGTCAGGCACCTTCTTTGCCGCCGCGATTCCCGCAATGCGCGCCACTGCCAGCACATCGCCCTTGGGGACGGTTCCGTCGCGTAGCGTCTGCATGATCTTCGGTGAGCACTCAACCTCGCCAATAGCTGTTGCTTCTCGAACGGTTGGCTTCTTGGCGGTGACGTCCACCATGAAAGCACTGCCGTCTTCATTCAGATGCGTCAGTTTCATCGCGCCCTCCCTAACCACATCACATCAACCAGATCGCCAGCCTCCACCTTCGCACGTTCAGCCGGCACGCGCGCCAGAGCGGCTGCACCGGCAAGGGAGGCCACAAAATGAGACTTCGAGCCGCCGTGGCTGGACGGGTAGATCAGCACGCCATCAGGTGCGACAGTGCCACGCTCGTCCCTGTTGCACTCCCCAATCGTAACTTTCCGCTCGCGGGCAGTGACCGGCAGAAACTGTACGCGGCCAGGTTTGCGTGACCAACCGGTACCTGCGCGAACCGTGGTAAACAGTGCATCAAAATCGACGGGAGGCTCACCGGCGAGCGCGCGCATCAGCGGCACGGCAAACAGGTGCCAGGAGACGAAAACGCTGACGGGATTGCCAGGCAGGCACAGAATCGGGATGCGGCGCGCAGAATGACCCGCAGGCTCGAGCACACCACATCCCTGGGGCTTACCCGGCTGCATCCCCACCTTCACGAACTCCACGCCGTATGCCCGCAAAGCGGCTTTGACCACGTCAAACGCGCCGGCCGAAACGCCGCCTGCCGTGATGAGCAGGTCAACCTGGTCGAGGATATCCTGCAGATCCCTCATGAAATCTTCCACTGTATCGGCGTGGAATGCGCGGACCAACGGCACCGCACCGGCTTCACGGACCATGCCTGCCAGCAGGATTGAGTTGGAGTCCGGGATCTGTCCGAGGGCAAGGTCAGCTCCAGCCTCGCGCAGCTCCTCCCCCGTCGTGATCACTCCGACACGCACCTGTGAACGTACCGCCACCTGCCCGTATCCCACAGAGACGAGGGCGGACAGGTGAGCTGCGGTCAGGTGCGTTCCTGAAGGATAGAGCAGGTCGCCCTCGTTGATGTCCTCACCGCGTCTGCGCACATTTGCGCCTGCAGGAACTGTCGCGGTTGGAACAATCCGGGCGGGCGGATCTGGCGCCATGTTGGCTCCGGCGTCCTGTGTGTTTTCAACCGGGATCACCGCGTCGGCGCCCTCCGGCATCGGCGCACCTGTCATGATGCGTATGGCGCAGCACGCGGGAAGAACTGGAATATCAGTGCGGCCGGCGGGAATATCGTCTGAGACACGCAGTGCGTGGCCCTCGCGTACCTCGTCAGCACGCACGGCAAAACCGTCCATCGCGGAGTTTGTGAACGGTGGGACGGCGAAGCGTGCGCGGATGTCCTCAACCAGAACTCGCCCCAGAGCTTCGTCGATGGGAACAGTACTTTCCGGAAGAGGCTCGCCCAAGGCCACCACGTCGCGATAATGATCGGCAACGTCTTTCATCTGCTTGTTCCTTTCTTCTGCGCGTGCGGTTCCTTACGGCATTTCAGGCTTACTCCGGGTGACCGGAGATGCGCGTTGAAGTCCGCCGCTTAAATGTCATGTCCCGTAGTTGCCCCGCAGCTGTGTCGATGAACGCGACACGTCCCAGCAGGAGCTGCCCGTATCCGGCGGCAAGTTTAGTCACCTCTCCTACCATAAGGGATCCGACCATCCCGGTGATCGGACCGATGACAGGCGAGCTCGCTCCCTCTGGGACCACGTCTTCTCGCGGCGCGCACGCATACAGGTCAGTGAGGCGAACCTCGACGGGTACGCCCGCTGTACGCGCAGCAGGACCGCTCCAGAAGGTTGAGACTTGCCCGGCAGCTCCCAGCACGGATCCCCACACTTCAGGTTTACCCAAGCGTGTGGCCGCCGCGTCGATGAGGTAACGGGTGGCGAAATTGTCCGTGGCGTCAACAATGATGTCGAATGACTCGAACAGGTCATCAACATTTTCAGCCGTCAGGCGCAGGTGGTAACACGTCACGTCCACGTCCGGATTGAGATCAGCGATCCGTCGCGCTGCACTGTCTGTTTTCGCTTGTCCGAGCTCGCTCATGGAGTGAATGACCTGGCGATGCAGATTCGACGTATCCAGTACATCGGAATCCACGATGCCGATGTGACCAATGCCGGCACCTGCCAGATACATCAGCACCGGCGAGCCGAGCCCTCCGGCCCCGATCACCAAAACCGACGTGCCCAGCAGTCGGCGCTGGCCTTCTTCTCCCATGCCGTCGAGCAACATCGGGCGCGCATAGCGTTCGCGTTGTTCGTCGGTCAGTGCCGTGCCGGCTCGTCCAAGCGGTGTGATCATCACCCACCTACTGTACGCGAGTCGAATTGCTGATGAGCTGGCGCTGCAACGCTTACCGTGTCAGACCAGTCGCCCTCGGACATGCGCGTAAGAAAACGCGGAGCGGCGGTGCCCGACGGACGGGTTGTTGGCCTCTTCGAGGCGCGTGAGTATGATTGCCTTCATGCCTCATGTTGCGGTGGTCACGATATCTGACAGGTCTGCGGCCGGAGTTCGAACCGACCGTTCCGGGCCGCTCGCACAGAAATTGCTGAGCGAATATGCGCAAGTCAGCGGTGTGGTCATCGTCCCTGACGACGCTGACGCAATTACCGCCGCGATCAGGGATGCTGTTGCCGGCGGAGCCAACGTCGTGTTCACCACGGGCGGCACAGGCTTTTCCACGCGTGACGTCACTCCCGAGGCGACCATGCCACTGTTGTCGAAGCGGGCCGAGGGCGTCGAGGCGGCTTTGCGTTCCAATCCGGAGGTTCCAGCTGCCGCGTTGTCACGCGGGGTGTCAGGCGTCATCGAGTGTGAGGGGCGGCGCGCTTTCGTTGTCAACGCTCCTGGGTCAACGGGCGGAGTGCGCGATGCTGTGGCCGTAGTCGGCCCGCTGATCTCGCACATCACCGAGCAACTTGCTGACGCTGACCACACGGCGCCCGCCGAGCAGATCGGCCAGTCGGCTCATCAGCGTGCCACCCATGCGATCCAGAGCCGCGGGGTCAGCGACGGTTCAGATGCGCGCGTTGTGATCGCAGAAGTCACGGATCAGCCTATCGATGTGACCGCGTTGCAGGAAGCGGTGCGCGATTCTCAAGCAGGTGCCGTGGTTCTTTTTGATGGCCGGGTGCGCAACCATGATGACGGCAAGGGCGTGGTGTCGATTGACTATGAAGCGCATCCCGATGCCGGCATAGTGATTGAACGGATTGCCCGAAGATGTGCGCACGGGTCAGGTGCGATCAAGCTGGCGGTTCAGCATCGCTACGGTCACCTTGAGGTGGGTGACGTGGCGTTTGCGGCTGCGGCGTCGGCGGCGCACCGGCGCGAGGCGTTCGCCCTGCTGGAAAGTGCGGTTGAACAGGTCAAAGCCGAGTTGCCGGTGTGGAAAAAGCAGGAGTTTGTCGACGGCTCACACGAGTGGACAGGCAGCGCGTAGGGAACGTAGGGTGCGAAGGCTGCGCGCGTGACGCACAGGTCCCGTCCTCGCTCTATCCAACAGCTGCGCACGTGGCGCGAAGTCTTGAGCTACCGGAATCCTGACGGCGTGCGTGTGCCAACAGCTGCGCCCGTGGCGCGGAGTCAGAATTATCCGCCGGCAAATGGTGGCAGCACTTCGATCTGAATGTTGTCTCCGAGCTGACAACGCTCCGCCTCGCTGATGGTCTGACCGTCGATAATCAGAGCACACACCCCGACGAGGTCTGCAAAATGCACTGACTTTCCTACGGCTAAGCAGGCCCGCAATTCGGCCGCGTCTATTGACTGCGGCACGTCAACGGTTTCGGTGCGCGTGCCAGCTGCTTCTGCTGCACCAGCGAAATACGTGACGTGAGCTCGAGTCATTTATCCTCCGATCGCGCTCATGGGGCGGCGCGGTTTCAAGAAGTCTGGGTCATTGATCCCGTGACCCGGTTGTTTACCCCACATGGCAAGTCGCCACGTCTGCGCGATGTCCTCGTCGGTGGCGCCTGTGCGCATCATCGTGCGCACATCAGTTTCTGAGCGGGCAAAAAGACAGGTTCGGATATTCCCATCTGCGGTCAGGCGTGTGCGGTCACATTCGCCACAGAAAGGTCGTGTCACTGACGCAATGATGCCGAATCTGCCGCCTGGGTGATCGGCACCTGACATCACATCCCACTCTTCTGCCGGGGAGGCTCCTCGTTCCCGATCGGGCCGATGAGCCAAATCAAAGTGTGGGCGCAATGTGTCCAGAATGTCGTCGCGAGTGATCATATCTTCGCACTTCCACGATCCACGCGGTCCAAGTGGCATGAATTCGATAAAACGCAGTTCGTATCCGTTACGCAGCGCGTGCCGAAGCAGCTCTGGCGCCTGATCCTCGTTCACACCCGGCATCAGCAGCGCGTTCAACTTGACTGGACGAAGGCCGGCCTGGGCAGCCGCAGCAGCTCCCTGAACCGCATCATCGAATCGGTCCCGTCGGGTCATCATGCGATAGCCCTGGCGAGTCGCCGAATCCATTGAAATGTTGACTCGCTGAAGGCCGGCGCGCGCCAGAGCTTCAGCTCGGTGCGTTAGGCCCAGACCATTGGTCGTCATGGATAGATCTGGCCGCGTCCCTTTCCAGGTACACAAACTCGCCGCGTATGACACAAGTTCTTCCAGGCTGCGGCGCATCAACGGCTCGCCGCCGGTGAAGCGTATTTTTTCTATTCCGCACTGCTGAACGCCAATATGGATCATCCGTTTGATTTCATCATCTGTGAGGATTCGGTCAGGGGAAGAAAACTCCACACCTTCTGCAGGCATGCAGTACTGGCATCGCAAATTACACCTGTCAGTTACCGAGATGCGTAGATCTTTGGCGACTCGCCCAAACTGATCGAGTAACACGGGAACATCCGGGCGCTTTGCCGGATCAAGACGTGCCTGCATCAGTGGCATATTCAATGCGATGCTCAAGAAACCTCCTCCGCAATGCACCTAGTGTAAGGAGCCTAGTTTAGCAGCGCAGATCAGCGAACTCTTTGCGCACAACTAAGGCAGTCTGCTCGGCATCAAAGATCAGACCGCGCCTCCCGCCCGTCATCGGAAAGCAGGTATTCTTCGAGCGTTGCGACTTCTTCCCACGTGTCCACGTCAAACCCGCATTGCGACTGATCCGGTACGCCGACAAGATGCGCATCTGAAAACGCTCGCCGCAAGGACTTGTTGCGCACGTGATCGCGCATGACATCTTGCAGGAATTCGGATCGATAGATTCCCTGGGTGAGTTGCAGAATGTCGCCTTCTGGCGTGTGCTGAACCGGTACTGCACCGTCGCATGATTCTGCTTCGAACGCTTCTAGCAGCGCCGGGAATAATCGCGCCGACAGTGGTGCATCACACGTCATGAATGCCACGAGGGCGCCCTCGTCAATCGTGAGCGCATGGAATCCCGCAGCATAACCGGCCAGCGGCCCGCCAAAAGGCGGATCCTCGAGTATGCGAATGACGCTGGGCGGCACTGACACTTCGGGGGGCGCCACGACGACGATGCGTGCGCGAGGGGCGGTGCGGCTGATTTCGGCAAGCGCATGATCGAGAAGCCTCTTTCCCGCGACCATCACGTCCGGTTTGGACACTCCACCCATGCGGGCTGCGGTTCCGCCTGCCAGCACGAGAACGCCTGCAAGATGATGCATGCTCATGTCGGGCTCCCCTTGTTGGCCATGCGCAGTGGACATGCGGGCAGGCTCAGTAGTGGCTTTGGGTTGCGAACTGTCACGTTCATGTTACCTTCCCGGCTGAGGACCAATCCGGGAAAACTCCTTGGTCGCGTGTCATCTGACCAATCCGAAGATGGACACCGTCCAATCATGAAAATGTACTCAGCGCCGTGCCACCATCCAGGCATCCCCATAAGGAGCAGAGCGAAATCTAGGACACTCCAGTACAGGGCACTGATCGTCCCCCGATACGCCCACCACAACGCATGGAACTCAAAAGCAACAGAAAATGTCCTATAACCTCAAAGGTTCCGGTGGCCTCACTCTTTTTCATATGCTGCCGTTCTTTCTTGAATGGCACGCAGCTTTTCATGATCGAATTTGGGCGTGCGATCGAAATTGACGATTCCGTTTTTCTCTTGGAAAACATCTGTCAGCTGGGTGTAGCAGTACCCAAACATGTTGCTGTCGCAGCTGAGAACTTGTACTAATCCCTCGAATCGTTCGTAAAACTCCTCCAGACTGTTCACCCTATCTCCGTAGCCCCACGATTCAGCTTGATCGTTGTTTCCTCGTCGATTTCTTGCCTCTTCCTCATTCCACCAGATGCCGCCAAATTCCGACACGAAGAAGGGCTGGCCGTCGTAATCAATCGAAAAACGCCCATCTGCAAAGGGCATCGTGTTGTCTTCCAAGACCACTCGATTGACATACGGTTTTCCGTCTTTCAAACCTGCTTGTTCACGTTTAAACGCTGCAGGATCTTGCTCATAAGAATGCGAATCATAGATATCTGCGCTGCGGACTCTATGCGAATACCCGGATGCATCAAGCACGGGGCGAGTCGGATCTGCCAGCTTTGTGGCCCAGTACATTCCCTGCGTGACATCATCCAGCACTGTGATGTGATCATGCAGCACTTGGTGCGTCTCATTTAATGGGCACCATCCGATGATACTTGGGTGTGAAATATCCCGGTTAAGTGTTTCAATCCATTGCGTAACGAACGACGCAGTAGGCTCCTGATTGTATCCAAGAGGTCCTCGACCAGAAACTCCCCAGTCTCCGAATTCTCCCCAGAGAAGATAGCCGTACATATCGGCCCAAAACATCATGCGCTCTTCGAAAACCTTTTGATGAAGCCGCGCACCGTTAAACCCGGCAGAAAGAGCCAGTTGAATATCTTCGACAATTGCATCATCACTCGGTGCAGTCATCAAGGAATCTGGCCAATATCCCTGGTCCAGGACCAGTCTCTGGAAAATCTTCTTCCCATTTATCCGGAACTCGTTGCCCTTAATTGAGATAGAACGAAGACCGCAATACGACGAAATTTCATCCCTGATCGATCCGTCCTCGTTTGCCAGCAGTATCGTCAGTCGGTATAGTTCTGGATCTCCCGGTCCCCATATACGAACTTTTTCAGCAGGAATCTCCACTACGACTTTTGGAGATAGATCCTTCCCAACTGCTACGTGGGCCGACGCGACAAAGTCTCCCTCAGGCTCACTCACAACGACCTTCAGTTGACCATCACATACGCTCCTCGAAACCGAAGCTGTCACTTCAAAGCTCTGCGTTCCCATATTCGGAAACACCTTAACTGACTTAATATGCTCCCGCGGGACGCCTTCCAGCCAAACAGTCTGCCAAATTCCTGTCGTACGCGTGTATTGGCAGTGTGTCGAGTCATACCACGTAGCCTGCTTTCCGCGAGCCTGAGGCATGCCGCGTAAGTCGCGAGCTCGAACAACAACAGTCGCCTCTTCACCGGCACCAACCACACCATCCAAGTCTGCGTCGAATGGTGTAAAGCCGCCCCGATGCCGTGCCACCTCGACTCCGTTAACCCAAACCGTCGTATCGTGATCGACCGCTCCGAAATGCAAAACCGGTCGGATATCATCGTCTTTCCATTCGGATGGAACTGTCAGCGTTTTTCTATACCAGACCGCGTTCAAGAAATCAGTGTTTTCAATTCCCGACATTTTCGACTCAGGCGCAAATGGGACTTCGATAGAATCAGCTAACTGCCGATCCAGCAAACCCCGCTCACGGCCAGAGTCTCCAGGGTCAACCTCAAATTCCCATTGACCATTGAGATTGACCCAATTCTTCCGAGCAAACTGAGGTCTAGGGTGTTCAGGCTTACATGACCCACTCTCCTTATCTGCGGGCCCATCTAGGAGTGCGGCCAATTTTCTTGCTCTTTCACGCACGTCATCCAGAGATGTTTTTTTCTCAGCCTGCTTATTCACCATTTCAAATTCCTCTCATATTTCAATCGGCAAATTGTGAAATTCTTTAGCTATCTCACGATGATTCTCTAATGATCATTTCATGTTGAACCACAAAAGAAATGCCAGGCCCCACAGTAGTAACCGAGCTATAACTTGCCCTCTCCAGAAATCGGTCATCACCAACTGCCAGAAACAATGCAAGACGTGCAAGGGAGTCCAAATCAGGAGAAATAGTAGTAAGTGAGGGCAACGAGCTTTCACTCTCTGGAATATTGTCCCACCCGGCTACACGCACTGTCTCACCGACCCGAATGCGTTGTTCACGAAATGCATCCATAGCACCCAGGGCAAGAAGATCATTTCCTCCAATAACGACATCTCCAACTTTCCCCAGGGATTTTTCGGACTGGATCAATTGTTTTGTCAACCGATATCCCTCTTCGCGACTCCATTCCGCACTGGAGACGAACAACCTCCTATCAGGAGAAATCTGCGCTTTGTCCAACTCGGCGGCGACGCCTATGAGGCGTTCAGATCCGGTGGACGACGCACCATGTTGAGCCCCTAAGAAAACAACTCTCTGCGTGTTCTTTCCGATTAGATGCCTTGTCAGTTCAGCAGCACTAGCCACGTTGTCAATCGATACGTGATGCATTGCCCCACGATCGGTAACTGCTTCGCCTAGAAGAACAACCGGCATATCATCTCGTTTTACTAGACGCTTCGTCGTATCGGGTAAAGTTGGAGAAATAATCAAGGCATCTATTGATCGTGATAATTGGCCTAACACATAGCGACGCTCTATTTCACCATGTTGTCCACTCAATTCAATTTCTATAGTATAATCTGCTTGATTTGCAATGATATGAAACTTTTCTGCCAACCTTGCGAAATATGGGTTAGTCAAATGTGGTATTACAAGCCCTATTCTTCTGGTGGCATGACCTCTAATATCGCGCGCGGAAAAATTCGGAATGTAGTTGAGATCTTTCACTGCGGCCATTACTCGATCTTTGGTGTCAGGGCTGACGCATGGTCTTCCGTGCATGACATTCGATACCGTTTTCCACGACACACCTGCGCGCGCTGCCACGTCTTTGATGGTTGCTCTTTTCACTTTAGGGCAGGTACTCCTGGTTCTCTAGGCGCTCATCAATGAGCGACATTCAGACTCTCCTCGGTGCTGTTTCATTTGACCTCACTGCAGTCAAGTGCCATACTCTCACGTGAGAATTCAATCTGCAATCCCATTGCAGCTTTTTCCGCCAATCAACGTTGATCAGGAAGGTGGCATGTTTGGCCGTGGATGATCAGGACAATATGCTTTCTAGCAGTGGAATCTCACGGCGCTCTTTTATAAAGGGTTCCGCTTTAGGCTTGTTCGGTTTGGGTCTTAGTGCACTCGGCTTAACATCCGGTCTTTCTGGTTGCTCGTCTTCAGCATCGCAGAAAGTAACGGTGAGCGTGTGGGACTTGTTCAGCGGAGCGGATGGCGCGAATACGCGCGCGATGATCGAGTCAATCGTCCAAGAACATCCTGGCCTATTCGTTGCTCCCACTACTCTCAGCTGGGGAAACCCTTATTACACCAAGTTGGCGATGGCATCGGCTTCTGGCGCACCACCTAGCACTGCGATCATGCACGTTTCGCGCATGCCTGGTTTCGCACCTGGAGGCCTTATTGAGCCGTGGGACATGAAGCTGTTTCAAGAATTTGACGTAGGTCCGGAGTACTTTACTGATGCGCTATTTGGCGCAGGAACATACGAAGGCAAGCAGTTCGCTATTCCTCTCGACACCCATCCTTTTATTACTTTCTACGACCAGGATGTCGCAGACAAGGCCGGTGTGCTCGGCTCCGATGGACGACTCAAGGTCGATTCAGCCGAGGCCTTTTATGAAGTCGGCGTCAAACTGGGTGAGGTTATCGGTGGCCCGGGCGTGGCGTTCGGTTTCCAACTCGACACTGCGCAAGCATGGCGTCTTTTCTGGGGACTTTATAACCAAACCGGTGGTGGATATGATTTTTCTGCCGGACAGCGGGCACAGCTGGACATTGACAAAGCGGCCCAAGTAGTTGAGGCCGTTCACATGTGGATGGACGGCAAGTGCATGGCAAAAGACCAAGACTATGGCGGAGCTTTATCTGCTTTTAACGGAGGCAGGAATGCTCTGATTTTCTCCGGGGTTTGGGAGTTAAACGGATTCATTGAAAACGTACCTGCGCTTGCAGCCTCACCGACTCCCACTATGTTTGGTCAACCTGCCAACTACGCCGACTCGCATACCTACGTTTTGCCGACTAATCGCCGCATGACTGACGATCTTCGCCAAAAGACCTATGAATTCGTTGCAGCAATGCTGAAGTTGGGCGACCGCTGGGGCAAAGCCGGCCACATTCCTGGATATCTGCCTTCTCAGGAAAAGCCGGACTATCAGAAACTAGAGCTGCAAAATCAATATGCAGATGCAGCACAGACCGTGATCTTTGATCCACCTGTCTGGTATGCCGGGGCAGGAACTGACTTCCAAAATCGCATGTGCCAACACCTGATTGAAGGATTCCGAGGCACCACCGAGCCAAAACGAGTAATCGAGCAAATGCTTGAGACCGCATCGTCAATTGCCCAGCAACCTAATCCAACCGAGTAAAGATCGTCATGAAAACACAATCAAAACTAGCTTCCCGCGGAACAGTTTGGTTCGCACTTCCGTATATGGTCGTATTTACTCTTTTCCTGATTACTCCTATTATCTGGGGAATTTGGATGAGCTTCACGAACCAATCGCTAGCCTCACGAAACGTTAAGTTCGTAGGTCTTCAGAATTATATTGAAACCCTCACAAGCGCCGAAATGTGGTCCAGCCTTGGTAATACTATCTTTTTCACCCTCATTTCGACCATCCCTCTGGTGATGCTCTCCTTCATCCTCGCTTACCTCGTTGTCACAGGTTTACCTGGCCAATGGCTCTGGAGACTCACATTCTTCGCTCCGTACCTCCTGCCGGTATCTGTCGTTACCGCGATGTGGGGAGTGATGTATGCAAATGACTTTGGATTTATCAACGGGCTTTTACAGCATCTGGGAATTGATCAAATCGGCTGGCTCAGCGACAACCAAGTGGCAATGTGGTCAATTGCCCTTACGACCGTGTGGTGGACCATAGGATTCAATTTCCTCCTATACCTGTCAGCACTGCAAAACATACCCGATCAAATCTACGAAGCAGCGCAAGTTGACGGCGCTGGATCATGGAGACGTTTGATCTCAGTGACACTGCCCCTTATGAAGTCGACAACAATCATGATCGTCCTATTGCAGATTCTTGCATCGCTTAAAGTCTTCGATCAGATTTTCCTGATGACCGCTGGTGGACCAGATGGTGCGACACGTTCGATTATTCAGTACATATATGATGTCGGCTTCAGCGGATACCGCGTCGGGTACGCTTCAGCTGTTTCTTATGTTTTCTTTGCTCTGATCGTGCTTGTGTCAATCATTCAAATCACCATCGTTAATCACAAACCAGAGGAGCAACGATGAGCACTACCCAAACTGCTAACAAAATTGGTATGAACGATTTATCTCAGACGTCATCGACGCGTCGTTCTCCCCGCTTGGTTAAGTCTTCTGAAAACTCTAAGGCGCGTTCCTTAACACTGGGAAATTCTGCGGCAGCGCAAATTTCTGCTTTTGCAGCACTAGCAATTGCCGCTTTGGCATGGGCCATACCAATTCTTTTTGCGCTTCAGATGTCTTTCAAAAAGGAAACCGATGCCTCTGCGGCACCCCTTCAGTTCTGGCCTTCGCAAGGATGGACTTTTGAAAACTACATAGCGGTGTTTAAAGCAGGTGATATTCCATTATGGTTGTGGAATTCCTTCATCGTTTCTGCAGCCGTCACCCTCATTACGCTTCTTGTTTCTGTTCCAGCAGCGTACGTGTTTTCTCGTCATGACTTTCCGGGTAGAAAGATATTCTTCGCGTTGACAGTTGCTGCGATCATGGTTCCGCCACAGATCCTCATTGTTCCGCTATTCGAACAGATGAGGTTTATGCGACTGTCAGACACCTTGGCAGGTGTTGCGTTGCCACAAGTGGTGGCACCGTTAATGGTTATCGTGATGAAGAACTTCTTCGATCAGCTGCCCGTAGAGCTAGAGGAAGCTGCCCGTCTAGATGGTGCCTCGAACTTCAAGATTCTCACTTCTGTGGTTCTTCCGCTATCTCGCTCGATTGTTGTAGCCGTGGCCATCTTTGTTTTTATTGGATGCTGGAACAATTTCCTTTGGCCATTTATCATTACGAACTCGCCTGACCTCATGACGATCCCCGTTGGTCTGGGTACTGTCAAGAACGCCTATGGCGTGCAATACGCTCAGGGGATGGCTAGTGCTGTCATAGGCGCCTTGCCTCTTGTCATCGTATTTATGATTTTCCAACGTCAGATTGTCAAAGGATTCGCAACAACAGGAATGGGCGGGCAATAGGAACGAAGCAAGCAAGATTGTCAAGTGTCGTGGGCCTGGTTCCACTTCTTGTTCTGAAGTCTCCAGCCGAGGGACTTAAGTTGTTCATTGCTGATCTTCCTGCCTAACTGACGATTTTGCGACTAAACGAATCAGTCCCAAACACGGCAAAGAACCACAGCAAGTGCGCGCCTAGGTAGTTGCCGGCTAACAGCCACAGTTCATTGTGCTGTGTCTGACTTAGACCGGCGCTGCACCTAGGTCGAAAGCACGTGTCGGATGTCTGCGCGTGGCCACGTCGTCGCAGGAGAGCAGCCTCTAGGAGCGTCGCAGATTTTCAGTACATCTCATCAGCCTGACAGCTTGGTTTTGGGCAACATTTCAGCCGGCACGCCAGGCAGCAGGCCCTATTTTTCGCACCCATCAGCCCCAGAAGCCTTCGTATAAATACTCCGTAGTTCTTAACAAACAATTTATCACGAACGCATCTCGCGCTAGTAGGGCGCAGCTTGGCATCCCCATCGCCGCAACAGATTGTAGATTGGCCACCAGCATGCCCGCCAAGTCTCCGGTAGCTCGACCGAACTGGAACGATCGCTATTCACATCACTAAGAGTAATGGCGATGAGGGCGGGCGGTCGGGCTGGCGCGAGAATGCTGAAGCAGGTTTCACAATTTCATTAGGTCGTGTGGGCTCGTTACCTTATGATTCCAAGCTCCTGGTGTTCTCATATATCCCTTGGTTCAGTCTTGGGCGTTGTCCTGTATCAACAGGTGTGCATTTCAACCAGCAACCGGTAAGAACACAACCAGAACACTTCAGTTCGAAGCTATCGCTGCCGTTCCGCTTGACATCACCGCGGATGAGTTGGATAGGGCGTCACTTTCCCGTCACGGTCCGATCACCTTACGACCGCGATCAGGTGCCATGGTGATTATTGAAGCCCGCCACGATGGTTGACCGCTGCGCAGCTTCACATTCAGCGCCAGCACTATTGCCCATCAGCACAGTACGCGACCTTATTCACGAATACGTTGCCGCTATCGAGCCGTGCGCAATTTTCCGGCAAGCTTCACGGCTATGTAAGAGGAAGAATCAAGAAGATGCTCCGAAATGCATCACGCGTGGCAACCATGTTGCTTGCGTCGATGTTGGCGATCGCAGGGATCGGGATCGGCTCCCATCCGATTTTCGCTGCGTATGCCGAATCTTCCGCAGATGCTGCGGCATCCGGATACCTTGACCTGACAATGAGCGGTCAAGCCAGCGTGATCCGACAGGAAGAAACACAGGTTGGACCGGGAATCATGCTGACTGAGTTCGAGCGCCTTTAACCACGAGGGTGGCAGCAGGGCGCAGTTCTCGACGTCGACTTGATCAATCCTGAGGTATCACTGGACTACCTCGATTCAGGTATTGCCGCCGACACGGCCACCCTGGTTGAAATGTCTCAAGTAACAGATGACATCAAGGCAGCAGTAAATGGCGATGCCTTTGACATCAACAACTCCGGATCTTCCCGTGGCATGGGTGTGGATCCTTCTGAAGGAATCGTCAAGAGCTCGCTTCCCGGTGCGCCTGCAATGTCCTTGGTGATGGATCACAACAAGCTAGCCTCCATCACCGACGTCACACTGAAGGGCAGTGTCTCTGCCTCGGACTGGACGGCACCGATTTCTTCAGTCAACACGCAGGCTCTTGCTTCCGATGCAATCACTGTCTACACCTCTCGATGGGGTGATTACCAACGCGGTTCAACATCGCTGCAAAACTATCCTGACGCGGTGGAAGTCTGGCTCGATTCTGATCATCGCGTGGTCAAAACTGCGCAGAGCCTCACTACGGAAGAGATTCTAGCTGGTCACACCGTTCTGGCTGCGGGTCAAGGGAAAACAGGGATCGTCTGAACGCATTGGCTTTGGGTGACGGCGTCAAAACGGAGAGCCGTGACGTGCCTGTGACTTTGACTGTCAACACCCCCGGCGCCGGCCAGACGTCAGCGTCTGATCCGACTGGTCGCATCACGTCGTCGCACGGCTCTGCTTCAGGGCTGGCACAAACGGGAGCGCACACTGCTTCCCTGCTGATGCTGAGCAGTCTCTTCGCTCTTCTTGTGATGGGAGTGTCGGCGAATCGCCGTCGCCATGCCGATCGGTAGAGCGTGATGTGAGTTCCTCACGCGTTGAGGGGGAAGGAACAGCTGTTCCTTCCCCCCTCAGTGCGCAGTGCAACTATTCGCTGCAGCGGAGCGGTAGGCGCTACTTGCTCAATTCAATAATCGCCGGCCCTGCCCAGCCCGCCTCGCACGAAATGTGCAGGCATGTGCCGTCCTGATCCACGCGTACTCCCTGGACCGGGACAACCGTTGCGACTGAAGCGTCAGTCAGCTCGACATCGAATTCGGCGCTGTCCACTGTCGGATCTTCCGGAGCAGCGAAGAGGAACTCGGTGGTTCCGTCTGATCCCACTTCTGCCCATGCACCATCAGACGCGGACGCAGTCGCCGATCCACGATGGTCAATTCCAGCCAGTATCGGATGTGCAACCTGCATCCATCGGCCGATCGCCCGCAGTGAATCTGCCTGCCACTCGGGAATGGTTCCGTCCGCCTTGGGGCCAACGCCAAGCAGGATTCGTCCGTCACGCACTGCTGCGTCAACGATCGTGTGCAGCAAGGTACGCGGATGCGGTCCGTTTTCAGGGCCTTCAACCTGGTTGTAACCGAATGACAATCCGAGTCCGCGGCAGTTTTCCCAGATACCCAGGTCCTCATTGTCAAGGTTCATCTGATACTCGCTGGTGACATAGTCGCAGTGCGGCACCTTCCACCTGTCATTGACGACGCCTTCAGGGCAGGCTTCGTAGTAGCGGGCAAAAAGCTGACCAAGTCCGTATGGTTCGGTCGTGTTCTTTGCCGCATCGGGATAGTTGATGTCGTTCCACAGCACGTCCGGATGGTAGCGCTCAACCAGCTCATCAATATGCGCGGCCGCGTACTTGGCGTATTCCTCATCACGAGGACGATCCCCTTCGTTGACTGATTCGTGTGTCGTATGAGGCGGGAATGGTCGCACATGCCAGTCAAGGCCACCGGAATAGTATGTGCCGAATCGCAATCCGGCCTTGCGTGCAGCGTCAGCGTAGGCTCCGACCAGATCCTGGTGCGGTCCGCGCTTAACCGTGTTGCGGTCTCCTGTCCCCACAGCGTCCCATAAGGTGATGCCGTCGTGATGTTTGGTCGTCAGTACGACGTAGTCAGCGCCTGATTCCTTGAACAGCTCCATTAGTTCGGAGGCGTCAAAAGAGTCCATGTGCCACTGATCCAGCAGGTCGTCATAGTCACAGCCGCCCCACTCCTTCCTGTGGTGTTCAGCTGCAGGCGAGCCGGGGATACGGATCGTGTTGTAGTACCACTCCGCGTAGGGATTGTGGGTGAACCACTCCAGTGGATCCTCGACAGTTCCCAGTTCTGCCGTGGGCTCCGCCCATGCGGGAAGTGAATACACCCCCCAGTGAACGAAAATGCCAAGCTTGGCGTTCTTGAACCACTGCGGTGTGGGCCGCTCCAGATCTGACCAGTCCATGTTGTCCTTTCCTGACATTATGAGTATCTCTCCTATCGGCCGCCGAAGCCGCCCAAGTTAATTCCGCGTGCCAGCTGCTTTTGCATCACGATGACGATCACCAGCGATGCGAGCACCGACACACTGGCCGCCGCCATGAGCGCACCCCAGTCCGTTCCGCGTTCGCCGCTGAACATCTGGAGGCCCAGTGGGATCGTGGCCTTGTCCGAACTGTTGATGACGATCAATGGCCACAGGAAGTTGTTCCAGTAGTCAATGAATGCGAAAGCGGCCACAATTGACAGTGGACCCCTCAACAGCGGCACAATCACCGACACGAGGATTCGCAGTTGTCCGGCTCCGTCGATCCTCGCAGCTTCCTCGTAGTCACGAGGAAGGGAGAGGAGAAACTGACGCAGCATGAAGGTTCCGAACGCTCCGAATGCGAACGGCATAATCAGCGCCACGTAAGTATCGACTAATCCCAGCTGATTGGCACCAATATACAGAGGGATAACCAGAACCTCCATAGGCAGTACCAGCGTCGCTAGGTATGCGGCGAACAACTGAAAGCGACCTTTGAATTCGATGCGTGAAAACGCGTAAGCGGACAGCACCGATACTGTGCATGCGATCAGAGCACCAATACCTGCAACAAAGAAGGTGTTCAGAATAATCCGCAGGAATGGCACTGCCGTGAAGACCAGCGAAAAGTTCTCCCATGCGATTCGTGAGCCGAACAGCGATCCTCCAGAGCTGAATATTTCAGCAGTAGGTTTGAGGGCGCTCGCGAACATCCAGATAAACGGGAAAACAAAGATTGCACCGACGATAAACAGACAGATGATCGAAACAATCCTGCTGATGCGTACCCTGCCGATAGTCATGCGCTTCTCACTGATCATAATTCACCCACTTTTTCTGTCCCGCAAACTGCACAGCGGTAATCAACATGACGATGACGAAGAGGACCCAGGCAATAGCTGAGGCGTATCCCAACTTGTCGTAGCTGAATCCCTGGTTGTACAGGTAAAGGACAATCGTTGTGGTTGAGTTTCCAGGCCCGCCCTTAGTCAGCATGTATGGCTGAGCGAAA
Source organism: Schaalia radingae (assembly GCF_900106055.1). Taxonomy (NCBI): domain Bacteria; kingdom Bacillati; phylum Actinomycetota; class Actinomycetes; order Actinomycetales; family Actinomycetaceae; genus Schaalia; species Schaalia radingae. The sequence continues at coordinate 667,505 of NZ_LT629792.1, read as the reverse complement.
ATCTTGAACGCACCGATGAGCGTCATGACAGTACAGAAAAACAGTGCCGGCGACAGTAGCGGGAAGATCACTTTCGTGAAGCGTTGGACAGGCCCCGTACCGTCCACGCGAGCGGCCTCCAGCACCGAGGGGTTGATGTTGTTCAGCCCCGCACCGAGAACCACGATGTTGTATCCCACGACCTGCCACAACGACATCATGACAAGTGCAACCATTGCCCAGGTTTCGGACGCGAGCCATGCCGGTCCGGAGATTCCGAGAACCCCCAGGAAGGAGTTCACCACCCCATGTTCATCCAGCATCAGGCGCCACACCAGTGCGTTGGCCACCATCGGTGTCACAACGGGAATAAAGAAGATGACGCGGAAGAAACCTGCCAGACGGCCTCCCACACTCTGGAGCCATACGGCCACTAGTGTGGAGACAATCAGGTTAAGAGTCGTGTAGAAAATGGCGAAGATCGCCGTATTCAACAGGACCCGAAAGAATGCAGGATCTGACCCATTGAGCAGATTCACGTAGTTGCTGACACCAACGAAGGTGGGAGAACCGTAAAGCTGCCAGTCAAAAAGCGAGATAATCAGCGAGAACACCAAAGGCAGAACGATGAAGAGGAAGAACCCCGTCATTCCAGGCGCCAGATACGGAAACGCCTTTGGATCCCACCGTGATGTTCCCTTCGGGACCTTGGCAGGGACCCGAGTCTTTGTGAGTTGAGTAGCCATGAATCTACCCGTTACTTAATGGAGTTCTCTAATGAAGTGAGAATTTCCTGTGCAGATTTCTCGCCGGTGTAGCCGTTTGATACGTTTTGTGTGAACTCGACTTCAAGTTGCTGCCAGTTCTCCGTTGTTTCGTAGGTCTTGGCATTTTCGGTCATGTACTTGACGATCTCGACATCGTTCGGATCCTTGCCTTCTGCCCAACCGTCGAATGCTGCGTCAATGGCGGGAACGTTTCCGTGCGACCGAGCAACATAGCGCATCACATCCGGAGTGGTCATCTTCATGATGTTCTGGAAGGCTGTCTCTTTATCAGCGCATTTTTCAGAAATTCCGAACCCTGATCCCTGCACCATGCCAATCGACTCTCCACTGCGCGATGGAACGACTGCCATTCCTACTGACAGTCCCTCGGTGCTGACGAGCGAGTCATAAACCCATGGGCCATCAATAATCATTGCAGCTTTGCCGGCACGGAAGGTCTGTAGTTGGATATCTTCAGCATCTGCAGCCAGCGGCGCTTTCATCACTTTGTGTTTAGCGGCAAGGTCAAAAACGTCCTGAATAGAATCGACTGTGGTCTGCTCAGTAAGCTTGAGCTCTCCGTTTTCCACGACGGCCCCACCATTGGCGTAGACAATCGAAGCTGGCGTCTGGAAGATGGGCGGAATGGACACTCCATAGACATCACCATTCGTCAATGCCTTTGCATCCGCAACGAACTGATCCCACGTGTAGTTCTTTCCTGGATGTTCAAGACCGGCCTGGTCGAACAGGTCCTTGTTGTAGTACAGGATCAGCGGCGCTGCGTCATAAGGAATCGCGCGAAGCTTCCCATCAACGGTAAGTCCCTTGAGCATTGCTTCGTTGTAGGCGCTCATATCAACGTTATTGCTGGCGACCAACTCATCGAGGGGAGCGAGCAGTTCCTTCAGCTCCTGTGCGCGTGCGGCCTGAGTGGTCAAAATGCATGGTGCGTCTGAAGCACTCATTCGGGTTTTGACTTTTGTCCAGTAGTCTTGGAACGACGGGCCTTCCATTTCGAGGTTGAATTCGGGATCTGATTCTTTGACACCGTCGACGAACGCCTGCCACTGTGCACGGTCAGATTCGTTGGAGATCCACGTGTACATTGCATTCGCACTGTTGGAGGATGACCCTCCACCGCACCCGGTCAGGGCGAACACGCCGATCAATGCTGCCACACCGATTGCAGAGCCTATCCGCTTCATCATTACTCCTTTGTTAACACTGTCATCTTCGACCAATCCGAAAAGCAAAAGAAACTTTCCGTTAACGGTAACGGTATCAGCAATGAGCTAACAAACACAAGCCGAAAACGATTGTCCCTGTTAAACCCAAATTCTAAAGAAAGATCACCATCTCTAAAACTCGCATTGATGCAGGTCACAGTCACTTCATAAGCCCCCAACCCTCAGATGCTTCCACACATCCAAACACACCACCTCTTGCTGTGCAGTACCTCTAGCAAGAGACAAATGGAAACCATTCTCGAAAAACTGCGCGATTTGTCGCAACTTTTGGGAGGCTCAGACGATATTTTTTCCTCTCAAATGAAGCGTCAGGATTGGTGCCGGCAGACACTTGTGACGACGTTTCGAAAAAAAACGAATCTCAAAGTAAACAAAAAAACATAAAAACCATAACGAAAAAGCCACGGCTCTCCTTTCATTTGAGAGAAGAAACGTGACATTAACGTTCTCGACGGGGCAGAACACAGCACAGCACTCCCCCGCTTCGCAGGTACGTGAATTACTTGCGTCTGATCAGGGAAATATCGCGTGCCGCACCCGTCGATGCGGAGGTCGCAGTAGCGGCATACAGCTTCAGTGCGCCTGAGACCTGACGGTCACGATTGACAGGCGTCCACGGATTCTCGCGGCGTTCCTGCGTGGCGCGGCGACGCTCAATTTCCTCGTCGGGCACATCCAGTGACAGGACTCCCTCGTTGACGTCGATGATGATCCGGTCACCATCCTCAACCAAGCCGATCAAGCCGCCAGCAGCAGCCTCGGGGGAGATATGTCCCACCGAGATGCCGGACGTGCCACCGGAGAAACGGCCATCGGTTATCAGCGCACATTCCTTGCCCAGACCGCGCCCCTTGATAAACGAGGTGGGATAAAGCATCTCCTGCATTCCCGGCCCACCTGAGGGCCCCTCATAACGGATCACCACGACGTCACCGGCTCGCACCGTCTTGTCCAGGATCTTCTCGATCGCCTCTTCCTGCGACTCCATGACCCGCGCCGTTCCTTCAAAGTGGAACAGGGACGGATCGATACCTGCGGCCTTAATGATGGCACCCTCAGGAGCAAGGTTGCCCGTCAGCACCGTCAGTCCACCCGAGGCCGTGTAGGCATGCTCGACATCGCGAATGCAGCCTTCCACAGTATCTAGATCCAGTTCAGTCCACTGATTGGACGTTGAGAACGGTTCGGTGGTGCGCACGTTGCCGGGAGCTGCGTGCCACAGGGCGATTGCTTCATCAGTAGCGTGCCCGCCTCGAACATCCCAATCTGCCAGCCATTGCTCCAGGGACGGGGAGTGAATGGCGTGCACCGTGTGACGCAGGAAGCCCCCACGATCCAGCTCGCCTAGGATGGCCGGGATGCCGCCGGCGCGGTGGACATCTTCCATGTGGTAGTCGTTGTGGTTCGGCGCAACTTTTGACAGACACGGTACGGTGCGCCCCAGCTCAGCAATATCCGACAATGTGAAATTGACCTTTGCTTCAGCGGCAGTTGCCAGCAAGTGCAGCACAGTATTGGAAGATCCGCCCATCGCCATGTCCAGGCTCATGGCGTTCCAGAATGCATCCCTCGTCGCAATAGATCGCGGGAGAACAGAGTCGTCCTCGTCGTTGTAGTAGCGCTGGCACAAGTCAACGACGAGACGACCGGCACGCTCGAACAATCCGCGTCGCGCGACCTGAGTAGCCAGCGTGGAGCCGTTGCCGGGAAGGGACAGTCCGAGTGCCTCAGTCAGCGAGTTCATCGAGTTAGCAGTGAACATACCCGAGCATGAACCGCACGTCGGGCACGCGAGACGTTCGATCTGGCCAAGCTCATCGTCAGAGACTGCATCGTTGGCAGTTGCGTTCATGACGGTGATGAGGTTGCCGTGACCGCTGTGCGACGGTCCGACAATGGCGTCTTCAGGAATGTTCTTGCCTGCTTCCATCGGACCGCCGGATACAAAGACCGTCGGAATGTTGAGGCGCATCGCTGCGATCAGCATGCCGGGCGTGATCTTGTCACAGTTGGAAATGCACACCATTGCATCGGCACAGTGTGCGTTCACCATATACTCGACCGAATCCGCGATCACTTCGCGTGACGGCAGGGAGTACAGCATGCCGCCGTGTCCCATAGCGATGCCATCATCAACGGCGATCGTGTTGAATTCCTTGGCGACGCCACCGGATTTTTCAATCTCAGAAGCGACCAGCTGGCCGATGTCCTTGAGGTGGACGTGGCCGGGAACGAACTGGGTGAAGGAGTTGACGACGGCAATGATCGGCTTGCCAAAGTCAGAATCTCCCATTCCGGTTGCGCGCCACAGCGCGCGAGCGCCCGCCATGTTGCGTCCCTGAGTCGACGTTGCTGAACGAAGCTGTCGAGCCATCAGTACCCCTCCTCCTGGTGTTGTTCTTAGCCTAGAGAGTTCTTGGTGACAGTGCGTCAGGAGGGCCACAGCGTGGACAGTGAGGTGACCACCACGTTGCCGTCAGGTAAACAAGGTCGGTTTTTCCAGTGACGTGAGTCACAGAAAAGAGGAGGGTCTTGTCTCACATAGATTCACCCTTTACGTTCGTCAGGGGGTGAGACTTATGTCCCAGGGAATGGGAATGACTTTTGGCCAGCAAACGGCCGCTGCCGGGATCGTCAGCGAGTGTTTCGATACTACGCGCACAGCTTTCGCTGACTGCGCGAACACGATCCAGTGCAATTCGTCGCGCGTCACAGGCTCAGGAATGAAAGATTTTATGGCGGCAGTCAATTCCATCGGGGAATCGGCTGCCAGTCTTTCTGAAGCGCTCAGCAAGCACGCGCAGGCGCTGACCACCGTTGACCAGACGACTGCGGCGACTGAATCGCACACCACTGGAACCTTCAATCCGCGCATCTCCACACGTCTAGGATCGTAATGAGCACCACATCTTTAATTTTCCACGATGATGCCGCCCAGGCTATGCAGCAGGCGTGCAAAGCAGCTTCGCTCACTTTTGCGCAAGACTCCCGCGCAATGGCGGCAGATGTGCTCTCAACTGTCCACGATTGGGTTGAAGGCTCCGAATCCCGCGTCTCCCATGACCAACACCTCGACAAACTGACAGACCACGCCCGCACCATCAGTGACGTTCTGAAGGCCGCATCGTCATCGGTTGATCGCGTCCGCACCCTCGCCCATGAAACTGAAACGAAGAATGTCGCAATTTTGGATTAGGAGCATCCCCCATGCCCAGTCATGATTTTGAGGTCGATATCGAAGCCCTCATTACGGCCGCCCAGAAAACGAGCGAAGCAGTTCAGCTCAAAAAAGACAACGATATTTCCGACTACGTTCCTACCCAAGCTGATCTGGCCAATGACATCATGTGGTCGGCAGTTGATGAGTTTCAGTCACGGTGGGAACGCGGCATCAACAACATGACGGACGACATCACGGAAGTAGCAGGGCGTTTGGGCAAGGTCGCCTCGAACTACATTGATTACGACACGAAAGCGGCGCAGGAGATGTCACAACTCGCATCTGCAGCCGCCCAGCTGCCAGGGCTTGCAGGGAAGCAGTAAGCCATGGGAGTCGAGAATCAGGGTGCACCGGTTTTCACCATCGAAGGGAACGCGGGAGCCATCTCATCACGCGCCTCAACTGTACGTACGCGCAGCAGCGATTACTCAGAGATCGCCCGCGCGCTGGATTCGATTTCCACCGAGGGGTGGATAGGGCGTGCAGCTGATCGATTCCGGGAGCGTTTCAGCGTGGAGCCACAACGCTGGCAGGAAGCAAGTGGAGGATTCTCCTCAGCTGCTGGCGCGTTGGATTCGTACGCGGACAACCTGACTCATGCGCAGGACAGTGCTGCGGCATGCCGCGCGCTCTACGAAGAAGGCAACCGGGTCACCGAGCAGGCACGCGCAGCTTATGAAGCTGAGGTCGCCAGGGGAATGCAGGAGAAAGCTGCCTGGGAGGCAGTCAACGGGTTCGGCACCTTCGCAGTGACAATCGCGCCCTTTGTTGACCCTGGTGAACCCATGCGCCAAGATGCGATTAATACATTTAATCAGACTGTCGCCAGCCTGGACGAATGTGCGCAGGCATGCGCACAGACGATCCGTTCCGCCTGCGAGTTTGCACCCGCAAAACGCAACTGGCTGGAAAGTGGACTGGCGTTCGTCGGTGGCATCCTCGTCGGCGCCGGTGAGGCAGTCGGTGACCTCCTCAACCTCATCACAGGCCCTCAAGGTTTCATGCTGGACAGCCTCACGAAACTGGCGACCGGCGACCTCACACCCGACGAAGCGGTTGCCAAGCTCCAGCTTCCTCTGGATGACGTCTCCGCGATGCTAAGCGCGCTGAAGAAGGATCCGCTGGAGTTTGGCAAGCAAATCGGCAAGGGAGTCCTGGACTGGGACACGTGGGCCGACGATCCTGCCCGTGCAGTTGGACACCTCGTGCCTGACGTCGCGATCGCGCTCCTCACCGCCGGCAGCGGTACGGCTCTGACCAAAGGCACGTCAACTGCGGGACATGCACTGAACAGCCTGGACGATATCGAGGACGGGGCACGAGCTCTGCGCGGCCTGGATAGTGCGGGTGACGGTGCACGGGCGCTGGGCAAGCTGGACGATATTGGCGACGGTACTCGAGCGCTCAACGCGGCCGATGATATTTCCGACGCATCACGCACTGCTCGTCTGCTTGATCATGCAGATGACCTGTCGGATTCCTCAAGGGGAATCCGAGGTGCCGATGATCTGGCTGACGGCGCCCGGGCAGCTGATTCAACCCACGATGCCCTCAATGTGGCTGACGACGTCGTATCAACCGACCACATCGAGCCGGTATCCGTCGTCGAAGATCTCCCCTACCAGGATTCTCGCCCCTCCCTCCGTAAAGGCGTCCCAGAGCAAGTCTGGCAAAATGCGGTGGAGGATTCAGTGGACGGAAAGGTGCGTGACCCCCTGACGGACACGGTCATGGAGTGGGAGCCGGGACAACCCCGAAAGGGCGTCTGGGACATGGGACACCGGCCTGGACACAAGTACTCCGATATGCATGAGCTGTACTTGAAAGGTGAGATGACACCACAAGAATTCCGCGACTGGTATAACGATCCTGCAAACTATCGCCCTGAGTTACCATCATCAAACAGGAGCCATCGAGCTGAGTAGATTGCATGGGAGCGGGTATGAAAATCTCTCTAACAGCGCGCTTGAAAACCGCCGACGAGTTCTTCGGGCAATTCACTGACGGCGACGAACGCGAGGCGTTCGACGGTCAGGCACTGATCTTTTCGGCTCTGGCCAACACTAAAAGTCCCGATCGCTACGACATAGCTGATTTCCTCCTGGAGCGTGACTGCGCATTGACCCCGGCAGGCTCGGAAGCGAACTCGCCCCTGCATGTCCTGCTCTCATCCAGAAAACATGATCTGCACCGTGACCTCAAATTGGCGCGCATTTTTCTTGATCGCGGCGTCGACATCAATCACCGCAACGCAAACAACGAGGTCGCTTTCGCATGGCTCGTCGATCTGCCTTTCACGGACGACGAACTTGCCGACCTTTATGACCTGTGGTTTTCTTCGCCGCATCTGCTCGACTTCACCGCCAGCTCATCGCATTATCGCGCGTGCCCCCTCGACGCTCTGGCCCGCATTGAGTACCGCGCCACCCTCGCCCGACGTGTCCAGTCCTACATCCGCGAACGCTACTGCCCTGCGGCCGACTCCCTCGGCACGTGCCGGGTGGGAGCTGATGGTCAGGGACGCCCTGTTTCCCGCTGTATTCGCGAACAACCGTCGGCCGACGACGATTCGGGCTGGCTGTTTATTCATGAGGGCGACGACGCGCGACAACCGAAAAACGTCGCAACGGAGATCGTCCCACTGAGTACGATTGTTGCCAGCACCCCCGTGGTGATGTCAGTGCTGGGAATGCCGAGCGGCACGGACGTTCGCATCGTGAAAGGATCAGTAGGCACCACCATTGTGGAGACGACAACTGATCGGCTCGTTCCGGGCACGTGGCCTTTTGTTCACGAGACATCTGAAGGAGCATCAAGCTGATGGCTGATACGCAATCCCCCGAGATCCCCGAATTTATCCCCAAGTCCGGCGCCTGCCTGGTGACGAACACGATCCTGTCGGGTGAAGGTCGTCTGAAGTGGTGCGTGCGAGAGGAATCGGCCCGCCCCGAAGACAACGGGTGGCGTTTCTTCTCCCATATCGACACTGATGAGTACCTGGCTGATCCCTCGAACTTCACTGTTATCTCGTTCAATCACGCAATCAGAATTGAGCCTGCGGTGATGGGCCTGTACGACCTGCCTGTTGGCACGGACGTGCAGCTGGTGGTTGATGAGAAGGGGCGGCGTTTTATGGACAACGAAACAGGCGACGTCGTCATAGGGCCAAGCTCTGACGGTGATTCACCAGAAGATACCCACGAGGACTAAAGCCCCTGCACGTATTGACGCATCGACTCACCCTCGTTACTGTGGCACGTACATAGGAGCACGGCTGCCGAATGGCCTGCAGAACCGCCGACTCGAGGAGACATCGTGGACTCGACACGACACATCGCACGACACCGACTATTTGCTTCCGGAATTTTGGCACTCTCGCTCATCGCAGCGGGCAGCTCATCATTTGCCGCTGAACAAGACGAGCAGCTTCCCCTCGGCCCCACTGTCACCCGTACCGATACGGGACCAACCGGGTACGAGGTAACGTTCCGCTACGAGGCGCCCGCATATGTCGATTCCGTGCAGATCTATGGTGAATGGTTCTTTTCTCAACCTGATCGCATCACCACTCTGGGAGGCGGAGAACACCGCATTCCCGCATTGTGGCAGCCAGGGGACGTTCCCAACGCCCCATGGAAACTTCTGGAGATGAATCAGGGCGATGATGGTATCTGGGAACTGAAGGTGCCCCTTCCCTCAGGTACTTTCAGCTATTCATTCACCCATGAGTGCCCGCCGATCGCCGTCGATTCGTGCCAACGTCACGCAGATCCTGCGAACCCGGGGATGGCGGCAGAGCTGCCGGCGTATTCATCTCAGAGCCTGTCGCAGGTCTTCGTGCCGGAGAATCCCAATTATCCGACCTACGACAACGCCTATCAGGCGCCTCGCCCAGCCGATGAGATGGGGACGTTCGTCCATGAAACATACGACACGCATTATTCGCTGGCGCCTAAAGGCGCGCACCCGCTGTCCATCTATCTACCCCGCGGATATGATCCGGATCGTGCAGAACCTTACCCCGTGATGTACCTCAGCCACGGTTTCGGCGGAAATGACACCGACTGGTTCACTCAGGGGGCAGCACCCTACATCCTTGAAAACGCCATTGACGAGGGGGCAGCGGAGCCTTCCGTCATCGTGGCAACAAACTTTAACGGCCTGGGCGTTGACAGCCTGGTGCTGTCAACTTCCTATGGGCACGACATGGTGGAAAACGTCATCCCATTTGTGGAGGATCACTTCAATGTGTCGACTGAAGCCAAGGACCGGGCCTTTGCCGGCCTGTCACTGGGCGGTGCACGCGCCATTGAGCTGCTGACGAAGTATCCGGGCACATTCGAGTATTACGGTCTGTGGAGCGCAGGCAAACTCAGCTCGACATTTACCTGCGCTGAACGTGAGAACATTGCAGCGTTGCGTGGCACCATCCACGTGGGAACGGGCCTGCAGGACCACCTGTTCTTCATCTCCGAATCATCCCCTGCACGGGCCGAATCCTTGCGAAATATCGGTGTTGACGTCGCTGAGTTCAACCTGCCCGGCATCCATTCGTGGGATATCTGGCGCGCAGAGCTCAACGACTTCATCCGCAACGTCGCATTCAAGAAAGACCTGTAGGAAACGATCTCACGCTCACAGCACATGAAGTGACTGCACAAAGGGCGGGGAGCCTGTTTTTTCAGACTCCCCGCCCTCAGTGATAAGGCCACCCTCGTCCATTACCGTCGGTGGCAGCGCCGGTATTCAGCGCGGCACCACCTCGCCTATCGCGGTGAATAGCGGTGGAGGTGACCAGTCAGCGTTACTTCACCAGGCGGGCCCCTTCGACCAGTGCGGCAAGCTTGGCCCATGCGATCGACGGGTAGATGCGTCCACCCAGACCACAGTCCGTCGAGGCAATCACGCGATCAGAGCCCACGATGTCCACAAAACGCTGGATGCGTTGGGCCACCAGCTCGGGATGCTCGACCACGTTTGTGGAGTGGCCGACCACACCAGGCACAAGTACCTTGTCATCTGCCAGCTTCACGTCCTGCCACACGGTCCACTCATGTTCGTGGCGCGCGTTGGCAGCCTCGAATGAGAAGTAGCGTGCCTTCGCCGTCAGCACGTTATCAACGATCTCGCGCAGTGGGATGTCCGTAGTGTGAGGTCCGTGCCATGAGCCCCAGCACAGGTGCAGGCGCACCTGCTCTTCCGGGATACCTTCAAGCGCAAGGTTGAGCGCATCGACTCGAGTCTGAACGAACTCACGGTAATCCTCGTAGGTGGGAGCAGGGTTGACCTGGTCCCAGCCTTCGGCCAGTGAGGGGTCGTCGATCTGCACGATAAAGCCGGCATCAGTGATCGCCTTGTATTCCTCGTGCAGGGCGTGCGCGCAGGCTTCCAGTACTTCTTCTTCAGTGCTGTAGTACTCGTTGCCGATGCGGGCAGCCGACCCGGGTGCGACCGATGCAATGAAGCCGTTGCCGCGGTCGATCCCGTTCTTGTCCAGTGCGTGCGTCAGGCCTTCGACGTCATGACGGACGGCATCTGCACCGATGTAGGTCAGAGGACCGGTGATGACGGGGAACGCCTCGGGGCCCTGATCGGTGGCGATGTGAATGCCGGAAGCCGGATCTGAGTAGGCGTCGGAAAATGCCTGCCAGTCGCGACGTTCACCGAATGATGCCAGCTTGACTTTGCCACTGGAGGGCGCAGGCTCAACGCTGAATTGGGGATCTGTCCGCAGGTCAAGTCCACCCAGGCGGGTAAAGGAGTAAAACCACCATGCACCGTAATCGACTGTCTGGGTCATCATGTGGCCGTACTCGCCGTCGTTGACCACATCCAATCCAGTCTGGTATTGGCGGGTCACGACTTCGTCCACGCTTTCCTGCAGAAGCGCTATGAACGCTTCCTCGCCCATTCGCTCACGCTCTGCATTCGCCCGGAGCAGTTCCGGGGTCCGCGGAAGCGAGCCAACGTGCGTTGTACGAATAGTCATGTTTATCTCCTCGTTAACGAGTTCAGTGCGCCTCCCGATTGACGCGCACCCCCCTAAAGTACAGAACTTCAGATGAATAATCGACGAGCATCCCACCAGATGGGCGCCACTTCCTCATTTCGTCTAGACCACTTATCCTGTGGTGTTGCCGTTAAAGTCGCGCTAACGTGTCATCCGTGCCTGTGATCACGATTATTGAACATGAAGAAGACGTCGATGCGCGCCGTCTCGTCTCCGCGCTCGATGACCTTGGAGCCTCGATACAACTGGTGCGCCCGTGGAACGGTGAGGACGTTTCCAGCGCCCTGCCGCCCGACGGTTCCGACCTCCCCGCGCCTGATGCCATCGTCGTCCTCGGCGGGCGAATGAGCGCCTATGATGACGAGCGCGCCCCGTGGCTGCCTGATGTCCGCACTCTGCTGGTGCGTTGCATGAACGAGGGAGTGCGCACGCTCGGTATCTGTTTGGGACACCAACTGATCGCGCGAGCGGCCGGCGGCTCGGTCGCCTGCTCAGATCCACAGTTCCACGAGATGGGAATCGTGCCTGTCGAGTGGGAGGCGCCCTTCGAGTCTGACGCCGCCGTTCCGATGACCCCGGTCGCTTCGGCTACAGGTGCAGCCATCATGGTGCCAGCGGTAGCTGACCAACTCAGTAACGCGATGGACGAGGGTGGCCCGTGGATCCGTCTGGTCGATGATCTTTCACGTATACCCGTTGTCTTTGCTGACCATAATGATGCGATTGACGAGCTGCCTGCGCAGGCTCGCGTCCTTGCACGCTCTGAGCGGTGTATCCATGCGATCGCGGTAGGGTCGCACGCCCTCGGCGTGCAATTCCACCCGGAAGTGGATCGCGCGTGGGTGGAGCAGTCCCTGTCAACCAGTGGCCTCAGTCAAGACGATGCGAACCAGATATTGGATGATTTTGACAGGCATGAGCGCGATATCGTCGCGGGCTGTCGGCGCCTCGCACAGTGGTTGGTCAGCGGCCTGTAAGCGCGTGTCTTTCAGCGGCCGACAGCTCTCAATTCCCGTCGGCCCTCAATTCCCGAATGGCGAGGCGCCTGCTTGCGACCCGTCACCCCTGCGCCCCCGCGGAATGCTGCGGCGGGTTGGTTCTTGCCTGGCTGGTTGTGTCGTGGTCTTGTCGCGGGGTGGAGCAGTGATCGGATCATGGTCTGTGTGCTGCACGATGCCCTGGATTTTAGGCTCCATCGTGCACAAGCCCCTAGATCTGAGGGCTGTGTGTGCACGAACCCCTAGATCAACAGCGGGCGGGGCCACCCTCGAAAATGAGAATGCCCGGTGACCTGCATGTTCACAACCGCGGTGAAATGGGCGGGTGTGAGATCTAGGGGATTGTGCAAAAAGGAGCGAAAATCTAGGGGAATGTGCACCCGTGGAGGCTAGATCTAGGGGAATGTGCACTCGCGAGGGGGTAAACCCAGGGCATCGTGCGCGCAGGCACGCAGATATCAGGACGCGCCGCCTGCCCGGCTCACTCAACACAGATACCAGGACGCAATGCCTACCCTGCTCACTCAGTTTCGGCGTGACCTGCAGGTTCTGCGCTTCCCATGTTGTTGGCGGAGTCTGCGTGCTGGGCGAGGGAATTCGTATCCTCACTGCCACGGAAGACCACGAACTTCCACCACACAAATTCTCCTACCCCGTTGAGGACCATCGTCGCCGCTTTGATCAGGACTTCGCTCACCCCAGCATTGGCGACCACTTGGCCTAGCCACGCAGTGATCGGGATGAAAAAGACGTAGAACAGGGCCACCTTCGCCATGGCGATCGGAACATTGTTGGCTGATCGGAAGGTGTAGCGCCTGTTGAGCGTGAAGTTCCAGATCACTGACAAGATAATTGAGATGACGTGTTTCCAGTCATAAGGCAGCGGAGTCAACCAATCCAACAGCAGGTAAGACACTGCCTCGATCACGCCTGCGCTCAACGAGAGCAGCACGAACATAACGGCCTGGACTTTCGTCGATCGTTGTGCCATCATCATCACCCACGATTCAGAAGCGAAAAGATTTTTTTATTGGCTGGGTAGATCTTGCGGTACGCGTCGTACTGGCGTGCATAGGTCTGAGCCAGTTCGCGGCGCGGCTCGAAGCGAGCGTGCACTGTCACCAAGCGCCGCGCACTTTCCACGGTCGGAGTGATTCCCGCACCGACCGCGACAAGCAGCGCAGCCCCGACAGCGCCGGCATCCTGCGGATTCTCCGTCACTTCAACCGGACGGCCCACAATGTCAGCAAGAATCTGCGCAGTCACATCAGACAACGCTCCGCCACCGACAAAGCGCACAACCGATGAAGTCATGACCTTTTTTTCCTGAGTTTCGATGAACCAGCGCATGTGGTAACACACGCCTTCGACGACGGCACGCATCAGCTCCGTCTTGCCGGTATTCAATGAAATATTCATGAACATTGCGCGGGCGTTCGGATCCTCAAACGGACACCGGTTGCCATGCAGCCACGGAGTGAACAGCACTCCCCCCGCACCGGGTTCACTGCGGGAAATGACTTCCGACATGTAGTCATACAGGCTGCGGAAACGGGCCTCCATCCCCTCGCATACACTGTGCTTATCCAGGTAGACGTTAATTTCGTCGAGGGCCAGATGGTCCTTCACCCACTCCAGGCACTTACCTGCCGTCTCCAGCTCAGCAAAGTAGTGGTAGCGCGAGGGGTCCGCACCGACAACGGTTGCAATCATGGCACTCAAATCCACCGCGCGTTTATCCGTGACGGTACCGACCCACCCTGACGTGCCCATATACACGTGAGTATCGTGCAGCTCGGTCGCACCGGCTCCTACACCGATGAGCGAAGCATCGCCGCCACCGGCATACACCGGTGTCTCTTCAGGCAAACCGAGTTCGTCGGCAGCCTCGGCAAGGAGCGGACCGACCACATCGGTGCTGGCCACAATCTCGGGCATATGGGCGGGATTGACGTGAAGAGCCCGCATCACTTCGGGACTGAACCGTCCCTTCCGAGCGCGCACGTCATATAGAAGCGTGGCGAAAGCCGAATCGTGACTCATGACGAACTTGCCGGTCATCCGTGCAATGATCGCTTCCTTAGCGTCCAGCCACTTATAGGCACGCGCGAACGCTTCGGGCTTGTTGCGGCGCACCCAGTGGTATTTCCACACAGGATCTTTCACGGAAGCCGGTGCCGCACCCGTATGGTACAAGGCTTTGGCCAATATCCCCGCGTTCACACCTGAAATGCGCGGCGCCTTCCCACCGATCAGTCGCATCTCAACGCTGGCACGCTGATCCATGTAACTCATCGCCGGGCAGACCGGGCGCCCTCGTCGGTCAACCATGACGAGGCACTGCATCTGCGCGCAAAAACTGATGCCGGTCAGTGTTGCGCACTGCTCAGGATGGTCGCGGGCAATCTGTCGGGTGGTCTGAACGATTGCCTGCCACCATTCGTCAGGATCCTGCTCAGCTCCCCCATCAGGCAGAACATGCAGTGAGTACGATGCCGAAACTGAGTCGATGATACGAATTCGGTCATCAATCTCGAACAGGCATGTCTTGACTCCCGACGTCCCAACATCGTATGCCAGCACGGTTATCACTTGTGGTTTCCTCCTTCAGGCACTTGCAAGGCGGAAATGAGGAATTCACGTGCGCCCGAGGCAAGCTCGGCATCACTCATCCCGGGGACATACAGCAACGCGCGCTGAATGTGATAGTCACTGGCTCGGGCATACTGCAACGACATCATGATGTTGTCAATGAAGAACGCCAGCGTGCTCGAATCGATATCGGTGCGAATCTCACCTGTTTCCTGCCCTTCGGCAATGAGTTCGCGGTACATCCTGAACGTTTCGCCTTCAAGCTGATCCACGCTTTCTGCCACGATCTCAGCGCTTCCGGTGGCTGTCAGTTCGCAGTACAGGCGTACCAGGTCACGATGCGTCGACGCCGAGGTTACCGCCAGTTCTGCGAGGGCACCGATGCGAGTCAGTGCGGAGTCTCCCTCGTCTGTGATTGCGAGCAGGGCGGTGCGCAATTCGTCCTGGGCGCGTCCGACGACATACATGAAAATGTCGCGTTTGGTGTCAAAGTAGCGGAACAGCGCTCCCACGGAGATGCCTGCACGCTCGGCAATAGTGTTCGTGTTGGCCGTGGCGTAGCCGTGTGCGGCGAATTCGGCAATGGCTGCTCGCTCAATCCGTTCGCGTTTTTCCGGTGCAAGCGCCTGGAACCGCTTCATTGCGGCGTTAACCATGACTCCTCCATGAGTGCTGTAACAGCTCACCTTTGCCAAGAGATTACCACGCGGAAAGCTGCGTGATATGATTTTGGACGAAAACATGAGTGCGTACTCACTGCACGTAGAAACCGGCGAGGAGGCCGCTGTGGATATGAATCGACCTGGAATTGACCAGGTGATACATGAGCTCGACTCATTGATCGCACAACCTATCTATTCCATTAAACCGTCGGCACTGGCCGCTTACGAGCGCGATTACTTTGATGCGAAGTGCCAGAAATCCAAGGAGATGATCGGGGAAGCCCAGCAGTACATCCCCGGCGGCGTTCAGCACAATCTGGCGTTCAACTATCCGTTCCCGCTGGTGTTCACGAGCGCAAAGGACGCAACACTGACTGACCTGGACGGCAACACGTATTACGACTTCCTGCAGGCAGGCGGACCAACGGTGCTGGGGTCGAATCCAGAGTCCGTGCGTGAAAAAGTCATTGACCTGCTCAACACGTGCGGCCCATCCACCGGCCTGTTCCATGAATACGAATACCGGCTGGCTAAACTGATTTCCGAGTTGTTCGACAGCGTCGATATGTTCCGCATGTTCAACTCCGGATCCGAGGCATGTGCGGCTGCGTCACGTATCGCACGCCTGGCTACGAAGAACAAATTCATCATGAAGATGGGTGGCGGCTACCACGGTTGGAGCGATCAACTGGCATACGGTATTCGCGTGCCTGGCTCGAAGTGGACACAGGCCAAAGGCATCCCGCTGGCTTCGATGAAGTACACGCAGGAATATTTTCCCGGTGATCTCAAGGATGTCGAGCGCACCCTGATGGCCAACAAGCTGCGCGGCGGAACCGCTGCCATTTTCGTTGAGCCGGTCGGCCCTGAAAGCGGTACGCGCCCCGTGTCGATGGACTTCCTGCACGGCCTGCGCCGCCTGGCAACCAAGTTCGGCGCACTGTTGATTTTTGACGAGGTTGTCACCGCCTTCCGCCTGTCCGAACACGGCGCGCAAGGTCTGATGGGGATCCGCCCGGATCTGACTGTGTTTGGCAAGGTCGTCGCAGGCGGCTACCCCGGAGCCGGCGGTGTCGGTGGTCCCACCAAGTACATGCGCTACCTGTCGGCTGGTATCCAAAGTGGCGACAAGGTCAAGAAGGCGCTCGTTGGCGGTACTCTCGCGGCCACACCGCTGAGCGCCCTGGCCGGCTACTACACCGTCAAGGAGATCGCTGAAACTGGTGCCTGCGAGAAGGCGACGCGGGCTGGCAACCGCTTGACCGATGGTCTGCGTGCCCTCATCAAAAAACATCGTCTGCCGTTCGTCGCCTTCAACCAGGGGTCGATCTGTCACCTGGAGACAGTGGGGACGATGCACTTCTCGATCAACTGGACGAAACCGTGGACGATCCCTCACGTCCTGAAGGAGACATCGGCTCGGAAGAAGGAGATGGAGCATATGGGCGCCGCCTACATGGCTGAAGGCATCGTCACGTTAGCCGGCTCGCGCCTGTACACCTCGGCTGCGTACTCCGATGAGATGATCGACGACGCGCTCACCCGTTTCGACCGTGTCTTTGACCAGGTCACGAAGCTATGAGCGCGCCGGATTTCGGACCGGGCCACGTGGTGCCCGAGCAGGTTCCCCTGACCGCGAGTCCACGCGAGGACGTCATTGCTTTGTCTCACGACCTGCTCGATCATGGCCTGGTAGTGCGCACCTGGGGCAATGTCAGTGCTCGCGTTCGCGGTAATGCGTTCGTCATCACGCCCTCGGGCCGTTCATATTCCACCATGCAGCCCGAGGACCTGAGCGAAGTGGATGACGACGGTCAGGCTAGCAGCCCGTTCAAGCCGTCCTCGGAATACCCGATGCACGCCTTGTGCTACCGACTGCGAGCGGATGCTGCGATGGTGATTCACACGCATCAGCCCTACGCGTCGTCCTTGTCCGTCAGCCCCGAGAGCTTCAAGTTGTCCGATGAGCATGCTCGTCTGCTGGGTCAGGGTATCCTGCCGATCGCCAGCTACGGCCTGCCGGGTACGCACACACTCCACCACGGTGTTGAACAGGTTCTGTTTGATCACCCCGATGTGAATGTCGTGTTGATGCGTGCTCACGGCGCGCTGGTGTGCGGCACCAGTAAGTCCGACGCTCTGGCCCGCGCGACCCGCCTGGAGCAGGTGTGTCGTGAGATTTACGAGGGCCTCGTGCCCCAATCTCTGACCGAAGCGGAGCTGGCGCCCGATGCTGACGGCGTGGTCATGTCGCGCCGTACCGGCACCCCACCGGATTCGGCAGGGCAGATCGAGTATTTCACGCGCGATCTTGAGGGCCAGTTCGTGCCCTGCTCCCCGTCAACTCTGACTGTCAGGCTGCATGAACAGTGCTATGCGAAACGTGAGGATGTGACCGCGATCCGCGTGTGCACGGATTCGCAGGTCAGCACGTTCTTCGGACGTACGTTGACACCGCACCTGGACGATTTTGCCCAGATCGTCGGCCTGCGCGCTGACAACAGGCTCGGCTCGAATGTCGTCCTCTTGTCGCGTGCCGCATTGTGTCTGGGAATTGACGAGGGCGACGCTGCCGCCATCGAATACGTGTTGGAAAAGAATGCGCGTGCTGCTCGAATCGCTGAGATCACTGGCGAGGCGGGGTTGTCAACGTTTGATTCCCTCTTGATGAACGTGGTGTACCGGCTGAAGTACTCCAAGCGGGCCAGTCTCCCAAGTACTGCTCATCGCTCTCATACTCAGTAAAATTCATTACCCACTCACACAACTCCATGTTGGCTACTAACAGCCAGACGCTAAATCGTCTTCGACATTTGCGGCCGCTTATTTCAGATCACTGTTGGGAATCAGTGAAAAACAGAGATAGCCAGCAAACAAACCGAAATTCCACGCTAACATCCTCTTGCACATCTTGAGCTAAACGCGCGATCCGCAAGCGGCTTTAATTGTCCATCCGAATAATTGCGAGACTATTACGATCACCCCATCTTTAGTGGAACAGATCTCACTCTCGCCGCAAGCGAGTACAATCAGTCATGCTTGCGCAAGAAGTCATTACACGAGGCCATAAGGGAGTGGCCGCCGAGATTTTCAACGCAAGCCTCACCCTTTCAAATATTCATTACGACGAAGTAGATTGAGGTTGATCATGAGAAGGTCTACGCGGTGGATTAATGCAATCGTTGCCATTGCGAG
Organism: Schaalia radingae; assembly: GCF_900106055.1. NCBI lineage: Bacteria > Bacillati > Actinomycetota > Actinomycetes > Actinomycetales > Actinomycetaceae > Schaalia > Schaalia radingae. The sequence goes on along the minus strand of NZ_LT629792.1, from coordinate 648,832 downwards.
TATGAGTTTCCTCGTAACCGCATGCAGCGGCGGAGGAACAGCCAACCAGGCTGAGTCCTCAGCTTCGAGCGGTTCAGACAATGCAACAAAGTCCGACAAGGACTACTCCATTGCAATCGTTCCCAAGGACGCAACGAATCCTTGGTTCGTGCGAATGGAACAGGGCGTCAAAAAGTACGCCGAAGATACAGGGCTCAACGTCTACCAAAAAGGCCCTGCAGAAACTGATGCAACCATGCAGGCTCAGGTCATTCAAGACCTTATTGCTCAAGGTGTAGACGCAATTGGTGTGGTTCCCGTCGACCCCGGCGCAATCGAGCCGGTTCTCAAGGAAGCAATGGATGCGGGAATTGTTGTTGTGACGCACGAGGGCGCGTCACAAGAAAACACTATGTACGACATCGAGGCATTCGACAACGACGCATATGGCGCATTCATTATGGATAACTTGGCCAAGGCAATGGGCGAAGAAGGATTGTACACCACCATGGTTGGCCATGTGACAAACGCATCTCACAACGAATGGGCGGATGGCGGAGTCAAGCATGCCCAAGAAGCCTACCCAAAGATGAAATTGCTTGAAGCCGAGCCACGAGTCGAATCAACCGACAATGCAGAAGGAGCATATCAGGCGGCAAAAGAGCTACTGAAGAAATACCCAGACCTCAAAGGCATTATGGGAACATCCTCTTTCGACGCACCCGGAGTTGCGCGCGCGATTGATGAGCTTGGACTTAAAGGCAAGGTATTTACCTCTGGTACTGGAATGCCCGCCACAAACAAAGACATCCTTGACAGAGATCTTGTCTCAGCTTTGACACTTTGGGATCCCGCAGATGCTGGATACGCAATGGCCTCCCTTGCCACCAAGATTCTGAACGGAGAAGAAATCAAGGACGGCGTCGATCTTGGGGTACCCGGCTACGAAGAAATGCACTTCGCAGCGGGGTCAGACAAAGTTCTCCAAGGAAAGTCTTGGGTGACCATCACGAAAGATAACGTCGACGACTTCGGCTTCTAATCCGCGAACTCAACGAGCAAATCGTGGCAGGCGGAATCGACTGCTTCTTGTTCAGCCGATTCCGCCCTGTCCGGAACCCAATCTGACTAGCAGTCCTATAAGACGCGAAAAAGTGTTGTTCATACTACATCTAGGGGGCAAGTAATGGATGAATATCCAATAGTTGCACTACACAAATTATGCAAATCCTTTGAGGGCGTACAGGCCCTTAAAAATATCGACTTTTCTATATACCCTGGTGAAATACACTGCCTTGCCGGAGAAAATGGTTCAGGAAAGTCAACTCTGATCAAAGTCATTTCAGGCGTTCACTCCCCCGACAGTGGTACTATCGAATTTGGCACCGAAAAAGTCCGTAAGATTTCTCCGCACGAAGCAATCGCGCACGGAATACAAGTCATTTACCAAGACTTCTCGATATTTCCAAACTTAACAGTTGCTGAAAATTTAGCCCTAAACGCTCAAATTGCATCTGGTAAGAAAATCGTGAAACCTCGTGAGATCCGCCAGGTTGCAAGAGAAGCTCTCGAGAGAATTGGAATTACACTCGACATAGACGCTCGAGTATCAGAACTATCAGTAGCAGACAAACAACTGATAGCGATCGCCAGAGCTCTTGTGTCTGACGCCAAGCTCATCATCATGGATGAGGCTACTACTGCGCTCACACGAAACGAAGTCAAGACACTATTCAAGCTTATTCTCGATTTGAAGCACCGGGGAATAGCGATTCTGTTTGTCTCCCACAAGCTAGAAGAGGTTTTCGAAATCGCAGAGAAGTTCACGATTCTTCGAAGCGGTGAGAAAATAATCACCTGCCAAAGCAAAGAACTTGACAGACGGTCTTTTTCAAAGTACATGACTGGCCGTGACTTTGATGAACAGAAGTTTCACTCGGACAACGTCAGCGAAAAGATTTCACTCAAAGTATCCAATTTATCTAGTCAAGGCAGCTTTCGCGACATATCTTTTGACCTACACCAGGGAGAGATTCTCGGCGTAGCGGGCTTACTTGGATCAGGTCGAACCGAGCTTGCAAGAGCATTGTTTGGTCTCGACCCAGTAACAGGTGGATCTCTTGAAGTATCAGGGAAGAACCTGAAAATCAAGTCGGTAAGCGACGCAGTCGAAGCCGGAATTGCATACGTTCCAGAAGACCGACTTTCTGAAGGGCTCTTTCTCACACGTTCAATTGGAGAGAACATCGTTGTCAGCGTCCTTGAGAAGTTCTCGACTCACTTCGGTTTCCTTAACAAGACAAAAATGGCACGAGAAGAAAAAGAGTGGGTTAAGGAACTTTCTATTGCGACCCCTGACCCGAGCTTCGCAGTTAATACTCTTTCAGGCGGAAACCAACAAAAAGTAGTGCTAGCCAAGTGGCTCGCTATCCACCCTGAGATTCTAATTTTAAACGGACCCACCGTGGGCGTCGACATTGGATCGAAGTACACCATCCACGCCTTCATCAAGCGTTTAGCAGATTCTGGAATTTCAATTCTGATGATTTCTGACGATTTGCCAGAGCTCTTGGAAACATGTAACAGAATTCTTGTCATGAAAAAGGGGCGTATCGTCGCGTCCTGTGACACACATTCCACAACTCAGATCGAATTAAATTCTATGATTTCTGACGAGATTTCGGAGATCGAATCATGACAACGAAACTATTCAACAAACTTAAACGCTCTAACGAGTTTTATGTTTTTCTAGTATTATGCGTGATTGCGGTGATTATTCAGGCTCGAAGTGGTCAGTTCTTCACGCTAAATAACATCGTAGACCTCATTAATGCCGCAATCGTTCCTTGCCTTTTTGGAGTCGGTGCACACCTAGTGCTCATCTCAGGTGGCATTGACGTTTCTTTTCCGGCTTTAGCGTCTCTTGCAGTATACGCAAGCACTCGCCTTCTGGTGGATCACTCATTCAATGGCGGCATTGCAATTCCTTTTCTACTTGCCATTGTCTTTGGGGCTCTACTCGGAGCTTTCAACGGAGTGTTTTGCTCACGATTGACTGTTCCAGTGCTTATTGTCACCTTAGGAACGGCAAACGTCTTTTCGGGCTTCATGCAGGGCGCTCTCAATTCTGTGCAAATTCCTAATATTCCGTCATCAATGAAGGAATTTGGAAGTGAACCACTATTTATTGTGGAAAATAAGAGTAGCGGTCTTACTTCCGCAATGCCTAAGAGCATCTTGATTTTAATTGCTGTGCTTTTTGTAGCATTTGTGATTACCCGATACACAACATTTGGCCGCTCTCTCTACGCTATCGGAGGAGATGAGGCCGCTGCCGTGCGAGCAGGTGTCACTGTCCGGCGCGTCAAGTTTGTCTTATACATATTGGTCGGCGTGATTGCGGCATTGGCTGGTATGGCTCGTACGTGCGGTATGGGCCAGATGCATCCAACGAACTTGCTTGGAATGGAAATGATGGTTATTGCTGCGGTCGTGTTGGGCGGCACGTCAATTACCGGCGGCACGGGTTCACTGACGGGGGTTGTTCTGGGAACGTCTCTCATCGTTGTCGTACAAAACTCAATGATTCTTACCGGTATTCCTACCTTCTGGCAGCGCTTTGCTCTTGGACTGCTCATCGTAATTGGTACCGGTGTTTCCGCTGTCCAGGTGATGAGAGAACATCGTCGGAAAGCATGCATAGTGGAGGGAGAGTGAGATGTTGAAGCAGGTTGAAATGAAGTCTCCAAGCATACTCACCAAGGTTCAGGACTTCTTCAAGAAGGATCCGTACATCGCCCGGCTTTTTGTAGTCTTCCTCGCCGTGAGTCTTTTCTTCGCGATTATTAGAACCGACTCGTTTCTGAGCCTTCGCACGTGGACATCCATGGCAGTCCAATTTCCTGAATATGGTCTAATGGCTCTGGGCGTACTAGCTACAATGTTGACAGCAGGAATCGATTTGTCTGTTGTTGGAATCGCCAACGTGACAGCGATCAGCACCGCTTTGATCCTGCGTTCGGTCATGCCAACTTCGGATTCTGGCGGCAGCGCCACACTATCGATTCTCCTAGCATTTGGTTGTGCACTTGTAATTGGAACGCTGTGTGGACTTCTAAACGGCATTCTCGTCGCTTACGTAAGAATTCCTGCAATTCTTGCAACTCTTGGGACCTTGGAACTGTTCAGCGGCATCGGGATCATCCTCACCGCAGGAAAGCCAATCTCCGGGCTGCCTAAGGCGTTTGGCCAAGTCTTTTCTTTCAAGTTATTCGGTGTTATTCCTGTTTCCTTGTTGATATTCGTGGTATGTGCACTCATTATGGGCTTTTTGTTGGGATTAACCGGATTCGGCAAGAAAATACTAATGATCGGGACAAATGAGACTGCTGCCGTATTCTCGGCGCTAGAGGTGAAGAGTCTGCTTCTGAGAACCTATGTCATATCGGGACTGATGGCAGCAGTCGCCGGCATCGTGATGCTGGCCAATTACAACTCAGCCAAGGCTGACTATGGAGCCACCTACACACTATTGACCGTGCTCATAGTCGTGCTGGGGGGTGTCGATCCGAATGGCGGGAAAGGCCGTTTACTAGGCGTAATTGTTGCGATCGGCATCCTGCAGATGCTCTCATCAGGTCTGAACATGTTCTCAGGTATTTCCAACTTCTACAGACCGCTCATCTGGGGAGCTGTTTTGCTTGCCGTCATTTCTCTGAACAGTACAAAGCTTCGCAAGATACGTAAACCAATGAAGAAAGAAGAATAGACCATGTCCGCTGAAAAACAAGTCGTAGTCGGAGCCGATTTCGCAGGATTCCCGCTCAAAAGCGCTGTTGCAGATCACTTGCGCGAGCGCGGCTGGGAAGTCGTCGACATCACTCCTAGTGACGAAAATCTTCCTATGTATCACAGAGTAGGGTTCCGCCTTGGTGCAGAACTGGCCGAAGGAAACTTTGCCAAAGCCCTAGCCTTTTGCGGAACGGGGATGGGCATCCATATCGCAGCATCAAAAGTACCGCATGTCCACGCCGCGGTTGCCGAAAGCGTTCCAGCTGCCTTGAGAGCGGCTGCAGCTAACAATGCAAACTTGCTTGCAATGGGCGCTTTTTACATCGGTGCCCCACTGGGTATGGCGATGGCCGACGCCTTCCTTGAAGCTGAGCTGGGATCCGGCTACGAAAACTGGCCTGGATTTTACGAATATCACCACATAGGGTATCTCGAGTGCGAGAACTTCGACTATGAAGCCTATAAAGCGAACAACTTCGAAGTTGTCGATCCGATGGAAGCTACGTTGGGAGACCAGCCGATAGGTCTAGCCTACTAGCTCACATTTTCTTGGCATCAATCCTGATACGAAGCTTCTAGCAGCGTTGATTCACGTCTTATCAGCCGTCCAGGCAATCGATAGTGACTCACACTGCTAGAAGCTTCCAGGAGCATCGATACGGCCGTGCGCGCCATCTGCTCAACAGGCTGGCGAACCGTTGTTAAGGACGGTCTAAATAACTCAGCAAAAGGCGTATCATCAAAACCAGTGACAAGGACGTCCTCGGGAACGCCAATTCCCTGATCCTTCAATTGTTTTATCGCGCCTACTGACAGCAGATCGCTGAAACAAACCAACGCATCTGGAAACAAATTCGATGCAAGCAAAGTCTCAACAGCTTCCGCTCCGCCACTAATTGAATGTTCTCCCTCAACAATAAGTTTCCTAGGCAGACAAACGTCATAAAAGCGACAGGCTTCTTCAGTCTCTTTCAGCCTCAGCATTGATGTAAGCTCAGTTTCCTTGCTGGTGACAACGCCGATCGTCTTAGCACCTGAGTCTTTGAGGTGCTTGATGACAGAGAACATAGATTGGCGTTCATCAATACCAACACCCGAAAACTTCGTGCATGTCGTGGGACGATCTAGCTGAATCAGAGGGATACCGGATGTGAAATCAGCAATTGATGGAGCAGACTTTACTTCATGACAAGGAACGATCAGTACACCGTCAACTGATCCAGACTCAAAAGCTCTTAATAGGCGCGCCTCTGTATCCAAGTTTCGACGGGAATCCGACAGATATAGGTAGTAGTTATTCTCGTATAAGACGTGTTCAACTTCCTCAACTAACCTTGTGAAAAATGGATTTGAGATGGATGGAACAATCATTCCAATCACCGAAGTCTTTGATAGGCGTAACGATCTAGCAATCGGATTCGTCTGGTATCCAAGCTCTTTCGCAGCTTTTTTCACTCGCTGCTGCGTGGCTGTCGAGATTAATGAAGCCTTAGCGCTCAGCGCGCGTGACGCAGTGGACTGCGAAACACCAGCTCGGCGCGCGACATCTGCCAAAACGGGGCGGCGCCGACCTTTCTGATCCATGTCACCAGTATAACGAGGAGGTCGTTGCTCATTCTGTTCTTCACTACATCTAATAGCTAATAAACACCACGAAAGTAAGTAAACGACAATTATTCGAATTCCTGTGCTACAGCTACCCCTAGCGCAACAACAAAACCTCCCGCTCTTGATTTTCCGATTTACTGGCGACCAAAATCTACGACTTATACACCACACTTTGGCTTTGTTCGCTTCGCTTCCAATTAAGAGCCTTCAGAAACCCGTTTACTTGGAGCGCAGAAAATTGTAGATATGGCTGTGCCCGGCAGCTGAAATACTCACCAAAATGCGAAATTGACAACTAACGTTGCCTACATCGAGCGGCCGTCTCCCCCTCTACTTTCTTCGGAAGATGTTTACGGCGTGGCGCACTGGATGAGCTGGCCGTGTCCGCTGGCGTAAATGTCCTTCTCGCATGCACCGACGAAGACGCTTTGACCACACGTCATGGTCACGTGAGCAGCTGAGTGGGCGCGCGGAGCAGTGGTCATGACATCAACGCTGCCGTCCAAGCACATCAAGATGCGCGGTCCCTCCCCTGGGATCAGAACTGGACCTGGCGCAGTGGCCTGTACGGGCTCGCCTGCAACGTCGCGCGTGCCGGGCGTTGTGCCGGGAAGAGTGGTGACAGAAAGGGAGAATTCCTGGGCCGGTGCCAGGAATGTGTCGGTCGTTTCACTGGGGTGCTCGGCGGCAACGCGAATGGGCGGCAACGCAGAAAACTCGGCAATTTCCACCAGTTGAGCGCTATCGACATACTTGCGGGTCAGGCCCGCGCGCACCACATTGTCAGAGGACGCCATGACCTCTATCCCCAATCCCGACTGGTAGGAGTGGATCTGGCGAGGTGGAATATAGACGGCCTCACCGGGACGCAACGACACTGGATTCATCAGGAATGCGACGATGATACCGGGGTCACCCACGTACTTGGCGGCCAACCGCGTGACCATCTCATCGGTGCGTCGGGACGGAGACGTGCCGCGCTCCAGGCGCTGCGCGCATGATGCGGCAAATTCTGACACTCCCTCGGCCGTCGCCGGAGAGTCCTCATCAAAAAGCCAGCCGATCAGCATCTTGAGCCCAGATCGCACGGTAGCGAGTCTGAGACGCTTGCGCAGAGAATCGGCAACCATGCCTTCCAGACCATCCAGCAACCGGCGCGCCTTACGTGGGACTCGAAAGCCCACAAGCGCCTCAAAGTCGGTGAGAGCATAAATCATTTCCGGCTTGTGGTTCATGTCGCGGTAGGTGCGATCTGCGGCTGTGCGCTCAATGCCTAGAACATCTTCGCGAATATACCCTTCGCGTGCGAGTTCCTTCGTTGGGTGCACCTGCAGTGACAGGGCTTCTGCCGGCGCGATGAGTTTCATCAGGAAAGGCAGACGCGGTCCGAATGAGTACAGCAACCCGTCGCCCAGCATGGCAGTGGGATCCTGATCGATGAGGTCGCGAAGGATTATGTCGCTCTCATTCAGCGACGTCGGACCGTCGATATGATCACCGAACCACACTTCTGACACAGGCGACTCAGAGCGTTCCGAGCCCAGGAAATTCGGGATCGCGTCGGTTGACCCCCACGCGTCGTTTTTCTTCCAGCCTGTAAGACGCTCCATAAAACGTGGCTCCTCGCATGTGCGCATCGCTGTGCGCACCACAATCCTGGTCGCGCATGCCGCACGACCCGCTCTCGACGATTCAGTCGTGTACTTCTAACCGATCTTAATCACTTTCCCGCACTGTGGCCGACTCGCCCTCGCGTTCGCGTTGCAGAAGGCGGGCAAATGGCCCGTCCTGAACTGCAAGCTCATCGTATGTGCCGATCTGCGCCACATGCCCATCGTCGACCACGATGATTCGGTCGGCGCCGCGAATTGTGGAGATCCGGTGAGCAATGATGATCAGTGTGCGCCCAGCTGTTGCTTCGCGAATGCCATCGAGCACCACGGCTTCGGTAGCGCTGTCGAGTTGTGAGGTCGCCTCGTCAAGGATAGTAATCGGTGCGCCAGCCAGAAGTGCGCGGGCGAGGGCGACGCGTTGACGCTGACCACCAGAAATGCGCTGGCCCATCTCTCCGATCCGGGTGTTCATACCATCCGGTTCGCTGGCCAGCCACTGATCCAAGCCCACCTGGCGGCACACACGCTGCAGATCCTCATCACTGGCATCGGGACAGGCGAGCAGCAGGTTCTCACGCACACTCATATTGAACACATACGGGGTCTGCGGGGCGAACACGACAATGGAACGTAGATGGTGGCGCGTCACGGTGCGCACATCCGCCCCACCAATGCTGACTACGCCCTGATCGGGGTCCCACATGCGGTCAATGAGCCGTGCGATCGTTGACTTCCCAGATCCGCTCGACCCGACGATTGCGGTGACTCTTCCGGCCGGAATCGACACCGTGACATTGTGGAGAACCTGCGGGGATGGTCCTGCTGCGCTCGGGCGCGGCGGGTAGGCAAATGAGACACCATCCAGTGCGATCATGTCTTTTCCGCTCACGTCACCGTCTCGCACCTGGCTGCTGTCAGGTTCTCGCACCAGCGGGGCACGCTCGGTGATAGCGAAGATGCGGCGCGCCGATGCGAAGGCCTGGTCCAGATCAGCCATGAAGTCTTCGACTGCCAGTGCCGGAGCAAAGGATGCCAAGGTGACGCCCAGCGCCATGCACATCTGAGCCATGCTCACTGCGCCCGCCCTCGCCAATGACGCGAGGACAGCCAGTTGGACGATCAAGGCGAGCGCGACGAGAGTCTGATTCAACCCGCGTCGCAGCGCCACCACCGACGTTGTGCGCCGCTGAGCCTCATCGATCGTATCTTCGAGCTGTCGCATCGTGCGGTGCCGCTCGGCCTCGTTCGCGAAGGTCAGGATCTCGCGCACGCCCTGGACGGTGTCCGTGACGTGCTGGGACAGGTCGCCTCGGGTCGCTCGAATGGTGCGTGCAGCGTCACTGGTGGTACGCACCCCCAGCTGCGGGACGACTATGCTGACGGCCACCAGGAACGGAGCGAGCGCCAAGACTGCCCACCATGAAACCGCACATCCCAGATAGGCCAGGACGATCACGGGGCAGATAATGGCGCTCAAGCCGGGAGCGAGGGTGTGCGCAAAGAACACTTCGATCCGGTCAATGTCCTTGGTGACTCGTGAAAGAAGGTCGCCTGAGTCTTCGCTTTCGGTGCGCGCAGGAGCTTGCGGTTCGAGGCGATCGTAAAAGTAGCCTCGAAGCAATGCGAGGGAGCGGAATGCGACCCAGTGCCCGCTGAATTGCTCGAGGTAGCGCATCAGCGCTTTGCTCAGCGACAGGACAACGAGCACCACTGCCACGGTCAGCAGCGGCATCGTGGAGATATCGGAGGCAATCTTGCCAATCACCCACCCTGCTGTTGCGTACTGCGCCACGTGCAGCACCATTCCGATCACGCGCGCCGTGATCGAGATGCCCAACGGTGCCATGACAGGGCGTGCCACGTTGATCAGTCTGGCAGAGGTCTTCCAGCGTGATTCGTTCATCGGGATGCCGCCTTCCCGTCGGTCAGCTGTCCGTCGCACATCGTGATGCGTCGTCCTGACTGGTCGATCGTGTTGCGTCTGTGCGAAATGGTCAGCGTTGTGCGCCCCTGGGTGAGGTGGGCGAGCGCCTGCAGGATCTCGTGCTCACTGTTCAGGTCCACGTGAGCGGTCGGCTCATCCAAGATCAGGATCGGAGCATCCTTGAGCAGTGCGCGCGCAATCGCGACGCGTTGCGCTTCCCCACCCGATAGGGCCAGGCCACGCTCTCCCACTTCCGTGTCCAAGCCGTAGGGCAGGCGCTCCAGTGTCTGCGTGAGGCGGGCCGCGTCGAGTGCGCGGCGGAGGTCCTGGTCGGTGGCGTGTGGGTTTGCGATCAGCAGGTTGTCGCGCAGCGTGCCGGTAAACAGGTAGGTTTCCTGCTCGACGGTGGTGATGTGGCGTCGAATCCACTGCAGTGTCACGTCGGTCAGGTCGTGTCCGTTGATGCGAATCGATCCGCTGTCGGGCCGACGGTTGGCGCATATGAGGGTGGCGAGTGTGGTTTTTCCTGCTCCTGATGGCCCGGTCAGTACGACATGCTGACCGGCTCCGATGTGCAGTGAAGCATCCGTGAGGACGTTGACACCTTCCTGGTAGGCGAAGTTTACGCGGTCGATGTCGATGGTGGCGCCGCTCGTGCCGCCCGTGCTTCCGGAAATTTCTTCGCTATCCGAACCGCGAGTCACGTCACCCGCACCTCGCCGCACCGCATCACCCGCACCTCGCTGCGCCACGCCGTGCGCATCCGGGTCGATCGCATCTGCCGCGTCGCTGACCGCCACAGGCTCACTGGTCAGGCGCTTGATCTCGCGTTGTGAGGCCATTCCGCCCATGCCGACATAGAAGAACTGACCGACCCGATCCAACGGATCTAACATGATGGTGGACAGCAGGACCAGCGCTATAGCTTGGCCCACGCTGATTGCTCCGCTGCCAGCCCGCCACGTTCCCAGCAAGGCTGCTCCCGTGATGATCCCCAGCGAAAAGACGGCGTCCATTACGAACAGGACCAGCTGATTTGCTGCCAGGTATCGCATGACCCTGCGGCGCACTTTCTCTGATTGGTCAGCCAGGTGGCGGCCCATTGCCGCGCCGGCATTCATCAGTGTCAGCGCTGACAGGCCTTGAATAGCATCGAGTTCAGCTGCTGCGAGCGAACGCGCTGCCGAACGGTAACGAGACGAGACGGGTTTGAATGCGGCTCGAAATGCGCCGATGGCAAGCGGCACGATCGGGATGGCCAGTGCCAAAATCAGCGCCGCCACCCAGTCGATGGCAATCGCGATGACGACGACGATCAGAATCGGCGTCGCAAGAGAAGCAATCATCGGACCGATAAACGTGCCGCGATAGTTAGCCACGCGTTCCACGCCGTCGGTTGCTGAGTTGACGATTCGGCCTGTGCGCTCGCGTGAGCGTTCAGCCGGACCGCGCGCGAAGACATGATCCACGATGCGGTGACGGTATTCCTTTTCAATAGCGCCGACGCTGTGCCCCGCAAGACGCGATGCCGCCCACGCGCTCACGCCGGTGACGACAGCGCAAATAGCCGCAACGGCCCACAGCCCCCAGCTCAGCGGCCTTGACTCGATGACAGCATCGATGACGTACCCGCTGCAGATGTACACGCCCGCGAGCGCAAGCGCCGACATCCACGACACCGCAATAACTACGTGTTTTCTGTTCATCTCTTCTACTACCTATCCTCACAACTGAGGTATGCCTTATTCAGCATAGTGTCGTCGTGGCGTGATCACCGGAGTGTGCGTGTGAGGGTGGTCAAATACGTCGATGGGGTGCTGGTACACGCGTGTCAGACGCTCAGACGTGAGTACGTCAGCGGGCGGCCCTGAGCAGTCCACTGTGCCGTCGTGCAGCAGGATCACTCGGTCCGCATATGCGGCTGCAGCATCCAATGCATGCAGCACAATGACAACACCGCAGCCCGTCTGCGCATAGTCGCGTGCCAGCCTGAGGACGAGTTCCTGATGTCGGATGTCCATCGCCGCCGTTGGCTCGTCGAGCAGCATGAGAGGACTGGCCTGCGCCATAATGCGGGCAAATGCTGCTCTGGCTCGTTCACCACCTGACAGTGAAGGGTAGGTGCGCTCGCGCAGCGCCTCGATATCAACTTTCCTCAGAACCGCGCTAACTGTTGCCTCGTCCTCGTTTTCCTTGGAGGTGCCGGCCCACGATGCCCGCCCCATGCGCACAACGTCCACGACAGTAAAGGGGAACGCGATGTCGATACGTTGCAGGAGCACTGAGCGTCGCTGTGCCAGTTCCACCGCGTTCCATTCCCTGATGGGGCGTTGCGCGACGCGAATTGTCCCTGACTGTGGAGCGCGATCTCCGCTCAGCACAGACAGCAGGGTTGATTTTCCCGCTCCGTTGGGACCGACGAGGGCGACCACCTCTCCGGGGAATACGCGCACACTGACGTGATCGAGGATGGTGTGCTCATCGATTGTCACCGTGACGTCCTGCGCGTCGATGAGCGGTGTGTGGAGATCTGGCTGATCGGGCAGGTCAGAGTCGCGTGAAAGCAGGGATCGCCAGGTTCTCATGCCCAGCCTCCTGATCGCGAACGTGAGCGCCTGAGCAGGTAGAAAAAGAAGGGCCCTCCGACCAGTGACGTGAGCATGCCGATCGGCAGGTCGGCGTAGGCGATGAGTGTGCGGGCACAAAAGTCCGCGCTGACCATCAGGAGTGCGCCGCCCAGCGCGCTTGCGGGCAGCAGGAGCCCATGAGAGGGGCCGATAAGCATGCGGATGAAGTGCGGCACGACCAGCCCGACGAAGGCGATGATGCCGTTGAATGCGACGGCGCACGAAACCAGCAGTGCTACCAGTGTCATCGCGATCATGCGCAGACGCTCGACGTTGACACCGACATGCCGGGCCGCCCGCTCCCCCAGTGAAAGAATGTCGAGCTGACGAGACAAAGCGAATGCGATGAGCGTGCCGATCACGCACAGGGGTGCGACGAGGGTGACTTGCTGCCAGCACGCACCGGCGATGGACCCCATCTGCCAGAACACGATCTGTTCACGGGCGGATGTGGGCGCGCGAAAAACGATGAATGAGATGATCGCTCCGGCGACCGCGTTGACGGCGACGCCCATCAAAATCAACGTCACGACTTCGGTGCGTCCTTCGTGTCGAGACATGACATAGACGATGAATGTGGTGATCAGCCCGCCGACGAATGCCAGCGTCGGTGTGGTGAGAGGCCCCAGGAATGTCCATCCGGCGATGACCGACAGTGCGGCACCAACCGCTGCTCCAGAGGAGACACCCACTATTCCAGGCTCGGCCAACGGGTTGCCAAATATGCCCTGCATCAACGCGCCAGCGACCGCCAGCGAGATTCCCACCAGGATGCTCATCGCGATGCGAGGAAAGCGCACGTTCCACAGGGCTTCATCACCGAATGGGTGGGTGGGTGCAGGAAACCACGGCAAGCCGATTTTATGAGTAACGGATCCGAGGACTTGGTCGAAGGGAATGACGAGTTGGCCGAGCGCCGCAGACACGAGCACCGTGATGACCAGTAGAGCGGTCATCACGGTGAAGACGATGAGGGTGCGGGGTCGGGCAGTTGTCACTGACGCGCACCGCTTTGTCCGCCGTGACCGCGCCCTGTTCCAGCGCCGCCGTGTTGCCCTGTGCGCGCCGCCATCTCATCGAGGCGTTTTTGAACAATGGCTGGCTTATGGTCAGGAAGGTACGCGCGCTCCGGATCATACAGTGCCTGCCCTAACGCCACGATCACATCAGCCGTTCGCGGCCCCCACGTCATGACCTCGTAGTCAGACATGTCGATGATGCGGCGATTCTGCCCGGCAGGTGTCTGTGCAATGCCGGGCAATTTCAACATCGCATCTAGCCCGCCAACCGACGCAATGGACAGTGTCATCGTCACGATCACGTCTGGAGCCGCCTGCACCAGCGCTTCAGCATTGGTAGGTTGGGATCCTTTGAACCCCACTTCCGTTGCCACGTCGGTCGCTCCCAGTGCTTCAATCAGCGCGTCGGCTCCTGAATTCTGGCCGAACCAGTCGTAGATTTTGGGACCGCGCATATACAGGAATGCGGCGCGTGGCCGTGCCGACGAATCACTAGGAGCAATGGAAGCAACTGCCTGGCGTGCGTTCGCAATTTCCTGGTCGGTGCGCGTAGCCAGCTGAGCACCCAGCTCGTGGACACCCAGAGCATCGGCCACCGCTTTGATTTGAGTACCGACAGCATCAAGGCCGCCCTCGTGCACGTCAGGTATGAACACGACGGGGATGCCCGTGTCGCGTAGCTGCTCGTGGACCTGTCGCGGTCCGATATTGTCGTCGGTAATGATGACCGAGGGGTGCAGCGCCAGGATGGATTCGGCGTTGAGTTCGTGCCCGTTTCGCGTGACTTGTGGCAGATTGTCGAGGCCGGGGATCGCCGTGGCCGTGTCCCTGCCGACCAGCTGGCATCCAAATCCGAGCGCGTACACGATGGACGCGAGTCCGCCGTTATTGTTCAGGGCAAGAATGCGCGTGGTGTCCGTAACCGTCTGGCGCGCACCGTCATCACTGGTCACGGTGGCAGGCAATGTCTGTGAGCTGGTTGGATCGTCGGAAATTGGGATGATCTGGTCGCTTCGCGTGTACGCGGTTGTTGGCCCCTTGAGCTGTAGCGGGTCGGGCAGATTGGCCTGAACTGATTCCGACAAGTCAAAGTCGCGGGCTTGGGTGGAGGCTGGCGGCATGTCGCATGCGCTGGCATCGGATTCGGGTACTGTCGCAATGTTGGCGCACCCAGTGACCGTCATGACGAGGGCACACGTGAGTGTGCTCAGGCATGCAGCTGGTGTCCACGAAGCCGCTTTCACTGTTGAAACTCCATCTGTCGCAGTCGGTTTGGCCAGTTGGTAAACCTCGTGCTTATATGACGCTGTTTCACATAAAAACGGCTTACCCACGTAAGAGTACGATGTTCCTACGTGGTCGGCAAATTAACACCGCCGATGGACTATCACACCTGTTTCAGCAGATCCTGTACGTCCAGTTGAACGGGTCGTCTGCACGTCCCATCTGAATGTCGGTGAGCTGGTGGTAGATCTTTTCCGTCACCGGGCCAACAGGGATCGTCACGTCGAAATCATCATTGGCCAGGCGGCCGATGGGTGTGACGACAGCGGCAGTTCCACATGCGAAGACCTCGCTGACGGCGCCCGACTGAATGCCGCTGACCAGGTCGTCCAGGGCGATCGGCTTTTCTTCAACATCCACGCCCTGTGAGCGCAGGAGCTGGCAGATCGCGGAGCGCGTGCCGCCTTCCAGAATGACGCCAGTCAGTTCAGGTGTGCACACTCGTCCGTCGCTCATCACGACGAACATGTTCATGCCGCCGAGTTCTTCCAGATAGCGTTCCTCGTAACTGTCGAGGAAGCAGACTTGCGAAAAGCCCTTTTCCCCTGCGAGTTGCTGCGGGAGCAGTGAAGCAGCGTAGTTGCCGCCTGCTTTGGCGCTTCCTGTTCCGCCCGGGCCTGCGCGGTGGAAACCTCGGGAGACCCAAATCGACACTGGTTGGAATCCGCCCACGAAATACGGGCCGGACGGGGACCCGATCACGTAGTAGTCAATGCGCGAGGCTGAGTGGACGCCTAAGAACGCCTCCGATGCGAACATGAAGGGCCGCAGATACAGGCTCGATCCTTCTACGTCAGGCACCCATTTTTCGTCGGCACGAACATAGTCTACGAGCGAGCCCACGAAGTCTTCGCGGTCCATCTGTGGAAGTGCAAGACGGTGAGCGGAATGATTAATGCGCGCAGCGTTGTATCCGGGGCGGAATGTCCACACGGAGCCGTCCTCATGGCGGTACGCCTTGAGTCCTTCGAAGACGGACTGGCTGTAGTGGAACACGGCAGCAGCCGGCGACACGGTCAGATCCCGGAATGGAATGATTTCGCGGTCATGCCATCCCTGCTGCGGTGTCCACGCCATGTGTGCCATGTGGTCAGTGAAGCGGTGACCGAAGGTGAGGTCCTTCATGATGCCGTCGTAAGTCGCCTGATCAGCGGGCGACGTGTTCTTTTCGAGCGGGAAGCGCCCAGCAATACGGTCGGCGTCCGGAAGCGGCTGGCTACCTGCTTGTTCCAATTGCGTGGGCTGATGCTCAATAGTCATCGTTACTCCTCATCGTCACTGACTTTCGCATTCGCTACCTGCAGCCTATCCCTCTGCACCGCAGAACAATATGACAGTCCATATGTCGACCTGTTTCGCACGAGCGGACGTCTCGGGCGCGCAATGCGCAGCTGCGCATGGTCGAGCCACTGCACGTGGTCGGCGTGAACGCGCGCACTCTGGCTGCGCGAGGGCTACGCTCACCTCAGTCCCACGGCAACTGGCACACCTCCTAGTCGCGTGCCAGTTGCGCTGCGATATCGCTGCCAATCTGTTCTGTTGAACGCACCAGCTGCTCACCGCTTGCCTGCGCGTCAGCGCGACGCTGCATGTCGCGTTCGATGGCATCGTGGACTGCGCCTGCTTCCTCGCGATATCCCAAGTGTTCCAACAGCATTCCGACCGATGCGATCGCAGCTGTCGGGTCTGCCTTTCCTGTCCCGGCGATGTCGGGGCCAGATCCGTGGACCGGTTCGAACATGGAGGGGTGAGCGCCCTCGGGATTGATGTTGCCCGACGCCGCCAAGCCGATTCCACCGGTTACCGCGCCGGCAAGGTCGGTCAGGATATCTCCGAAGAGATTGTCAGTGACGATGACATCGAATCGGCCCGGGTCGTTCACCATGTAGATCGTGGCGGCATCGATGTGGGCATAGTCGACAGTGACGTTCGGGTAGTGTGCGCCGATTTCTTCCACCGTGCGCTGCCACAGTCCCCCGGCATTGACGAGGACGTTGTGCTTGTGCACCAGCGTCAGGTGGTGCACTGGACGGACGGCCGCCTGTTCGAAGGCGTATTTCACTACGCGTTGCACGCCAAAGGCGGTGTTCACGGACACCTCGGTGGCAATTTCCTGGTCGGTGCCGGTACGTATGGCGCCACCATTTCCGCAGTACAGGCCTTCTGTCCCCTCGCGCACGACAGTGAAATCAACGGTGCCGGGATCGGCCAGGGGGGTTGCAACTCCCGGGTAGTACAGCGAGGGACGCAAGTTGACGTAGTGATCCAGGCTGAAGCGCAGCTTCAACAGTAAACCGCGTTCCAGCACGCCTGAGGGCACTGACGGGTCGCCCACTGCGCCCAAAACGATCGCATCGGAATCATCGATCCGGGCAAGGTCCTCGTCGGTGAGAATCTCACCAGTGGAGTGGTAGCGATGGGCGCCCAGGTCAAAGTCGGTGGTGTCAATGTGTGTACCTGAGCCAGCAAGTGCGGCCTCCAGTGCGCGCAGTGCTTCCGGCACAACTTCGCGCCCGATGCCATCTCCGGGAATTACAGCTAATTTCAACCGTGTCATGGCTTCATTGTGTCGCTTCCATCTGCGCTCACGGTTCCTCGTCCACCATGCGAATGAGCGGCCCACATGGCGGACACTGTGCTCCGCACATGGTGGTCATGAAGGCCTACGCATAGACCGGGGGTGGCACCTGTTCGGTGCCACCCCCGGCTCACGGTCATCAACTGAAAAATCAGCGAGCTGCTGAGCCGTCCGTGTAGTCCTCGTCAACGGACGCCCATCCAAACTTGCGGCGCAGTTCCTGACCGGTCTTTTCAATCGGGTGGCTTTCTTCCTCAGCACGCAGTGCCTTGAACTCCTGGCCGCCCGCTTCCTGGTCAGCAATGAATCGGTGCGCGAAGGAGTCGTTTTGAATGTCCGCCAGCACCTCTTTCATCGCTTCTTTGACCTGGGGGCCGATCACACGCGGACCGGACACGTAGTCACCGTACTCAGCTGTGTCAGAGCACGACCAACGCTGCTTGGTGATGCCGCCCTCGTTAATGAGGTCGACGATCAGCTTCATCTCATGGCACACCTCGAAGTAGGCGATCTCGGGCTGGTAGCCGGCCTCAACGAGGGTCTCGAAGCCGGCCTGAATCAGGTGCGAGACGCCACCGCACAGCACGCTCTGCTCACCGAACAGGTCGGTTTCAGTTTCTTCGGTGAAGGTCGTCTTGATGACGCCGGCGCGGGTGGCACCCAGGCCCTTGGCGTATGCCAGAGTCAGATCCCATGCGTTGCCCGACGCGTCGTTTTCCACTGCGACAACAGCTGGAACGCCCTTGCCGTCAACGAACTGGCGGCGAACAGTGTGGCCAGGGCCCTTGGGCGCAACCATACACACGTCATGGTTCTTGCCCGGGTCGATGTAGCCGAAGCGGATGTTGAAGCCGTGTGCGAAGAACAGTGCCGCATCTTCCTTCAGGTTCGGCTCGATCTGCTCTGCGTAAACGGTGCGCTGGACCTGGTCGGGGACCAGAATCATGACGACGTCCGCTTCCTTGACAGCTTCGGGAACGTCCTCTACTTTCAGGCCTGCCTTTTCGGCCTTGTCCCACGAGGATGAGCCAGGGCGAAGTCCCACCACCACGTCAACGCCGGAATCTTTCAGGTTCAGGGCGTGAGCATGTCCTTGAGAGCCGTATCCGATGATGGCGACCTTCCTGGACTGGATCAGCGACAAATCTGCTCCGTCGTCATAGATGATTTCAGCCATTGTTCTAAATCTCCTTGAGTTGATCTGTGATTGAGCGTTGACCGCGGCCAATGGCGACAGCGCCTGATTGAACGATTTCTGTGATGCCAAATGGCTCAAGTGCGCGCACGAGGGCGTCGAGCTTTTGACCAGATCCAATGGATTCGATCACCACCGATTCCGGTTGGACGTCAACAACGTGAGCACGGAACAAATCGACCACTTCGAGCACAGGGGTGCGGTGTGCACCATGCGTGCGCACCTTAATCAGCATAAGTCGGCGCTCCACGCTGGAATCTGGCTCAAGTTCAACGACTTTGATGACGTTGATCAGCTTGTTGAGCTGCTTGGTGATCTGTTCAAACGGCAAATCATCGGCTTCAACGATGATCGTCATGCGGGAAATCTTCGGGTGTTCGGTTTCCCCCACTGCCAGGGATTGAATGTTGAATGCGCGGCGGGCAAAAAGTGCTGCCACTCGGGTGAGGACGCCCGGCTTGTTTTCCACCAGCACTGACAAGGTTCGCAAGTGTCCCATCGGTCAGTCCTCCGTTTCCCAGTTCGGGGCCATGTCTTTGGCGTACATGATGTCGTCGTTTGAAACTCCGGCTGCGACCATCGGCCACACCATCGAATCTCGCGACACCCTGAAGTCCAGTAAGACAGGTCGATCATTGATTGACATTGCCCAGTCGATCGCTTCGTCCACCTCGTCCTCAGTTCGCACGGTCCGTGCTTCGAGGCCGTAGGCTTTCGCCAGTGCCACGAAGTTCGGAACCTGGTCACCCTCGTCGGGGTTGAGGTCGGTATTCGAATAGCGTTTCGAATAGAACAGCGACTGCCACTGCCGCACCATGCCCAGCACCGAGTTGTTGATCAGGGCAATCTTGATCGGGATCCGGTTCACCACGCAGGTGGCGAGCTCCTGGTTGGTCATCTGGAATGATCCGTCGCCGTCAATTGCCCACACCACCGTGTCGGGTTGTCCGACCTGCGCTCCCATTGCGGCTGGAATGCAGTAGCCCATTGTTCCCAGTCCGCTGGAGGAAATGAAGTGGTGAGGCTTGTCGAGTGTGAGGAACTGCGCCGCCCACATCTGGTGTTGCCCCACGCCGGTGGTGAAGATAGCATCGGGTGCGTGAGCTGACAGGCGCGAGATCACGCCCTGCGGGGCAAGGCGCCCGTCTTCCGGTTCAGTCCACCCCATCGGGTAAGTGTCGCGCAGCCTGTTGAGGTAGCGCCACCACCCGCCCAGATCGGCCGGTTTACTGGCGTCTTGTACAGCCTTGACGGCAGCCGTCAGGCGAGGCAGGGTCGCTGCCAGATCGCCCACGATGGGAATGTCTGCGACTCGGTTCTTGGAGATCTCCGCAGCATCGATGTCCACGTGGATCACGCGTGCGCGACGCGCGAAGGAGTCGAGGTTTCCTGTCACGCGATCATCGAACCGTGCACCCAGAGAAACAACGAGGTCGGCACGCTGCAAGGCTCCCACCGCTGCGACCGTTCCGTGCATTCCCGGCATTCCCAGGCAGCGCTGATCCGAGTCGGGGAATGCGCCGCGCGCGGTCAGTGTGGTCACCACTGGCGCGTTGGTCGCTTCCACCAGTTCTGCCAGCGCCTCGGAACTGCGCGAGCGGATCACGCCACCGCCGACGTACAGAACTGGAGCTTGAGCTGTCGCAATGGCAGCCGCTGCTGCGCGCACCTGCTTCTTGTGCGGCTTAGCGGCAGGCCTGTAGCCCGGCAGGTCGAATGCCGGTGGCCACGAAAATTTCATCTGTGCGTTTTGGGCAGATTTTGTCACGTCGACGAGGACGGGGCCTGGCCGTCCGGTCGATGCGATGTGGAATGCTTCAGCGATCAGCGAGGGGATTTCCTGCGCGTCCGTCACCAGGAATGAGTGCTTGGTGAGCGGCATGGATGCGCCCACGATGTCTGCTTCCTGGAATGCGTCAGTGCCGATCATGGAGGCACCGACCTGGCCTGTAATGACGACGATCGGAACAGAGTCCATATTGGCATCAGCCAGTGCAGTCAATGTGTTGGTTGCTGCCGGCCCGGACGTCACGATCGCAACGCCCACTTTTCCAGTCGCCAGGGCGTACCCCTCGGCAGCGTGTCCTGCTCCTTGTTCATGTCGAACCAGAATGTGACGCATGGATGAATCCATGAGCGGGTCGTAGGTCGGCAAGATCGCGCCACCTGGCATACCGAAAATGTCGGTCACGCCCAGTGCTTCCAGGCTCGCGACGATGGCCTGCGCCCCGGTCATTGTCTGTGTTGGAGTATCGCCCATGTTCATGGTGTCCTCTCAATGGTTTGTGTGGTGGTACAAAAAAATCCCCTTCGCTCCAAGCGTGGGGATTAGGCGTGCGTTCCACCTGACATTTACGCAGCAGGATACGCACGCCGACCTACGAGGAGGAGGACGTCCGTCACTGCGATAATGTTCTGCACGTCTCATACGTTACGGCTCCGTCGGGCCGCGAGTCCCGGAATCTCATATTGTGAGAACCCGGCGTCATTAGCCAGATTGCCTGCGCTTCACAGGCAGCCCTCCGCACCCTTTCTTCGCGCCTTTTCGGCAAGCATCCGGCATCGGTGCAGTATCAAACCTGCAGCACGCCCTCGTCATCCCCACACCACGCCAGCAGGCCCCATGCGAGCCGGGCCAGAAAGCCAGTCGCGTCACATTCGCCAAATGTGACGACAATTGGGACGATAGACTGTCGCACCCTGAGAAATACCTGAGATAATGCCAGAGCATGTAGACCTTTGGAACTTAATGGGAGTGTGCCTGTGGCCTCTGTATTCTCATTTTTGGCTGAACAGCCCGTGCTGTTCCTGTTCATCCTGATCGGCATCGGGATGGCGTTTGGCCGCGTCAAAGTTCGTGGAATCGGACTGGGTGCCGCCGCGGTGTTGTTCTTCGCGATCATCCTGGCTGCGTGGGCGGAAACATACGGTGTTGAGCTGCGCGTCACCCGTGAACTCGGCACGCTTGGCCTGGCCCTCTTCGCCTTTGCTATCGGTATTACTTCCGGCGCATCCTTCTTCCACAATCTGCGCAAGGCCATCGGACCAATCCTTATCATGGTCGTGCTGTACATCGTGGCCGCTTCGGTCGGCCTGCTGGTCGGACGCGGATTCGGCATGAGCACCGCGATGATCACGGGCACATTTGCCGGTGCTACGACGAACACGCCCGCTCTGGCTGCCGCCGGAGAAGCGTCCGGCGACCCAGGTGCTGCCACTGTTGGCTACTCCATTTCCTACATTTTTGGTGTCATCGGCATGCTCGGTGCTGCGGCTGCTGCCCTGTCATACGGCAAGCACGACAAAGATGCGCCCAGCCCGCTGGCTAACCGCACCATCCGCGTCGAGCGCGAAGACCATCCCTTCATTGGTGACATCTACGAAAAGCTCGGCAGCCGCGTGACGTTCTCGCGTCTGCGCCGCGGTGAGGCTGGCCCGATCACGCGCCCATCCATGTCGGACACACTCGATCCTGGTGACCTGCTGACAGTTGTTGGCCCGCGTGAACTTGTGGCGCGTGTTGCCACCGAGCTTGGACACTCCTCCTCGCACTCACTGTTGCAGGACCGCTCCTACCTGGACTTCCGCCGCATGACAGTGTCTGACCCGAAGGTCGCTGGGCGAACAGTGGGAGACCTTGATTTCGCCACTCGTTTTTCCGCCACGATTTCTCGTGTACGTCGCGGTGACGTGGATATGGTCGCAGAACCAGGACTGGTGCTCCAGCAAGGTGACCGCGTGCGTGTGGTTGCTCCGACCTCCAAGATGAAGAAGATTACCGAGTTCTTCGGTGACTCGGCACGCGGCCTGTCTGACGTGAACCCGGTCGCTCTGGGCATCGGCATGGCGCTGGGCATTTTGCTGGGCGAGCTGAAGTTCTTCACCCCCACCGGTGAGTATTTCTCGATCGGTTCCGCTGCCGGCACGCTGATCATAGGCCTGATCTTTGGCAAGATCGGCCGCGTCGGCCCGATCGTCACCGCGATCCCCTACACCGCATGCCAGGTGCTCTCGGAGTTCGGTTTGCTGGTCTTCCTCGCTCAGGCCGGAGCCGTCGCAGGCGGTCAGATCATCGAAGCGTTCACATCAGGCGCATGGTGGAAGATCTTCCTGCTCGGCGTCATTATCACGTTGATCATGGCGATCGGCATGTACTGTTCGATGCGCTGGATCTTCAAGATGGGCGGCACGCGCCTGGCCGGTGTACTTGCAGGTTCGCAGACCCAGCCTGCGGTATTGGCATTTGCGAATGGCCGCACGAACATGGATCCTCGTGTGGCGCTCGGCTACGCACTGGTCTACCCGGTCGCCATGATCGGCAAGATCATGGTGGCGCAGGTCTTCGGCGCCATGTAGCTGCTCGGTTTCACGCCTGCTCTACGCAGCTAATCAGCAATTGGCGGGTCGTCCTCGTTCCTCCTTTATGGACGAGGGCGACTTGCTTCTTGTGTGAGCTGGCTACTGATCCTTGTCGATGCCCCTGCGGACCTTGTCCGAATGGAGCGACTGACGTTTGCGCCGCTCATCAATCAGGTTCAATGCAGCAGCAATAAACAGGATCAGCATCCCGACCCCCAGAGCAGGCCCAGGAACTGCTCCGCGTGTCACAAGCGCATAAATCAACCCGCCGCCCAACAGCACAGTGGCAATAACATACAAAGCATCACTGGTCACCTTCACAGTCATTGTGAATCACCTACCCATTCTTGCAATAGTCATGTTTCATGCATTCCTGCGTAAAGCCGTTCTTCCACCCTTCATAGGCCACCACGCCAACCGGGCCGAGCGCAACTGCACCTGCGCAAATCCCCCAGCCAATAGAGCCTTTCCATTGGCTCCAGGTAATCTGCCCCGAAGCTGCTCGAGATACACCATCATCGCGAGCAACCGTATAGCCAAGAGTAAGTGCCGCAACAACAGCACCCACAACCGCAGGCACATTATTCCACACCTGCTAATAATGAGGGTATCAGAGTGCTGCCGGCTCAACAAGGTTCGGCGACAAACTGCCGCGCACAGCAGCTGTCTGACGGAAAAGGTATGCGGCGCGAACTATGGGGTTGAGTGAATGGTGCGCCAAGGCCAGCATGTCAGATGCAATCACGTCAGATGCAATCAACCGGTCAAGGTCATTGCACTGCCCATGAGTCAACCGGTCAAGGTAAGAGAGCTGAAAAACTGGCCGGCACGCTTCGGCGACAGCGACTTTTCCGCACTATTCCGCGGTTCTCACATGATGAGATCGCGCGGTGACGGCGTTCTACCTTGACCGGTTGATCTTCGCAACGTCGGCTACCTTGACCGGTTGATTAATACCTTGAACAGTTGACCGTCACTGTGGCGAGGTGCTCAGCAGCGCACTGACAGACCTTGATCCGTTGACTGTCACCTTGGTCGATCGACTCAGACCTTGACCCGTTGACAGTACCCGCATGACGTTGATGCGCAGCGATCCCTGCGCGCCCTCTCGCGGGGTGCCGCACGCCGTGCCGGCGCTGCAGCGGTATACCACCGGCTACCGCCCGTCGGCTCCTTCAGGGAAAGGATCGACCTCATCGCCCAGGCTGTCACCCAGCTCATCAGCGTCGCCCTCGTCGATTGCCCCAGCCAGGCCGAGCGAAGGCACAGACACTGGACGCTCCATCAGCCAGTTGCGGTCAGTGAGCATGCGCGCAACCGCCAGACCCACGCCGATTGAAATAACCGTGAAGAACACGGAGAAAAGTGCGGCAGACGCGTCATTGATGTTCCCGTTGTTCAGGTAAGCCAGCGAACGGTACAACGGCACACCCGGGATCATGATGACAACGGCGGGCACCGACAGACTCACGCGTGAGTAACGATGGCTCGAACGCGCCACCAGCGACGCCAGCAGACCCGCGCACAGTGCCGCAATCCCCACAGCAGCCTGAACGGGCACATGCAACTCATCCACCATCGCCAGACGACCCGTGTTGATCATTGCACCGATCAGCGCAGCGTAGGCACTGACCTTGGGCGGCGTATTAAACAACATAGCGAACCCGTAAGACGCGATATACGAGGTCAGGAACCGCAGCAGGTACAGCACCCACGGCATCAGGTGATAGTCATACTGAGGGGTGACCGACCAGTGGAAAATCAACGACACGCTCCACACGGCCACACCCGCCGACACCATCAGCATCGTGACATAGACCAGACGCGGAATCCCCGCCTGGAAATCGTGACGCACCAGGTCAATGATGCCGGTGACCAACGGGAATCCTGGCACCAGGAAGAGCACTGCTGAAATGAAACCGGCCTGGTGGGTTGGTTCGACGTTCATGAAGTGCTGCGCGGCTGCCACCAGTGAAATGTAGATCGTGGAGGCCAATGCACCGCACGCCATCCACACGCCGAAGTGATTCATGCGACGGTGAAGCATCTGGCGGCGCAGATACTGACCGAAGAAGGCCGCGATGGCAACAACGGAGCACTCCACCCAGCCGCCGTGATTAAGAAATGAGAACGCCGCGCATGCGATACCCGATGCCAACGCGTTCGGCAGCGTCGAATACAACGGCGGCACGTGCTCGATCTCATCAAGTGTGGAGTCGACTTCCTCGATGCTGATCGATCCGGGCCCGCCCAGGCCATTGACGAAACTCGCAAGCCGGTCGATGCGGTCAGCGTTGACACCCATCGCGCGCTGCTCGGCAAGCTCGGTGCGGAAGGTGCCCGACGCGTACGCCGTGGAGATAATCTCGGTGTATGTCACCTGCGCGTGGTGCTGCTCAATACCGACTGCCTGCGCCAGACGAGCCATGCCGTGTTTGACGCGAAATGCACTCGCACCGCTGGACAACAGCATCTGTCCCAGACGCAACACGATACGCGACGCGTGAGCAAGGCGATCGTGAGCCACCATACGGTGCAGCGTCAGTGAGGTGCGTTCACGCTCGGTGTGAGCGTACCGGTTGTGGTCTGTGCCCGTGACTGCATCCTCACGCGCCGCAGCAGTGCGTTCAGGAGCGCCTCGCCCGGCATCGCCCCGCCTGGTATCGCCGCCACCAGGCTCATTGTGGCCTGGCCTGCCGTGACGGGAACCGTCGCGACCGGGTTCGTCGTGCCTGGGATCGTCGTGCGCGGCTGTGCTCGACGAGGGCAACTCGTTGGACGCAGGTGCCGAAAAGTTCGACGCCGAGCTGGCAGTCGAATCATCTGAGGCAGAGTTTTTCACAGTAATAAATGGTGCCACCATCGACACCTCCTTGCCTAGGACAGGTGACCCGCTTCCCATCTCACACGGTGAATATCACAACGCACAGGTCTTCATCTCGCATTAACGTGTGACTAGTGTGGGCTGCATATATAGTGACCGCCCGCCCACACACCGATTAAACAGTCGCGATGCGTCCGCAGTGACACACAGCGCACTGACCGCATCTGGGATAGGAGCTTTTGTGAAACGTTCACGAGTCATCGCCGCGTTGGCCACCCTCGTCATGGGAATGACTGCGTGTGCGGGCCCGGATGCTTTCAACTCGAGCCAGTCCGGTCAAAGCGCCGGCGGCCAGGCGAACGCAGCGGCCACCATTGACATTGGCTCCCTGTACGAGCCGACGAACCTATCAAACTCAGGTAGCGGTGGGCAGGGCGCGACCGAAGCGCTGACAGGCAACGTGTATGAAACACTGTTCCGCCTGACTGATTCGGGTGACGTGGAACCTTGGCTGGCCACTGAAGACGTCGTCTCCGAAGATGGACTGACCCATACGCTCACCATTCGTGAGGGCGTGACGTTCTCCTCGGGAAAGGAGATGACCGTCAACGACGTTGTCGCCTCCATCAAGCACCTACTGTCTGACGAATCGCAGTCCGCGCGCAAGAAGGAAGTATCCGTTATCTCTGACGTGCAGGCACCTGACAGCACGACCGTCGTCCTGACGCTGTCAGAGCCTTCCGTTTCACTGGACTATGACCTGTCCGGCATGTGGGTTGTTCCCGAAGGGCTCGACACCACGACGCAAACTGACGGCACCGGACCCTACACGGTGGAGGGATGGACGAAAGGTTCGACCCTCACGCTGAAGGTTCGCGAGGACTACTGGGGTGACAAGCCTGCCAATGCCGGTGCCATCTTCCACTACTTCACCGATGCGACGTCCATGACGAACGCTCTGCAGGCCGGTGACATCGACATTGTGACGAATGTGCAGTCACCGGATGCGATCCCCACTTTCGATTCGAACGCGAACTTCACCGTCTCTGACGGCATGTCCACGACGAAGGAACTGCTCGCTTTCAATGACCGAGTCAAGCCGTTCGATGATGCGCGCGTGCGCAAAGCTGTCTACTCAGCCATTGACCGCGACAAGCTCCTGGAGTCCGTGTGGGCGGACAAGGGACAGGTCATCGGCTCGATGGTGCCGCCTTCGGACCCGTGGTATGAGGACCTGACTGGCCTGAACCCTTACGATCCGGAGTTGTCGCGCTCACTGCTGGCCGAAGCTGGACTGGCTGGCGGCTTCTCCTTCACGCTGGACACTCCGACCTACGATCCGCATCCACTGGTCGCTGAGTTCGTCAAGAGCGAGCTGGCCAAGATCGGTGTAACCGTGACGATCAATCCGATCACCGCTGACGAATGGTATTCCAAGGTCTTCACAAACAAGGATTACGAAGCCACGTTGCAGGAGCACGTCAACACTCGCGACGTCGTGTGGTACGCCAACCCGGATTTCTACTGGGGCTACGACAATCCTGAAGTGTCCGACCTTGTCGAGCGCTCTCAGCACGCGCATTCCACCGATGAACAAGCCGACCTGCTGCGCCAGGCCAACAGGATCATTGCCGAGGAAGCCGCAAGCGCCTGGCTCTACCTGTACCCTCAAGTTGTGATCGCACGGTCTCATCTGAGCGGATACGGGGTCAACGGGCTGAACTCACAGTTCTTCGTGGCGGGGATTAGCGAGTCCGAGTGATCCGGTACCTGGTTCGTCGCAGCGCATTGCTCCTTGCCACTGGGGTGGCGGGCCTCATTGCAATATTTGTGCTGCTCAGGCTCCTGCCCGGCGACCCAGCCAATGCGCTTTTGACATCGACCGCAACGCCGGAACAGATTGAGGCGGCGCGCCGTCAGGTCGGATCTGACCAGCCGGTTGTGACCCAGTTCGTCCGCTGGATTTCTGACCTGGCGCATGGCGACCTGGGCACGTCGTTCACATCAGGAACGTCGGTGGGCGCTGAGATTGCCTCACGCCTGTCGGTGACCATTCCTCTGACTCTGATCGCCTTCACATTCGCCCTGATCATTGCCATTCCTCTGGGATACGTGGCGGCTCGATGGCGCAACGGGCCTGCCGGCCTGATCGTGTCGATCTTTTCGCAGATCGGTATCGCTGTTCCTGTTTTCTGGATCGCCATGATGGCGGTGATCGTTTTTGCCGTCAGGTTGCGTCTGGTGCCCGCGAGCGGTTTCCCACCCCAGGGATGGGGTACCCCGTTCCTCGCGTGGACGGCACTCGTCCTGCCGGTCAGCACCATCGCTTTCGTCTCCAGCGCGTCGATGACGCGCTACACCCGCTCAGCCGCCCTCGATGTCATTGACTCAGGCTACGTGGCGTGCGCGCGGGCGCTGGGCCAGTCGCGCACGCGCGCAATGATCCGTCACGGTTTGCGCAACGCATCGATCCCGGTGATCTCGGTAGCCAGCATCGAGCTTGCGACCACCTTCATCGGTGCAGTCGTTGTTGAGCAGGTTTTCGCTCTGCCCGGCCTGGGCTCCATGCTGACCCGAGCGATCGCTCAGCATGATTTCCCCTCTATTCAAGGGGTCCTGCTTGTCTCCACCGCCCTCGTGCTGGTCATCGGGTTCCTTGCTGACGTGCTTCAACGTATCGTTGATCCGCGTCTGCGCACTTCCCTGACAGGAGGTCGCGCGTAAATGACTCCCGCACCCTCCCCTTCGCCATCCGCTCCGCGCCGCCGGGCCAGTCGAACCGGCAGAGCCGGCCTGATCATCGGCGTCGTTCTTCTCTCCGCGGTCGCCCTGGCCGCCCTCGTCTCACTGTTCTGGCTGCCCTACCCTGTCGATGACACGTCGGGCGGCCGACTGGAAGGCGCATCGTGGCAGCACTGGCTCGGCACCGATCGCCTGGGCCATGACATCGCTACACGCGTACTGATCGGTGCGCGTATCGCGCTGACGGTCGGCACCGGCGCAGCGCTCATCGCATCCATCATCGGCATCAGCTTCGGACTCCTTGCAGCACTTTCGCGCGGCTGGTTCGACGATGTGGCCTCCTCGATCCTGGACGTCCTCATCGCCTTTCCGACACTGCTGCTCGCCATGCTGATGGTCGCAGTTGGAGGCGCATCACTGCTGACCGTCACGGTGGCGATTGGCCTGTCGGCATCTGCCGTGATAGCGCGGCTGACGCGCATCCTCACATCACGTGTGCTGCGCGAGCAGTACGTGGTTGCCGCACGCACGTCCGGAGTGGGGACCCTTGGCATTGTCTGGCGCCATGTTCTACCCAATATCTGGCCCTTCCTGATCGTCAACGTGGCTGTGCTGTTCGGTTCAGCGGTTCTGGCTGAAGCAGGATTGTCCTACCTGGGGCTGGGCACTCCCCCGCCGAACGCGTCGTGGGGGCGTCTGCTGCTGGATGCTCAGGCCACGTTCACCACACAGCCTCTGGGCGCAATCGCACCAGGCGTCGCCATCGTCGTCCTCGTGATCGGCGCAAATCTACTGTCGGACGGCCTGCGCGCCGCGGTCGATCCTACCCAGCAGGAGGCCTCATGACCGCGCCACTGCTCCAGGCCAATGATCTGACCGTGCGCATCGGCGGCAGCACGATTCTGGACTCGCTCAATCTGACCATGAATCGCGGCGAGCACGTGGGCATGATCGGTGCGTCCGGGTCGGGTAAATCAATGTTCGCCAAAACTGTGATGGGGCTTCTGCCTTCGCCAGCTCAGGTGAGCGGATCTTTACGGGTGAGCGACCTCAATGTGACCGGTGCATCCGAAAAAGACCTGCGCAGCTTCCGTGGAGCCACGGCGGCAATGGTTTTCCAGGATCCCCTGTCTGCCCTCGATCCGCTCATGCGTATCGGTAAGCAATTGGAGTGGCCGCTGGCCCACCATCAGCATGTACGAGGGCGACGCGCCATGCGCGCTGCAATCAATGAAGCGCTGAGCGGAGTGCAGCTACCTGATCCTGAACGCGTTGCCCACGCATTTGCGCATGAACTGTCCGGAGGCCAGCGCCAACGCGTGGCGATTGCGCTGGCGCTGGCCTGTCAGCCAGACCTCCTGATCGCAGATGAGCCTACCACGGCGCTGGACGTAACAGTGCAGGCGCATATTCTGGATGTCCTCACCCAGGCCACGCGCCAGCACGACACTGCGTTACTTTTCATCTCTCATGACCTTCCGGTGGTCGCACAGATGGCTGATCGCATCGTCGTCATCGAGGAGGGACGGATCAGCGACGACGTGTCAACCTCGAACCTCGTGGCCGCAGACGCAACGGATCTGAGCGATGGCACACGCCGCATTGTGGAGGCGGCGCGCCACCTCGACACGATGATGGACACTATCAAGTCCCGCGACGATCGGAGGGACAACGATGAGTGATTCTGCTTTGATTTTTGACGACGTCACCTTCCACTACCCGTCAACAGATGCCGGCATTGACCACTTCAGCGTGCACCTCGAGCCGGGTGCACGCGTCGCCCTCGTCGGTGAATCCGGAAGCGGGAAAACCACAGCTGCGCGGCTGGGCCTGGGATTGTTGCCCGCGCAGTCGGGGTCTGTCACCTTTGCCGGGATGCCGGTGCGCTCGCGTTCGCGCAGTATCATGCGCAATTTCCGTTCACACGTTCAGGCGGTGTTCCAGGATCCGTATTCTTCACTCAACCCGCGTATGCGTGTCGGGGCGATCGTTGCCGAGCCGCTGCACGCGCTGAAGGTGGCGTCGGGCGCACGGGCGCGGGAGATGGTGCACGAGGCATTGCGGCTGGTCGGTGTCGATCCGCAGCGCGCTGACGAGTATCCTCGAACTTTTTCAGGTGGGCAGCGTCAACGCATCGCCATTGCCCGGGCCCTGGTGTCTGAGCCGAGCGTCATCATCGCTGATGAACCTGTTTCGGCACTGGATATGGCGACGCGCGCCTCCGTCATGGAGATGATCGATTCGATCACCCGTGAGCGCGGCATGTCGCTTCTGCTGGTTTCTCACGATCTGGCGACCGTGGCCTCAGCGTGCGACACTATCGTCGTGCTCAAGGATGGGCACGTCGAAGATCGCGGCCCGACTCGTCGTGTATTGTCAGCTCCCGAGGGTGACTATGCGCGCGCACTGATTGCTGCAATTCCTCGACTGCCAAGCGGCACCGACTGACTCACCGGAAATACCGTCCGGCTCGAAGGACACGCCGGCTGAATAGTAGGTAGCACCGCCAAGGGCCGACACTCCTCTCATTGAGGTGGAGGCATCGCCTAGGTGGATGTGATAGCCACCAGCAAGGAGGTACGGCCATGCTAGTAGCGTGTTGTATTGCATGCTCGGTCCTGCTGGGAGCGTGTTTGCAACGCATTTCCGGCATGGGGCTGGGCCTGGTTGCTGGCCCGGTGTTGTCGCTTCTGATGGGCGGTGTGGACGGCATCGTCATGATGAATATTCTGGCTGTCATCAATGCGAGCATCATCGCGCTGACCGTGTGGCGCGACATCGACTGGAAACGGTGGGTGCTGCTCGGGCCAATCATGGTGGTCGGCTCGATTCCTGGGGCTTTGCTGGTGCGTAGTGTTTCACCTGCCTGGGTGCAGGTTATTGTTGGCGCACTCATCACCGTGTCACTGATCGCAACTGTGGTTCGAGGGGCGAAGCTACGGCGGGTTGATTTCGCTGACAACCAAGTGGTTGAGTGGTTCTGTGCAGCTTCATACCTCGTGGTGGCTCATCGCGGTAGCTATTGGCGCGATGCTCGTGGGGATCGCTACGGGAGTGCTTATTGCTCCTCGAGTCAGCAAATCTCATTCCCGTGCGCTGGCTTTAGTCCTGGCAGTTGTGGGCGCTACAACTGTCCTGATCAAAGGTATTATCTCGGTGTCAACCGGCGCATAATCAGCTCTTTCACGAACATGACAACTGGGCGCTCACTGCCGCGCAGCGCCGGGGCGTAGTGCAGCCTCGTAAGTGGGTGTCAGTGCGGCGCCGCGGTCGATCTTGTGACGCTCGACAGCAAGGCCGTCGACCTCCCGGCAGATGTTCACGCGCCTGTAACGTGCGCGTTAGCTTTCATGGCTCTTCCTGCCATTTTCACCGCTTAGTGTGAGGACTGTATTTGTTTTGCTTTCATAGTGCTTAGGAGTCCGAAAATGACTACACAGCGCGCCCGGATTGTCGGGCTGACTGCGCTTTGTTCAATTGCGGCATTGTCCGTGGTATCAGCTCAGCAACTGGCTTTTGCTGACGCCACCGAGGAAGGTCCTTTCTATTCCTCGAAGCAGCCGTACATCGCACCCAGCGAAAGTGACATCGCAGGATATTCACAACCTCCAGCAGGTTTCAACATCGAGCATACCCAGCTCGTCGCCCGCCACGGTTCGCGAGGATTGTCCTCCTATAAGTACGATGCTCTGTTAATGCTGATGGCTCAGACGGCTCAGAAAGAAAACGGTTTCGTGTCACCGGAGGTGGGCGAGGCATTTATGAAGAACCTCGAGTCGATCACAGCGGCCAACGTGGCCAACGGCTACGGAATGCTCACCGGTCAGGGCGCTACGCAGCACCGCGGAATTGGTGAACGCACCTACAAACGCAACTCTGCTCTCTTCGAGCGCGCCATTGCCGAGGGTGACGCGATCCGCTTTGAGTCCTCAGGTGAGGCTCGCGCCACCCAATCCGGCGAAAGCTTCCTCACAGGGTTTGAAGCCGCCTCGCACGACAGTGTGACGCCGATCGTGGAATCCCTCGAAGCGCATCCTGAAACACTTTACTTCCACAAGCTGGAGAACCCTGATGGCTCAGTGAAGCAGGAGGGAACGCCGGCTTACGAAGTAGCCTCTCGTTACGAAGCATTCATTGGGGAGCAGACCAGTGACGGTGGAGTGATCGCCGGAGCGATGGACTACATCGAGTCGCTGCCTCAGTCGCAGGAATCAGCACGCCGGGTTCTCTCGCAGATCTTCACGCCCGAGTTTATTGACTCGATCGGAGATGATGCGCATACATGGTTCAACACTGCTGATGGCTCGAAGGATGGCGACAAGAACTGCGCACCGAACGCTGATGAAAGCACTGACGCTGATGCGTGCGGCTCCGCCAGGAAGAAGATCACCAGCGCTGTTGATGCGGCGATGGATCTGTACAACCTGTACATCATCGGTGCTGATATGCAGGAGGAAAACACCGGGGAGCACGCATTCGATTTCGAGCAGTATTTCGCAAACTACCAGGACGACACCAAGTGGTTCTCCTATCTGCTCGACGCTGAGGACTTTTACGAAAAAGGTCCGGGCGTGACGGGAACTGACGGGTCATACGCGCCTGCGCAACCGTTGCTCGATGATTTCTTCGCCCAGATCGATGAGCGCACCGCCGGTGGATCCCACGTTGCAACGTTCCGCTTTGCTCACGCAGAAACGATTGCTCCTTTCTCCGCCCTGCTTCGTTTGCCTGGTTCAACCCAGCAGGCACCTGCTGTCTCACAGCCTGTCAGCATCGACGACGTCTTTAACTACGCCACCAACGAATGGCGCGGATCCACCGTCATGCCGATGGCGGCAAACGTCCAGTGGGACACGGCCTGTCAGGCCGGCACCGATCCTGCAACGGGTAGGTCGTGGACCCCGATTGTCCGCATGCTTGTCAACGAGGTGGAAACACCGTTTAATTCCTCGTGTACTGCGGTTGCCGAAGGATCATCCTGGTACAAGGTCTCCGAGCTGCGCCATTGTCTTCTTGGACAAGCTCAAACGGAATCTCCACTGCTGACGAAGTCCTCGTCTGTCGGACCATCTGACAAGCCAGAGGTTGATCCAGCTCAGACTACTGGTGATGAGGAGGGGCAGGGTCAAGGTGCGGCCTCTGAGCGCCCCTCACACCTCGCGACAACTGGCTTGAACTCTGCTCTTGCGATTGCGAGCCTGGCAGCAATCGCAATGGGAACAGTTCTCGTGACGCGCCGCAAGTAGGTCATCACCTGGCAATCGAAGACGTCTGCCCGTCTATGGGAGCCTCCCCCCGTGCGTGGGGGGAGACTTCTTCGGTGCTGAAAGCCAATCCGACAGATGCATCTCGCTCGTGAGGCTCGGGCAGTGCCTGCTATGCGCGCAGACGTGCGTCCGGGTAGTGTGTGCGCGTAAAAAGGGGGGGGTGGGGTACGTGCCTGTCTCCAGGCCTGTACCCCACCCCCAACTCACGGTTGATTGCGGCAGTGTCTTACTCTCCCACGACCCCCCGGTCGCAGTACCATCAGCGCAAAGGCGGCTTAGCTTCCGGGTTCGGAAAGGAGCCGGGCGTTTCCCGCCTGCCATGAGCCACCGCAAAAAATGTCACCCACCCACAACGTGTGGGTTGAGTGTGTACCGCACAGTGATTGCAAGCACCACACCCCAAACACAGGGTGCACGTGTTTTCTCGCTTCGCCCCACACACACTAGTGTGTGAGTGTTGGTTTAGAATCGGCCCATTAGTACCAGTCGGCTCACAACACCTCACAATGCTTCCACCTCTGGCCTATCAACCCAGTCATCTACTGGGGACCTCCCACCCCCCAAAAAAGGGGGGCACGGAAACCTCATCTCGAAGAAAGCTTCCCGCTTAGATGCTTTCAGCGGTTATCCCAACCGAACGTAGCCAACCAGCAATGCACCTGGCAGTACAACTGGCACACCAGAGGTTCGTCCATCCCGGTCCTCTCGTACTAGGGACGGGCCTTCATCAAGTTTCCAACGCGCGCAGCGGATAGGGACCGAACTGTCTCACGACGTTCTAAACCCAGCTCGCGTACCGCTTTAATGGGCGAACAGCCCAACCCTTGGGACCAACTCCAGCCCCAGGATGCGACGAGCCGACATCGAGGTGCCAAACCATGCCGTCGATATGGACTCTTGGGCAAGATCAGCCTGTTATCCCCGGGGTACCTTTTATCCGTTGAGCGACCACGCTTCCACAAGCCATGGCCGGATCACTAGTTCCTACTTTCGTACCTGCTCCACCCGTCAGTGTCACAGTCAAGCCCTCTTGTGCACTTACACTCACCACCTGATCACCAACCAGGCTGAGAGAACCTTTGAGCGCCTCCGTTACCCTTTAGGAGGCAACCGCCCCAGTTAAACTACCCACCAGGCACTGTCCCCAAACCCGATCAGGGCTCCAAGTTAGATGCATACTTGAACCAGAATGGTATTTCACCAACGACTCCACCACACCTAGCGGCACGGCATCACAGTCTCCCACCTATCCTACACAAGCACAAACACACACCAATACCAAGCTATAGTAAAGGTCCCGGGGTCTTTCCGTCCTGCTGCGCGAAACGAGCATCTTTACTCGTACTGCAATTTCACCGAGATCACGGTCGAGACAGCGGAGAAGTCGTTACGCCATTCGTGCAGGTCGGAACTTACCCGACAAGGAATTTCGCTACCTTAGGATGGTTATAGTTACCACCGCCGTTTACTGGGGCTTAAATTCAAACCTTCACCACAAAAAAGCAGTTAAGTCGTCCTCTTAACCTTCCAGCACCGGGCAGGCGTCAGTGCGTATACAGCGCCTTACGGCTTAGCACACACCTATGTTTTTAATAAACAGTCGCTTCTCCCAATTCTCTGCGACCCCAACCAGCACCACCCACGCAAAAGCAGGCACACCAGCAGGGCCCCCCTTATCCCAAAGTTACGGGGGCAATTTGCCGAATTCCTTAACCATGATTCACTCGCACGCCTCGGTATACTCTACCTGACCACCAGAGTCGGTTTAGGGTACGGGCGCTCATCTTCCTCACATCCAGGCTTTTCTCGGCAGTACAGGATCACCACTAGCCACCCCAACAGGCAGCCCCATCAGCCCTCACCCACGCGATCAAACGCAGCTTCCCGGATTTCACCCAAGAAACAGGCCACAACCTTAGACACACATAACCACCAGTGTGCAGCAACTACCTCCCTGCGTCACCCCAATGCTCACCACACACCCCACACCACACACAGCCACACAACAGCATCATCCCGAAAGACAACACCACGCACGGCAAGCACACGACGCGAAAGCATGCAGCGTCAGACGGAAAACAAACGGTACCAGAATATCAACTGGTCACCCATCGACTACGCCTGTCGGCCTCGCCTTAGGACCCGACTAACCCAGGGCGGACAAACCTGCCCCTGGAACCCTTAGTCAATCAGCGCGTAGGATTCTCACCCACGAAACGCTACTCATGCCTGCATTCTCACTCCCACCCCGTCCACCACCCATCACCAGGCAGCTTCACCCAGAGCAGGACGCTCCCCTACCCAAAAACAAAAAGTTATTGCCACGGCTTCGGCGGCACGCTTAAGCCCCGCTACATTATCGGCGCACAACCACTCGACCAGTGAGCTATTACGCACTCTTTCAAGGATGGCTGCTTCTAAGCCAACCTCCTGGCTGTCAACGCGACTCCACATCCTTTCCCACTCAGCGCACGCTTAGGGGCCTTAGCCGATGATCTGGGCTGTTTCCCTCTCGACCACGAAGCTTATCCCCCGCAGTCTCACTGCCACACCCACTTGAAATGGCATTCGGAGTTTAGCTGACGTCAGTAACCAACACGGCCCATCAACCAACCAGTAGCTCTACCTCCACCAAGCCCAGTGTGACGCTGCACCTAAATGCATTTCGGGGAGAACCAGCTATCACGGAGTTTGATTGGCCTTTCACCCCTACCCACAGTTCATCCCCCAGGTTTTCAACCCTGGTGGGTACGGGCCTCCACCACGTCTTACCATAGCTTCACCCTGACCATAGGTAGATCACCCCGCTTCGGGTCCACAACACGCGACACACGCCCAAAATTAAGACTCGCTTTCGCTACGCATCCCCCACACGGGTTAAGCACGCCACGCATCACTGACTCGCAGGCTCATTCTTCAAAAGGCACGCCATCACCCAACAAAAGCAGGCTCTGACGGCTTACAGGCACCCGGTTTCAGGCACTATTTCACTCCCCTCCCGGGGTACTTTTCACCATTCCCTCACGGTACTATGCACTATCGGTCACCAAAAAGTATTCAGGCTTACCAGGTGGTCCTGGCAGATTCACACGAGATTCCACGAGCCCCGCACTACTCGGGCACCCCCTTGGCACACACGCACACACACAGCTACACGACTATCACGATACTTCGGTCACCCATCCCAAGATGTTCACCACACGCACACGCACACACCCCCACCCCCGGCAGAAGATGAGAAAAAAGAGCCCCACAACCCCGCACACGCAACCCCCGCCGAGTCACACACGCACACGGTTTAGCCATCATCCGCTTTCGCTCACCACTACTCACGAAATATCTTCTCCTACGGGTACTAAGATGTTTCACTTCCCCGCGTTCCCCCTACCACCCTATGAATTCAGATGATAGTGACCAGGCACAACCCCAGCCAGGTTCCCCCATTCGGACACCCTCAGATCAACGCTCGCTCGCCAACTCCCCAAGGATTATCGCAGGCCGCCACGTCCTTCATCAGCTCTTGGTACCAAGGCATCCACCGAATGCCCACAAAAACTAAACACAACACAAACATGAAAACATGCAAAAACAACAAAACACAGAAAACACAATAAAGATGCTCACAACCACTATACAGTTCACAAACAACCCACCACACACCCAACCACCACAACAGCAGCAGCCAGACGCAGGCAACAAACACTTCCAAAACACACAGGAATTGAAAGAAAACCCGACAATGTGTCTGCCCCGCCAACACTCACAACCCCACAACGCGCCCCACCCCAAAAAGAGCAGAAACAAACGCACAAACAGGGCTCCCTAGAAAGGAGGTGATCCAGCCGCACCTTCCGGTACGCCTACCTTGTTACGACTTCGTCCCAATCGCCAATCCCACCGTCACCTGCTCCCCCCAAAAAGGTTAAGCCACAAGCTTCGGGTGTTACCAACTTTCGTGACGTGACGGGCGGTGTGTACAAGGCCCGAGAACGTATTCACCGCAGCGTAGCTGATCTGCGATTACTAGCGACTCCACCTTCACGAGGTCGAATTGCAGACCCCGATCCGAACTGAGACAAGCTTTAAAGGATTCGCTCCACCTCACAGCATCGCAACCCTCTGTACCTGCCATTGTAGCATGCGTGAAGCCCAAGACATAAGGGGCATGATGATTTGACGTCATCCCCACCTTCCTCCGAGTTAACCCCGGCAGTCCCCCACGAGTCCCCACCATAACGCGCTGGCAACATAGGGCAAGGGTTGCGCTCGTTGCGGGACTTAACCCAACATCTCACGACACGAGCTGACGACAACCATGCACCACCTGCACACCCCCAACCAAATGCACACCTATCTCTAGGCGCTCAGGGCGCATGTCAAGCCTTGGTAAGGTTCTTCGCGTTGCATCGAATTAATCCGCATGCTCCGCCGCTTGTGCGGGCCCCCGTCAATTCCTTTGAGTTTTAGCCTTGCGGCCGTACTCCCCAGGCGGGGCACTTAAAGCGTTAGCTACGGCGCAGAAACCAAGGGCGGCCCCCACACCTAGTGCCCAACGTTTACAGCATGGACTACCAGGGTATCTAATCCTGTTCGCTCCCCACGCTTTCGCTCCTCAGCGTCAGTAACGGCCCAGAGACCCGCCTTCGCCACCGGTGTTCCTCCTGATATCTGCGCATTCCACCGCTACACCAGGAATTCCAATCTCCCCTACCGCACTCAAGCCTGCCCGTACCCACCGCACACCCCCAGTTAAGCCAGAGGATTACACGACAGGCGCGACAAACCGCCTACAAGCCCTTTACGCCCAATAAATCCGGACAACGCTCGCGCCCTACGTATTACCGCGGCTGCTGGCACGTAGTTAGCCGGCGCTTCTTTACCCGCTACACTCACCACTACCCAAATAGCGGCTTGCACACGAGCGAAAGAGGTTCACAACCCGAAGGCCTCCATCCCTCACGCGGCGTCGCTGCATCAAGGTTCCCCCCATTGTGCAAAATTCCCCACTGCTGCCTCCCGTAGGAGTCTGGGCCGTATCTCAGTCCCAATGTGACCGCCCACCCTCTCAGGCCGGCTACCCGTCAAAGCCTTGGTAAGCCATCACCCCACCAACAAGCTGATAAGCCGCGAGCCCATCTCCCTCCAGAAACCACAAAGGCCCCTTTCCCACACCCCCCATGCGGAAAGCGCAGAACATCCAGTATTAGCACCCATTTCTGAGCGTTATCCCAAAGAAAAAGGCAGGTTACTCACGTGTTACTCACCCGTTCGCCACTCTCACCACACAACCACAAAGGCCACGCAGATCCCGTTCGACTTGCATGTGTTAAGCACGCCGCCAGCGTTCGTCCTGAGCCAGGATCAAACTCTCCAAACAAAAAACAAAAACCATAATCTGCTCAGAAAACAACCACCCCACAACAGGGCAGCCAATCCCAACCAAAAAAACTCAAAAAACAAAAACAAGCATCAACAAAACAAACACACTATCGAGTTCACAAACAACACCTACATACGGTCAAGAACTTTTAAGAAAGCCCTCTAGCGTAGTAAAACCACTAACACCAGAACCTCTCGGCTCCACCATCAGCGGCGAGAATTAAATATACTCACCTTCCCACTCGAGGTCAAACTTTAGCAGGGTGAGCATCGACACATCGAATTAAAAGCGCTTATTTCCAACGAAAACGACTCCTCCGGGTCGCGACCGTTCCACGGTCTCCACTCACAGTGAAGTGCGTGGAACATGCGGCGGCCACCCTCGTCAATCCTGATGCACGATCAACGAAAGCGGCCACGCGCGCTTGCACTGTACTCAGCGAGTACCCAGGTGCTCCTGGTTCGGAATGTCCACGGTGGGAAGATCACGAACAGCCTGGCGAACCGCCTTGGACACGGCCACCGGCACGCGGTCATCAAAGACACCGGGAATGATGTAGCTGGGCGAAAGCTCGTCATCCGAAATGACGGATGCGATCGCCACGGCGGCAACCCTCAGGACTTCCGTCGTAATCTGGGAGACCTTCGCATCAAGCAACCCGCGGAACAGCCCTGGGAAAGCCAGCACGTTGTTGATCTGGTTAGCGTAATCGGAACGCCCCGTCGCAACGATGCGTGCGTATCGAGCGGCATCGAGCGGGTCAACCTCGGGTGTCGGGTTGGCAAGCGCGAAGACAATCGCGTCATCAGCCATCGTCGCCACATCTTCGCCGGTAATCAGGCCGCCGTGTGAGACACCGATAAACACATCAGCATCGCGCAGACCATCCTTAAGGTTGCCGGTTACCCGACGCGGGTTCGTATGCTCAGCAAGCCAGCGACGCGAAGCATGCATGCCTGCAACGTTATCCGCACACAGCGCTCCAGTGCGGCCATACCCCACGATATCCTTTGCTCCCTGAGCCATCAGGAGACGGATAATCGCTGACCCGGCGGCCCCCACACCCGACACAACGATGCGGACCTCGTCAATCTTCTTGTCCACCAGCTTGAGCGCATTGAGCAAAGCTGCCAGGACAACAATCGCGGTGCCGTGCTGATCGTCGTGGAAAACCGGAATATCAAGTTCCTCGCGCAGGCGTTCCTCAATCTCGAAGCAGCGAGGTGCTGAAATGTCCTCCAGGTTGATGCCCGCATAGGCCGGTGCGATCGCCTTGATAATCGAGATGATTTCCTCGGTGTCCTTTGTGTCGAGGACGACTGGCCACGCGTCCACACCACCGAACTGTTTGAACAGGACCGCCTTGCCCTCCATCACTGGAAGCGCAGCAGCAGGACCAATGTCTCCCAGCCCCAGCACAGCCGTCCCGTCTGAAACGACGGCCACCGTATTGGACTTCATGGTCAACAGGTGGGCTTTTTCCGGCATGTCGTGAATGGCAGTGCATACACGAGCCACACCCGGGGTATAGATGCGCGACAAGTCGTCGCGGTTACGCAGCGGGACGCGCGGAGCGATGGCGATTTTTCCGCCGATATGAGCGAGGAAGGTCTGGTCTGACACGGCTGCAGTATGAATGCCAGGCAGGGCGTCGAGGGTAGCTTCCACTTCGCGTCGATGGTTTGAATCACGCATATCGCAAGTCAGATCAATGGTCATATGGCCGCGATCTGAATCCGCGACATCGAATCCCTTCACCTGGGCACCTGTGGCGGTCACCGTATCGATGATGGTGGCGATGGACGCTTGTGATTCATCAAATTCAAGCCTGTAGGAGGCGGTATATGACGGAGAAGTACGCATACAAACAATCATTCCTCAAAAGCGTAATGTTCACGCGGTATGTCAGTTCGTTCGTTTTGTATCGTACAAGCCTTTCGGAACGACGGTGTTAACGATCGCACTATGTGGACATCTTCGCGCTCAACAGGCGAAGACTGATCGGCGCATCCACACACCCCAGCTCAGCGGCGCTGTCCGCAAACCCGATGAGTCAGCGCCTCACCTGCGCGGCAAACAGGCGGGACGACAATG